>CAZFHW010000038.1:0-20457 GCA_964518885.1 uncultured Parvibaculum sp. | reverse complement strand
GTTCTTGGCAAGCGTGAGGTCTTCATTTCTGCCAACAATTACCAAGTGCAGCAAAGCGATGTGCGCTACGAGGATGTGATCCAAGCGGGTCACGTGAACCAGGATCTGCTGCGGTATGAGCGCCGGCGTGTCTGGGAAATTCAGGCAGACCTGAAACCGGCAACGCGGCACATCTATGGCCGTCGGCTGATGGCGCTTGACGAAGATGGCTGGTCCATTGTTGCAACGACGCTCTATGACGCGCGTGGAGAGCTTTGGCGTGTTCAGGAAAGATGGGCATCTGTCGCTTACGATCATCCTCTGTGCAACAGCGCTGGCGACATTGTTTATGACCTCAATGCAGGTCGGTATCTTGCCGGTGGATTGGGCAGTGAAGAAGCTCCCGTCAATTACGATGCAACTGAGCTGAGCCTCGACAGGTACACGCCAGCCAGCATCAGACAATTGGGTGTTCGATAGGTTCCCTCCCTCTCAAGGTCGGACATTCCACTTGAGGCCGCTTGTCGCTTGCGACGAGCGGCCTCTTTTTTGTGGTTTTCCGCTGATTTTAGGTTCCGGGCGGCATTAAGGATTTGGTGTCGCCTTGCCTCTATTATGAATCAAATGATTCGAAGGCAACTTGGTGCCGTTGCACCATTGCCGGGCCCTAATAGGAGATGTGCCATGTTTACTCGCGGACTGGTTGCGGGTTTTGTGTTTGGACTGGGATTGCTGACGCCTGTGCTGGCCAGCGACGAAGCGCTGCGTGACTATGATCGCCAGAGCCTCGATTTTCTTTTTGAGCAGGCTCAATTCGGTGGCCCGGTCTCCGGCATGTCTGAAGATGATATGCTGATCACGGGTTCCATTCGCAGCAATGACAAAAAAGAGCAGCCTCTCAATAGCGATGAACGACGCGTGCCGGTCCCCAGGCCCACCCACTAACTCATCGCTTAGGAAATCTTACTGAGCAGCGTCGACAAGGTCGGCGATAGCTTCGATCACAGGGTCAGCATCGTCATAGGTCTGGCCGAGATAGACAATAATCAGATCAAGTGAGGGGATCAGCAGGACAACCTGTGCTCCAAATCCGCGCGGCATGAAGGCGTCGGTCGGGATGCGCGGTGTTATGGCTGGTTGCCCGGTTTCTGGGTTTACTTCATTCAACCAGAAATGCGCCCCATAGGCGCCATGTGCGTTGAGTGTGGGAAATCTCGCGTGATCGACCCAGTGTTCGGGCAGAACGCGTTGTCCATCCCAGACACCGCCTCGCAGATAGAGCAGGCCGAAACGTGCCCAGTCCTGTGCTGTCATGTGCACATAAGAAGAGCCGATAAAATTGTGTGCGGCATCAAATTCCGGGATTGCAGAAGTAATACCGATGCGCTGGAAAAGGCTCTCCGCCATAAAGTCCCGATATTCTTGTGCGCTGTTTGCCCCAATCGTGTCGCGGACAATGCCCGACAGAATGTTCGCGGTGCCGCTGGAATAGTGCCAGAGCGTTCCGGGTTCGGCCTCTAGGGGCTGGCTGGCTGCGTATTCTGCGGTGTCGAGACGCCCACGGCCAAACAACATTTGCAAGACATTGGAGGCTTCCGGGTCGGTATAGCTTTCTGAAAAAGTGAGGCCACTTTCCATACGCAGCAGATTTTCAACAGTGATGGCTGCACGAGGATCGTTCACCTTGCGGTTCCAGCGGGGAACTTTTGCGGGGGCATAAATGTCGATCTGGCCATCCCGCACCAGGATACCGACCAGGGCATGCACGACACTCTTGGCCATTGACCAGGATTGAAACCGAGAGTTGGGGCCAAAGCCCTCGCCATATTGCTCGCCGATCAATTCACCGCCTTTGATCACCAGCAGGGCACGTGTATCGGCGGGGGTTCCAGGTTTGGTTCCCTTTATGATGTCGTCCATGACGCGGGCAAGGGCGGGGGGTGTGTCGCCTCGGGGCCAGGTATCTGTTGGCCAGGGTATTTCAGCTCTTTGGTCCGGGAGCCACACCAGCTGCCCCTCAGTCGATCTGTCAGCCGCCGCAAAACCAGGGCTGCCAACGATTGCTGCGATTAAAAAAATCTGGATGAGGGAGCGCATGGCTGCTCGTTTTCCTTGAGATAAACACCTAAACTTCCGACTTGAAGGCAAAATAGGCAGGCTTGAGATGAATATCAAATTTGTGGTGATTGGCCTTGTGTTCGCGGTGGGCCTTGGGCTGGGCATGATTGTCGTTGAGCAAAAATTGGATGGCGTCGGCGTTGTCGCGAATGCGGTTGCTAAAACCGTCTGTACTTGCGTTTTTGTTGCCGGACGCGGGCTTGAAGACTGTGTGGCCGATAACCCCCCTGGTTTTGACCTGGCGGTGGCCTCACTTGATGAGCAGGAACAGGCTGTGGACAGCTCCTTCTATTGGGTTATCCAGGGGCGTGCGCGCTACGAAGGCGAGGTGGGGTGTACGCTTGAATAGGTCGGTTGGGCTGTTGTTCAGGGCTTTTTTGAGGGTATGGCAGGTTTTGGTAAGCTCTCTCTGGACGGCAGGGCTGCTAGGTAGTATAACGCCTGACAGAATTTGAGGCAGGGGCTCTGACGGGGCTCCTCTATTTATTTAACCCCCTGATCTAAAAAGCTTTTTGATCAGTGTTGATGGTAGGCGAGACAGACATGGCTGTTCCAAAAAGTAAAATCAGCGGCTCCAGGCGCGGCATGCGGCGGTCGGCAGATGCGCTGAAGCGGCCGACATATGTTGAAAATCCAGACTCAGGCGAATTGCATCGCCCTCATCATATCGATCTGAAAAGCGGTATGTATCGGGGACGCCAGGTTCTTGAGCCAAAAAGCGATATCTGATTTTCCGCACACCGTGTTGGAAATACCAAAAAGCGCCTGATTTCGGGCGCTTTTTGCGTTTTGCAGGGCCGTGCTGGCCGCTTAAGGCGCGACTGTCGCAATTTGGACGCATAATTGGGGTGTTGTCGTGCAATGCTGAGCGTCTGCTTGGCTAGCTAGCCTTACGCGGCGGAGGCCAATTCACCCGTCCCAACCTGATAGTAAAGGGGAAATCATGCTTGGAAGTTTGCCTCTCATGGCGATCATCGTCATTGCCTATAACGTCATGGCGCTTGTCACTGGCCCATCGATGGATATGTCTTTGTTTGAGGCGCAACTGGTGTCCGGGGCAACCTGGACCGTGACCGTCGCCGATGGTCTTTTGGTGCTTGCGCTCATTTTGCTGTTTCTAGAGATGGTCACGGCTACCCGGACCAGCGGTTCGACCGTTGTTAATCACGGTCTGTCGCTCGTTGTCTTCATCGCAGCTCTTGTGGAATTCATGGTGCTGCCAGAGTTTGGTACATCCACTTTCTTCATGATCACAATGTTTACGCTGCTGGATGTTGTGGCGGGCTTTACCATCACCATTGCGACCGCACGTCGAGATTTCTCCGTCGGCGAATAAGCACTGGAATAATAGAATTGTGGACGGCGGGACCAATGGTCTCGCCGTTTTCTATTGGGGGGAGGGGCGGTTGAGGCTTGCCTGTTCTGCTGCGTGCAACGCTATGCGCAACGGTTGCATGAGACCATGTTCCTTCAAGGTACGTCCGTCTATTGCACTCAGAGGCATCATGCCGATCAGTGAATTGGTGAGGAATGCCCCTTCGACGTTGGTCAATGTGGAGGGCGTAATGCTCTCCTCGAAAACACTAACCCCAATATTCTGCGCCGCATCGATCACAGCGCGGCGTGTTATGCCGTCCAGACAACCATCGCTCAAGGGCGGGGTCAGCAGAGTGTTGCTGTCCCAAAGGAACAGATTTGCGGCACTGGCGCACACGACCTTGCCCTGGGTGTTGAGAAAGATCGCATCGTCGGCTCCTGCGGCCAACGCCTCCCTCTTGGCCAGTATCTGATCGAGATAGGGCAGCGCCTTCAGATTGGCCGTGGGGGAAAACTCGTTGCGGCGCACCGTGGTTGTGATGGCTGTTGTCGACGGTGTTGGCTCTTGGGAGGGGAAGCAGGCTATCAGCACAGTGGGCGATGCTTCTTGCGGCGGTAACAGGCCTCGGGGCCCGGGCCCTCTTGAGAGGGTTAACCGCAGCGCGGCGCGGGGTGTGCTTTCAAGTCTGTTCGCGATCAGCAAGGACGCCATCGCTGCTTTGAGCGTGGTGGCCTCATATCCCGTGTGGATGCCAAGAATGCTTGCGCCGCGTGCGAGGCGGTCGAGATGCCGCTCGGCAAAAAGGATTTGGCCTTGCCTGGCCAGCAGCGTTTCAAAAAGACCATCGCCGAGCAAAAAGCCGCGATCGGTTGGATCAATCCGCGCTTCTGCTGCTTCCACAAGCCTGCCATTCAACCACACAATCATGCGTCAACCTCTTCCTGTGTGCGTGGCATGACGTGGGGGAGGCCCGCAAGGGTGAGAAAATTGGCGAGGATCTGATGACCGTGCGGGGTCAGGATGGACTCAGGGTGAAATTGTACGCCAAAGATGGGCAGGCTCTCGTGGGCAAACGCCATGAGATGGCCATCGTCTGTGGCTGTGGCGATGGGGATGAGAGGAGAGGGGGCACCAAGGTCCGAGATGAGGGAATGATACCGCGCGGCTGCGAAGGGATTGGGCAGGGCGGTAAACAGGCTGTGTCCCTCATGGGCGATGGGGGAGGTCTTGCCATGTCGGGGGCGTTTTGCACGGATGGTTGTGCCGCCAAATGCTTCGGCGATGCATTGATGGCCCAGGCAGACACCGAGCAGGGGAATTTGTTTCTCCGCTGCCAGACGCACCATGTCGACGCTGATGCCTGCGTCTGTTGGCGTGCAGGGGCCCGGCGAGAGGATGATAGCGTCGGGAGCCGCATCCAAAAGGGCTTCAGCACTTGTGCTGTCATTGCGGACAACGCGTCTTTCACAGCCCAGTTCGCCGAGGTAGCGCGCGAGGTTGTGAACAAAGCTGTCGTAATTGTCGATGAGGAGGATCATGCGCGGGCCTGCTCAGTTCGGCCATCTTCTTCCGGGTGATCTCTTTGCGGGCGGCATCCCCGCACAGCGTTGCAAAGGGCAGACGCCTTGGCGATGACTTCCTCATATTCCTCAGACGGATTGCTGTCTGCGACAATGCCGCCGCCAGCCTGAAAAACTACGCGGTCCTCCATGACGGTCATGGTGCGGATCGAAATATTGGTGTCCATGGTGCCTGAGAAACTCATGAAGCCGAGGGAGCCACAATAGGGCCCCCGTGCATGGGGTTCCAGTTCGGAAATGATTTCCATGGCCCGAACCTTTGGGGCGCCGGTGATGGAGCCGCCGGGAAAACAGGCGCGCAAGAGATCGACGTTGGTAGCGCCCTCACGGCGTGTGCCACGAACCGTTGAAACCAGATGGTGGACGGTGGCAAAGCTTTCCAGCGCGCAGAGTGTTGGGACCTGTACCGAACCGTCCTGGCAGACGCGCGACAAATCATTGCGCAGCAGATCGACGATCATGACGTTTTCGGCGTGATCCTTTTCGCTGGCAAGCAATGCCTCTGCCAATGCCTGATCCTGCTCCGGGGTTTGCCCACGTGGTCTGGTTCCCTTGATGGGCCTGGTTGTGATGCTCTCTCCATCTGAGGCTAAAAACTGCTCGGGAGAGGAAGATAAGAGGGCGCCGTTCCCGAAATTGAAAAAGCCTGCAAACGGTGCCGGACTTAGCGCACGCAAGCGCCGGTAGAGCGTGAAAGCATCATCGCCGTTTTGCAGGGGCGCCTCGAAGCGTTGTGACAGGTTTGCTTGAAAAATATCGCCTGCGTAAATGTAATCCACGATGCGGCTGACCGCTGCCTCATGGTGGGCGCGGTCTGTCGCAGCGGTGATGACATCGGCTGGCGCAGGTTTTTCGGGCCAATGAAGAGGGGGCAGCGCAGGGTTGAGGTTCAGGCGGGCGCGCCAGCGTGCCGCGCGTGCTTCAGCCCGTACTGCGCGGGTGGCAGGTGTGGTTTCTGGCAGTCCCGTCGAGACAATAAAAGTACGCCGGGCAATGCAATCAAATGCGATGACGCAATCATAGGCACCAAGGGCCATGTCGGGCGGGCTTGTGCGGGTGCTTTCGTTCGGGTGCCTCCACGGCTTGCGGGGCGGGAGGTGTTCAAGTTCGCTGCCCAGTTCATATCCAAAGAAGCCAGCGAACCCGCCGGTGAAAGGCGGTAGGGCCTGGTCCTCGGGCCAGCCGGGTGCCAGCGAGAGCACGTTCAACTGCTGGGCAAGGAGATCAAAGCTCTCCCCTCGCGTCTCAACCCCGTTCAGGAAAGTTGTACCATTCCTTTTTTCCACCGTGGCAAAAGGGTCGGTTGCTATGTAGGTCCATCGGCCCTGCAGGTCGGGCGCGTTTTCAGGGCCAGCCGTTGCTGCGTCCAACAAGAGGGCAAAGGGGGTGGTCGCCAGAGGGGCGAACAGGGCGAGGGGATCGCAGAAGGGGACTTCTTCGATCAGGTGGCCTGCGCCATAGACGCGATGGAATAAAGGGCCCTGCATAATTCAGATGTTTTAGGCGTGGGTGATGGCTCTGTGCAAGGCTAAAGCGTGCGTGGGCCTAAAGGGGCTCATCTTCGTCGTGGCAGAGGCAGTCAGCGGGCTCCAAACGCGCTGCGGGACCGCGTGCCTTGCCCCCAACCCCGCCGGGGGTCCGGGCCATGCGGTTTTCCTGGATAAAGGAAATCAGCAGCGGCGTGATTTCGCTCCTTTCGCTCCGGACGATCTGAACGGGAAGGTTTTCAATGCGGGCTAAAACCGCTGCTACGTCCGGTTCTACGGAGGCAATGAGGCTGAGGGAGCGGACCTTGGCGGGATGGTTGGCGGCGAAGATCGCGGCGGTCGCTCCGCCTGTAGAAACGCCCACTATGTGGATAGGGCGGGTGATGTTGAGATGCGCCAGGAATTCAACCATGAGATTATCCATTTGCCCGACCGTATCGACATCGGTTGGGCTGTCGGAGAGGTTCAGGTCGTAATTGTCGAAGGACAATACGCGGAAGCCCTCGCCAATCAGTGGTGATATGTGATCGTTCCAGACAAATGACGGGGTGCGGAACCCGTAAACCAACACAACAGTGGGAGCGTGCTCTGGGCCCTCCAGGCGGTAGTGCACCGTGCCTGAACTCAAATCGATCAGCGAATGAGCAAGATCTTCAACGGACGTTTGCGTACGGTCGGCATGGGTGATGTTGGGCAGGCTGGGGTTTGAGAACCAGAAACTCGTTGCCACGAGAGCGGCGAATAGCGCGAGGATGAGCAGACTGTTTTTCATGGCGGGGCGCCCCTCTAGTGTCCAAAGAGCTTAGCCTGATCCCGCAGGATCGACATCACAAAGGATACCCGCCCAAAAACCCGCATCATCCCTTGCTTTATGGGTTATTGAGCGGCTAAATACTGTGGAATAAACAGAAGTGAGAGCCAAATAATGGATGAGCGTGATCTGGATGCTGCGCGCCGTAATCTGTCGGTTGAGCATGGCGCCAACGCGGTAAGACGCCTGTCCTCTCTTGAACAGCTGGCCTCTCTCGACAGTATGGAGGGGATTACGCAGGCAGAGCCGACGCCGGTTCCGGCTCTGCTGAGGTATGTGCCCAAAGGCGCTCTCTTGCATGCGGTCTATCCGGGGCTGCTTGTCGCTCTTACCATCGGTCTTGCTTCCACGTGGCTTTCAACACGCTACGGCGCGCCGGTCATGTTGTTTGCCTTGCTGCTTGGCATGGCGTTTCATTTTTTGCACGAAGAAGGGCGGTGTGTTGCGGGCATCGAATTTGCCGCCCGTAGCATTCTGCGGGTGGGTGTTGCGCTGCTTGGCGTGCGCATTACGATTGATCAGATCGCGGGGCTTGGTCTGGGGCCTGTCCTGACGGTGATTGTGGGCGTAATCACGACGATGCTGTTTGGCTGGGGGTTGGCGCGTCTTTTGGGTTTGCGCCTGTCGCTGGGCATTCTGTCAGGGGGGTCTGTCGCCATTTGCGGTGCTTCTGCTGCTCTGGCTATATCGTCCGTTTTGCCCCGCAACGCTGAACTTGAGCGCGACACGATCCTCACCGTTGTGGCTGTGACCAGTCTCTCGACGGTGGCGATGGTGATTTATCCGCTTCTGGTTGAGCCTATGGGTCTTGATCATGTGGAGGCGGGCATTTTTCTGGGTGGGACCATTCATGATGTCGCACAGGTGGTGGGGGCCGGGTACATGGTCTCTGTCGAGACCGGCGAGATTTCCACCTATATCAAGCTGTTGCGCGTTGCCATGCTGTTGCCGGTTGTGTTGGTGATTGCTGTGGCCGTGGCGCGTATGGGGGCAGGTGCCAGCAAAGGCAAGGTGCCGATCCCGTTCTTCCTTCTTGGTTTTGCAGCGCTTGTGGGGGTTAACAGCATGGGCGTGCTACCGACGATTGTGACGGAGCAGATAGGGGATGCCTCGCGCTGGTGTCTGGTGACAGCAATTTCTGCGCTGGGTATGAAAACCTCGTTCAAGGAACTGGCTGTGGTGGGCTGGCGCCCGGTTGCGATGATCGTTGCGGAAACCGGGTGGATTGCTCTTTTGGTACTGGGGGCTCTCTTTTTTGTGCTTTGAGGGCGACTAAATTGAATGCCGTTTGGCGTTGATTGGCTCTATTCTACCCCCAATAAAAACGGGGGACGGGATGGCACTCTTTTTCGATCAAAATTGGTTTGATCAACAGCTGGTGGCGGTGGACCGCTCGCTGGAGGATATTTGTGGCCTGCTTCAGCTCTCTGCCGAACAGGTGGGGGAAATCTGGAAAGATCAGCGCGAACTTCTTCCTCACGAAGTGAGCGCGCTCGCCACCTTCCTGCACGTCACTCCCGCCGAAGTCGCCGACCACGCGGGGGTTTCGACACCTGTCCCCCCGAAAGCAGGCGACACAGATCTAGCCTCTGTGGTTGCGCGCCTGGATGAGGTGAATGGCCGGTTGATGCGTCTGGAACGGGCCCTTTTTGAGTTGAAGTCATTGGTGCTTGATCGGCGCCCCCCTGATCAGGAGACATCGTGATGCGCGATATGCATTTTCCCGGACGCTCCCCCGTTCACAGTCTGAACGGCATGTGCGCGACCTCTCAGCCGCTTGCGGCAGAAGCAGCCATCAATGTGTTGCGTCAGGGTGGCAATGCAATCGATGCTGCGATCTGCGCCAGTGCCGTGCTGTGTGTTGTGGAACCCTACAACACCGGTATTGGCGGAGATTGTTTTGTTCTGCTGTCCAAAGGTGGTAGTGGCGATGTGATCGGGCTCAACGGGTCGGGTCGTGCGCCCAAGGCTGCGTCTGCTGCAAGGTTGCGCGATGACGGCCTGACAGACATTGGTCTTTCCTCGGTTCATTCCGTCACCGTTCCTGGCGCCGTGGATGCCTGGGTTCGGCTGTTGGACGATCATGGCACGATGAGCTTTGGGGAACTGCTTGCTCCCGCCATCCGTTTTGCTGAAGAGGGGTTTGCGGTGTCGCCGCGCATTTCGCTTGAGTGGCGCTTCCTTGCCGATCATTTGAAGCACGATGCAGACGCGCCCGGCCATTATCTCGTCGATGGCAAGGGGCCGGGGGTTGGACAGGTGACGCGCTTGCCCGGACTGGCGGCGACTTTGCAGCTGCTTGCGGAAAAAGGGCGTGCCGGGTTTTACGAAGGTGAAGTTGCGGAAGACTTGGTGGGCAAGTTGAACAGTCTTGGCGGTGTTCATACGCTGGATGATTTTGCGGAGACCGGGGCCGACTATGTGACCCCCACGCGGGTGATGTATCGCGGCAGGGAGATCCTGGAAATCCCGCCGAACGGTCAGGGGATTACAGCCCAGATTGCGCTTAATATTCTGGGGCATTTTGAGCTCGGGAAACTGGACCCGCATGGGGCGGAGCGTTTTCATCTGGAAATGGAGGCTTGTCGGCTCGCTTATGATCTTCGGGACAAGCACGTTGCTGATCCGGCTTTTTGCGATGTGCCGGTCGATGACCTTTTAAGCGACAAGATGGCAGTGGAACTTGCTGGACGCATCCGTTTGGACGGTGTTGTGGACGGGCTTGCGGCCAATCGGGATCCGCTTGACCGGGATACGATCTACCTGAGCGTCGTCGACAAGGATCGCAACGCTGTGTCCTTTATCAATTCGCTCTACAAGGGATTCGGATCGGGCATTGCGGGCCCCAAGAGTGCGGTTATGTTGCAAAATCGTGGCGCTGGTTTTGTGCTGAGCGAAGGTCATCCCAATTGTCTTGAGGGAGGCAAGCGGCCGATGCACACGATCATTCCCGGCATGATGGTTGAGGGCGGTCACGCGACGATGCCGTTTGGGGTGATGGGAGGTGCCTATCAGCCGGTGGGGCATGTTCACCTGATGACCAACTGGATTGATTTTGGGATGGATGTGCAAGAGGCACTGGATAGCCCCCGTGCCTTTCCGGGGGCTGCCGGTATTGAAGTTGAAAAGGGCATCAGTGCTGAGGTGCGCTCAGGCCTGGAGGCGCGTGGTCACGATGTGCGAAACGCTATGCTTCCTTTTGGCGGAGGACAGGCGATTTACATTGATCGGGCGCAAGGCGGGTTGGTCGGTGGATCTGATCCCCGCAAAGATGGTGCGGCTGTTGGATATTAGATTTGGCGGTTGAGACAACGACCGCGATGTTCAGCCAGCGGGGTGTTGTTGGCTGCATCGTAAGCGCCTGCGGCTGCGTTGCGAGCGCGTACGCGACCCTGAGGGTTGCGCGGCCATGGCCAGTGTTGGTCTACATATTGCGCAAGAAACTCAACGTTGGGACCCGGGCGGGCACCTATGTGTCGATGTGTTGTCGCCTGATATGTTGGATCAATGACCCGAAGCTGGGTAGACGCAGGTTTTTCCTCAACGCGCGGATCTGTTTTTGATCGAGCGGGCCCTTTGGGGAAAACACTTGGCGATATGCGAACAATGCGGGTCATGGGTGTATAGAAGCAAAAACCCGGCCAACATCACTGCCCCGCAATGGCACAAAGGTGCGCCTTTTAACCACGAATTTTAGGAAAATTTTGTCAATGTTCTTTGGCCTTTTCTTAAGGCAGAGATTGCACAATTAGCTCATGGTCAAAGGCGTTTATCCGCTTTGGGCCTTGTATGGGTGGTTTTGTATTTTGGCGGGAGTGTTTGTGGTGTTGCGTGACCGGCGTACATGGCGTGGAGACCAGGGGAGTGATTCCCAGGTATCTTCTGATCTGGCAGACCAGGGTCTGACCGTTCCTGAACCGCAAGCTCCCGACGGGCTTACGCAGCTTAATTTACTGGGCCTTGAAGCGCTCACTGAAACTGGTGATGCGTTTTATGAGTGGGTGCTTGGGAACGACCGATTGGTTTGGGGCGATAATGCCTCCTCTATCCTGGGGATTGCTTCTGCAGATGATCTTTCGTCAGGCCGTGCCTTTGCATCACGTTTGGTATCCCGAAAGGGGACAAGCCGCTATGAGGCTATTGTGTCCGGCGGATTGCGGGATAATGGCAAGGGCGTTGCCTATCAGATCGAATATGTAATCCAGGATGATGCCGGTGAAGAGCACTGGATTGAGGACCGAGGTCGCTGGTTCGGTGACGCTGAGGGTCGCCCTTACCGGGCTGTTGGGCTGATAAGGGTTGTTACCCATCGCCGCCGCCGCGAGGACGAGCTGACCTATCTTGCGACCTATGATGAACTCACAGGGCATCTCAACCGGCAGCAGCTTAAAGATACGCTCAATGATAAGATCGTGGAGATGCGCCGTTCGGGAGTGCATGGTGCCTATCTTGTTGTCGCCATCGACAATCTAGCGATCATCAATGAGTCCTATGGTTTTGATGTTGCAGATCAGGTCATTGTAGAAGTTGGCAAAAGACTTTTGCACGAATTGCGCACGACTGATGTCATCGGGCGTAGTTCCGGGAATAAATTTGGCATTATCTTGAGCAACTGCAATGAAGCTCAGATGTGTGCTTCCGCAGAGCGCTTGCTCACTGCTGTCTGCGACATGGTCATCGAAATTGATGCGGGTCCGGTTGCAACGACCGTGTCGATTGGGTGTGTCTCTGTTCCCCGTTCGGCAGATACAGCGCAGGGCGCCATGATGCGGGCTGAAGAGGCGTTGACGGAAGCCAAATATTCCCGCCGTGCTTCTTATGTGGCCTATCACCAGTCACCAGAGAAAGATCAGCGTCGGCGCAGTAACCTAAAACTTGCCGACGAACTGGTGGCGGCCCTGAATGAGCGGCGTCTGATACTTGCCTTCCAGCCGCTTGTATCGGCACAAACACTTGAGCCGGTCCTTCATGAGGCATTGTTGCGGCTGAAGCAGAAGGATGGCGCTATTGTTACCGCCGGGCGGTTCATTCCGATAGCTGAAAAGCTTGGGCTCATCCGCCTGATCGATCACCGAGTGCTGGAAATGGCGTTCGAAGAATTGCTCCATGACAAGCAACCCCAAATTGCGATCAATGTGTCTGGATATACGATCACGGACAAGGTGTGGTTGGATATGTTTCTTGCGCTCTCGCGTGCGCACCCCTCAGCGACCGAGCGGATGGTTGTCGAGATTACTGAAACGGTAGCGATAGAAGAGATTAGTGAGAGCCAGGCATTCGTTGCGACTGTGCGTGGCCAGGGAGCGAAAATCGCGATTGATGATTTTGGCGCTGGCTATACGTCGTTCCGCAACCTGAAGCGGCTCGCCGTTGATATGGTCAAAATTGACGGTACTTTTGTCGAGGGCCTTATGGGTAAGCCCGACAACAAGATGTTCCTTCGGACGTTTGTGGATCTGGCTCGCAACTTTGGTTTACCGACCGTCGCAGAATGCGTGAGCTGCGAAGAAGAGGTGGCGTATCTTCGCGAAATTGGCGTTGAGTACTTCCAGGGTTTTCACCTTGGGGTTCCTGTCCTCACGCCACCATGGCGAGAGACGCAAAGCGAAGAGAGCGAAAAAGACGCGGGACCCGGACAGCAAACAAGCGGCAGTGCTGCCTAACTTTTGGTATCCTTGCCGGATAGTTTCGCAAGCTCTTTTTGAATTTCACGAAGCTGTTCTTTAACCGATTCCAAATCATCCCCTCCCTTCGACGGGGCATCGCTCGCGTCGGAGGATTGGGAGAATTCGTTGATATCCGTGCGTCCGGCAAACGGCGAAAACATCCGCAAAGCTTCTTCAAACATAGTGATATTGCGGCGGATTTGTTCTTCAAACTGATCGAACCGTTCTTTGCCGCCAAAGGCGGATGTCACCTTCTCCAATATTTTTGAGCGCTCCCGCGTAAAGCTGTCCATGCTCATTTCGAGATAGGAGGGAACCAGCCCCTGCAGGCTGTCTCCATAAAAGGAGATGAGTTGGCGCAGGAAGGGGATTGGCAGGAGGTTCGGGCCCTTTTGCTCCTGCTCGAATATGATTTGTGTGAGCACGGACCGGGTCAGGTCTTCAGACGACTTGGCATCAAAAACCAAAAAGTCCTGTCCCTCGCGCACCATTTTGGCGAGGCCCTCAAGTGTCACGTAGGAACTTGTCGCAGTGTTGTAGAGACGGCGATTTGCATATTTCTTGATTGTCACAATGCCATCGATGGCTGGTTTTTTCTTCGCCAAGTCGCGCCCCGTTCTATCGTTTGGGGGTTGCTCCCCATTTGCACCATTCTGGCGCGCTGACGTTGTCATACGCAAGTAAATTGGTGCGCCGCACTAGGTAAATGACGCAATAGTGGATCGGATTACTATTGTAGATGGCAGTTTACACGAGAGATCGGCTGGCACATGCTGCGGCGCAGCAGAAATGCACTCTCTCAAGACGCATGAAGGGATAGGCTCATGGCAGACACTCAATCGGACGTGGTCATTGTTGGCGCCGCACGAACGCCTGTGGGGGCGTTCAACGGAGCGCTGTCATCTTTGTGTGCTCACGAGCTCGGTGCTCTGGTGATTACCGCAGCGCTGGAACGAGCCGGTGTGGCGGCTGATGCCGTCTCAGAGGCAATTATGGGGCAGATATTGCAAGCGGGTGAGGGCCAGAACCCCGCCCGGCAGGCTGCGATGAAGGCGGGGCTGCCGGTTGAGGTGCCAGCGTGGGGGATCAATCAGCTTTGCGGTTCTGGTCTCCGTGCTGTGGCACTGGGGTTTCAGGCTATTGCGAACGGCGATGCGGAGATTGTTGTCGCCGGGGGTCAGGAAAGCATGAGCCGGGCGCCTCATGCGGCCTACATGCGCAGCGGTACCAAAATGGGTGCGCTCGAAATGGTGGACACGATGCTTATCGACGGCCTATGGGATGCTTTCCATGGATACCACATGGGGCAGACGGCGGAGAACGTTGCTGCCAAATGGCAGATCAGTCGTGAGGCTCAGGATGCCTTTGCCGTCGCCTCTCAGAATAAAGCTGAGGCTGCGCAGACGTCGGGTCGGTTTAAGGACGAAATTGTTCCGGTGACGATCAAAACCCGCAAGGGCGAGACGGTTGTTGAGGATGATGAGTTTATCCGGCACGGGGTCACGATTGATGCGCTATCGGGTTTGCGGGCGGCTTTTGCCAAAGACGGATCGGTGACGGCTGGCAATGCCAGCGGCATCAATGATGGCGCGGCGGCGCTTGTTCTGATGCGGGCCGACCGGGCCGCAGAAGGAAACCACCCCATCCTTGCGCGGATTGTTTCCTGGGCGCAGGCGGGCGTGGAGCCTTCCATCATGGGGTCAGGACCCATCCCCGCCTCTCGCAAAGCGCTGGAGAAGGCTGGGTGGGGGCCGGGCGATCTTGATCTGGTCGAGGCGAATGAGGCCTTTGCTGCGCAGGCGCTGGCGGTCAATCAGGAGCTGGGATGGGATACAGAGAAGGTCAACGTGAATGGTGGGGCGATTGCTATTGGTCACCCGATCGGCGCGTCGGGCGCCCGTGTGCTTGTGACCTTGCTGCATGAGATGCAGAAGCGCGATGCCAAAAAAGGCCTTGCCACTTTGTGCATTGGCGGCGGGATGGGCATTGCTCTGTGTGTTGAGCGCGATTGACCGCGCCAAGACACAGCACCGAATTTTGAGAGAAGGTAATTGAAAAGAATGACACGGATCGCAATTGTTACTGGTGGGACACGCGGAATTGGGGCTGCAATTTCAGTTGGTTTGAAAGCTGCTGGGTATGTGGTTGCAGCGAATTATGCTGGTAATGATGAGGCGGCTGCGGCGTTCCAATCGGAGACCGGTATCTCTGTTTTTAAGTGGGATGTTGCTGATTTCGATGCATGTGTTGCTGGTGTGGCTACTGTGGAAGCAGAGCTTGGCCCTGTGGATGTGTTGGTAAACAATGCGGGGATTACGCGGGATAAAATGCTCCACAAGATGGATCTGGCGACGTGGCGTGAGGTCATGAGCGTTGATCTGGACTCTGTCTTCAATATGTCCCGACAGGTGATCGAGGGCATGCGGGCGCGCGGCTTTGGACGGATCATCAACATCACCTCGATCAATGGCCAGAAAGGCCAGATGGGGCAAACCAATTATTCTGCGGCCAAATCGGGCATGATCGGTTTCACAAAAGCGCTGGCACAAGAAACCGCGCGCAAGGGCATCACTGTCAATTGTATTGCACCGGGCTACATCAACACGGAGATGCTGCAGGCCGTGCCTGAAGAAGTGCTGAAAGGTATTGTCGCGGGCATTCCGGTCGGACGCCTTGGGGAAGCGGATGAAATCGCACACTGCGTGTCATTTTTGGCAGACGACAAATCGGGCTTTATCACCGGCGCTACGCTAACGGCCAATGGGGCTCAGTACATCACTGGTTAGGCGGGTATGTTTTAGCTGGTGCTGTCATCGCCGCGACCCGGTTCAGGGTAGACCCAGGTGGCGGGGGGACCGACATCGATATGCACAAAGGGGCGGCGGGTTGGATAAAATCCGGCGCCGCCGCGCCCGAGTGCCTTTGCCACGTAAAACAGCTCACCGGGATCGTTGAAATTCTGGGTGAGGTCCATTGCCTTGCCTTGCATGTGGAAGCTGTTTTCGGCGACCCCTTCGGAACGTGCGGCCAGCTTGGCATTGGTTTCAGGTGAGCGGTAGCCTGACATGGTGTAGAGCGGCGCGTTTGACGGTGTCAGCTGGTCAATATCCCACAAGAGGTCCAGCAGGTTCGTGCTCATCTGGATGGTTTGATGATTGCGCAGGTCCCGCATGAACCAGTTGATGGCGCCGAATGTTGCGCTCTGATATTCCCCGTCGGCCCAATAGGTGATGGTGAGGCGCTCCCCGGAATTGAGATTGTGCATGCGTAGCGTGCGCTTATAGGGCGCAGCGGCCTGCAAGATCGCCGGAGTGACGAGTGCTGTCGCCGCAAGGGCACCCACTTTGAGGAGGGTGCGACGGGTTGTTGGGGGGTGCGTCTTTTTGCTCATGAGATCAGTGTAGCGAAAGGCTGGATTGCGGCACAAGGGCTGGGCTTCTGGCAATGGGAGGTGTGGTTTGTGCGCCACTTGTTACAGGAAGGGAGGGGGCTGGAGCGGGTGCCGGTGTGGTGGTGAGGGCTACCAGCGCCGGACGTGTGGCCTCCGGCACGATGTGGGCGATGTGGTATCCCTCAGTCTGCAATTGCTCAAGGATCGCTGGCAGCGCCCGTGCCGTTCTGGATTTGGTGTCGTGGAAAATAACGATACCGCCCCGCTTGGAGCGAATATTTCGCAGAGCCCGGTAAATGACCGACCTTGATGAAATACGGCGCCAGTCGTCGCTGCCCACATCACACGAGAACGTTGAAATGTTTTGCGAAGCGAGCCACCCGCGCAACCCACGGCTGTGGTTTAAACCCGGGAAGCGGAAGAAGGGAGCAACGCTCATGCTGCTTGTCGCTGCATCGCCGTCGAGGGCGGCCTGTATGGAGGAAATGCCGCGGCGGATCTGTCGGACGGCACTGTTCCACCCCAGGCGGCGCAGATTGTTGGGGTGGGAATAGCTGTGGGAGGCGATGGTGTGACCGCGCAGAGCTGCTTCGCGCACAAGCTCCGGGTGGCGTGCAGCCCGTAACCCGGTGAAGAAGAAAGTTGCCTTCACACAATAGTCGTCCAGGGTATTGAGAATGCTGAGTGTGGTGTCGATGTTGGGACCATCGTCAAAGGTCAGGACGACTTCCTTGTCTTCCAGGGCCACGGTTTGCTGATACTGCATGGTCCCATAGTTTTGCACCTGGGCGGGCACGAAGATGGTTCGGCTCGGCCAGGCTGGGTTTGTGCAGGCGCTGGTTACTGTCGGGGTTACTGTCGGGGCTGCAGTCTCAGAAAGGGTGTGAGGGGCCGCAGCGGCGGGAGCGAACGCCAGGCAGGCGCCAAGGAGTAAAGCAGCAGAAGCCGTCCGGTAGCGCGTGCCTCGTCTCTTCACCATGTTTCCCCCTGCCCTATAGGCCTTACTGGTTTCCCGGCTGCCAGCCAGGACTGGCAAGCTCGAAATGTTGAAACTCAAACCCCGGAGCGACGGTACACCCTACCAGCGTCCAGGCTCTCTTGGTCTCTGCTGCCTGCCAGACGTGGGCAGGAACCACCACCTGCGGGCGCTCGCCGTTCATGATATCGGACCCAAGCAGCATATGCGCCGGGTTGTCTTCATCAGTCTGGGCGAGGGAAAGCTGTAGCGGGCTGCCTGCGTACCAATGCCAGACCTCGGCGGCATCGACCCGGTGCCAGTGGGAACGCTCACCTTCTTTTAGGAGGTAGTAGATCGCGGTGGAAGGCGCGCGGGTGCTCAGGGGCCCATCAGGGGCACGCGTGTCATCGCGATGGCCCCCTTCCGGATGAGGCTGGAGACCGAGGGCCTTGATCACTGTTTGCGGATCTAATGTCCCTGTATCAGTGGTCTGCATGTACTGCTCCGTCAGCCCGCGGGCTTTTTTCAACCCGTTAAAAACTATCTTTGCGAAGGCGCACTTCCGTGAAGACCGCTGCAGGGGTGGCGCCCACCAGTCCGACGATGTTTTGAATTTCCTCACTCATCGGCCGGACGAAGGGATTGGTGCGTCGCTCAAGGCCGATGGTTGTGGGCACGGTGGGTTCGCCACGCGCGCGCAGGGCGTCGATCTCTTTAACGCGGGCGCTGAGATCTGCGTTGCCTGGCTCAACCGTGATTGCAAATTTGGCGTTGGCTTGCGTATATTCGTGGGCGCAATAGACCTTGGTGCTGTCGGGCAGGGTCATCAATTTTTCCAATGAATGCCACATCTGATCGGGGGTTCCTTCAAAAACCCGACCACAGCCCAGGGCAAACAGAGCGTCGCCGACAAAAGCGACTTTGGCGTCTTCAAAATAGTAAGCGATGTGGCCGAGTGTATGGCCGGGCACACCCAACACGCGGACTTCATGTGAGCCAAAGAAAAAAGTGTCCCCATCACCGATTTCGCGGTCAATGCCCGGAATTTTGTCCGCTTCATCCCGTGGGCCAATGATGGTGCAGCCGGTTCTTTCCTGAAGAGCCAGATTGCCCCCTGTGTGATCGCCATGGTGGTGGGTATTTAGAATGTGGGTGAGCTGCCAGCCGTGGGAGCGAAGGGCGGCCTCAATTGGCGCGGTATCGGGCGTGTCGATGGCCGCCGTCATATCGGCTTCCGGGTCGTGGATCAGGTACCCGTAATTGTCGCTCAGGCAGGGGATTTGGTGGATTTCTAGCTTGGACATTGGCTCTCCAAAGAGCTTTGATGATGGTTGAGATCAGAATAACGCTGATTGAGCGGAATTTGAACCGTTAGTGATGATTGTTTGTCTGTCTCTCACAAGCTTTTGAACGGTTTTTCGCAGAATCAGGTAGTTTTAGACCTATGTACCCAGATGTTGTTGATCTCAGAGGGTTTTACGCCCGCCCCCTCGGTCGGGTTGCCCGGCGCCTGATCGGGCATCAGATACGCGGTGTGTGGCCTAACGTCACCGGAATGGCGGTGGCGGGATTTGGATATGCCACGCCCTATCTTCAGCCTTTTGTGGGCGAGGCGACCCGGGTCATTGGTCTGATGCCTGCACAACAGGGGGTCGACCGGTGGCCGGAGGAAGCTTTTAATCTGACCACACTGGTTCAGGAAGACCATTTGCCCCTGCCCGATGAATGCATCGACCGGATTGTGCTGATCCATTCTGTGGAGAGCAGTGAGGCGCTGAGGGAACTTCTGCGGCAAGTCTGGCGTGTTCTTGCTCCTGGAGGACGGGTGTTGATCGTGGCACCCAACAGGCGGGGTTTTTGGGCAAGGCGCGAGACAACACCTTTTGGGCATGGTAGGCCTTTTACCCGTACGCAATTACGAGACCTGCTCAGAGGGGCGATGTTTACGCCGACACTCTGGCGGAGCTGCCTGTTCATGCCGCCCTTTGGCGCGAAGCCATTCCTCAAATCCGCCGTGGCATGGGAACGATTTGGCCACATGGCCGGGCAACGGTTTGCGGGGGTCATTCTGGTCGAGGCCGCCAAGGAGGTTTACCTGGCCACCCCGGTGGGGACTAAGCCGATGGTGCGACGGCGGCTTGTCGCTCCGGCGCAGATTGTTTCGAGGCAAAGCGTGACAGGGCAGATACAATCGTCCACCATGGCCCCTACTGCTGCTACCTTCCCCGTCGAAAAGGGTCCGAAAAAATGAAAATGATTGTAGCGATTGTCAAACCAGCGGTGACGGAAACGGTGATGGATGCTCTGGCGGAGATCGGCGTGTCTGGCCTGACGGTCAGCGAAGTCAAAGGTCATGGACGCCAAAAAGGGCAGACTGAAATTTATCGCGGCGCTGAGTATCAAGTGACACTGGTCCCCAAAGTACGGTTTGAAATTGCCGTTGAAGACAGCGTGGCCGACAGGGTTGTTGAGACCATCAGTAAGGCTGCCTCAACCGGTAAAATCGGGGACGGCAAAGTCTTCGTCATGGAATTGCAACAGGCGCTGCGGATCCGGACCGGGGAACGTGACGCGGACGCGATCGGCGCCTGAACCGGTTGGCGTTTAGCGCCTCTTCAAGACAAAGACAGCTTCCTGGGCCAGGAAATTGTGCCACCAGCCTGGTTTTTTTGCGTGCCGGACCGTGCCGTTTGAGAGCATGAGAGCATCAACAATGGCAAGGTCCAGTTCTTCGCACAATTCAACAAAGTCCCTGACCGTGCACAAGTGGATGTTGGGGGTGTTGTACCACTGATCGGACAGGGTGGGGGTGACAGGCATGTGTCCCCCGATCAAGAGCTGGAGCCGGATGCGCCAGTACCCGAAATTGGGGAAAGAGACGATAAGATGTCGCCCGATGCGTTGCATTTCGCGCATCACGGCGCCCGGGTTGCGGGTTGCCTGAATGGTCTTGCTCAAGATCACATAATCAAAAGCGTCGTCGGGATAATCATTCAAGTCTGTGTCGGCGTCGCCCTGGATCACGGAGAGCCCACGGGTGACACACGCATTCACGCCGTCTTGTGAAATTTCAACACCGCGACCGTCCACGTTACGTTTGGTGGTTAGAATTTCCAGCAGCTCGCCATCGCCGCAGCCGACATCCAGCA
>CAZFHW010000037.1:0-20523 GCA_964518885.1 uncultured Parvibaculum sp. | reverse complement strand
ATTCAGGAGATCGCGCGCTTCGGGGGAGCCGATATTTCCAGCCTTATCTGGGATGCGATTGAAGATCGGCTATAGCAGACGGCATTTCTCTAAAAGCCTGACTCTATAAGGGGTTTTTGCACGCTAACAGATGGCGAAACTTTACCGCTTGTTAGCGGATTGCCCGGATAATCACACACCAACGCAAGTGGTCTTTTACCCGGGTAAGTAATGGCAGAGGCAGTTCCTTCCGATGAAGTTCGAGTGCTCGTCTATGAATCGAGCACCGTCCAACGTCGTATTCTGGAAGCCATGTTGAAACAGGCGGGCTACGATATCCAGTCGGTGTACACCGCAGATGACGCGTTACGCGAAGCGCGTAGTGGCGCATACGGCATATTCATTTCTAACATCGAGCACAGTGACATGTCGGGCCTTGAGCTCTTCTGGCACCTGAAGGCCGACGAAAATACCCTGGGCATTTATTGCATTGCTGTGACGGCGGGCGAGAGAATCCAAACCGTGGCGGAGGCATTGGATTCAGGTGCCGACGATTTCATTCGCAAGCCCTACGAAGAATTAGAATTGAACGCCCGTGTGCGCGCCGCCAGCCGAACGGTTCAACTGCAACGAAAACTGACCCGTCTTGCGTTGACCGATGCCTTGACCGGTGTCGCCAACCGACGCGCCTTCATGGAGCGTCTGGAGTCAGAAGTGAGCCGCGCCCGTCGGCATGGCAACACACTGTCTGTCATCATGGCCGATATTGATCATTTCAAGCGCGTGAACGACACCTACGGACATGCCGCCGGTGATATCGTGATTTGCGATACTGTGACACGCATGGGAACCGGGATCAGACAATCCGACCTGCTGGGCCGCCTGGGCGGGGAGGAGTTTGCTGTTCTTCTTCCTGAGACCGGGGCGGAAGCAACGATGGCCGTGGCGGAACATCTGCGTAAGACCGTTGATGCACAACCGTTCCAGATTGCCCAAGACTGTGCTGTGCCGGTTTCTGTAAGCCTGGGCGTGGCTCAATGGAACGGCGATGACAAATCTGCCGAGGAGTTTTTGAGCCGCGCTGACCAGGCGCTTTATCACTCAAAGAAGACCGGACGCAACCGGGTCAGTTGCGCCGAGACGGCTCCGGTAACCCCCGTCGAGTTGGCGTCCTAGGTTTCATACCTAGAGCCCCCCATCCCGTTAGGGGTGGGAGTCATAGGCATCGGTCTCATCATCAGCAGAGACCAAACGGGAAGCAGGATGGTCTCCCGGGTACTCATCAAACTCGATTACATTGCAGTCCGGATCCCGAATAAAGACTGCGCTCATATCCTTGAAGGTAAAACGCCCGGTGATCTCAATTTTCTTGTCGGCCAAAAAAGTTTCGAGATCAGCAAGGGATGAGACCTTGAGCGCCATGTGCGTATAGCCCGCAAACTTTTGATCGACATCCATCAAAATATTTTTGTCTTTGTCTTCCGTCGTTGGCCCGAGCAAGTTGAGAACCACACCGGAGGGATGGCGCAGCATGATCGGATGGCCGTGCTCAAATCCGGCATCGGTCACGAACGCGAACCCTAAAGACTCGTAGAACGTTGTGGCCCGTGCCTTTTCCCGGACACGGATCCCGATATGATCAATTTTTTCTATGGCAAGCATGTCATGTCCTCCGGTTGTTGTTGTGCTCTACGACGGTGGCAGGTCGCATCCCGCTTCTGTGTCCACGCAGCTCACCGTTTCCAGCCTATTGCCAGAGGCAAGGTCAGACAACCAGTCGACGAAGGACACACCATTGACGGAATAATCGTAGAGATAAGCCGCCCGCAGGATTGTGTGTTCGCCGCCGCCTGCAGTGTAGCTCGCAAACCCGTCAATCTTCGCTGCAAGCGCCGCCCGGTTTTCCACCATACGGGCATGAATATCGGTATTCCCATCGAGTGCTTTTTGGAACCCGGCCTGCACCCTGTCATGGGCGGCGTCATACTGGGCAAAGGAAATATCGGGGAAGTTGGCGGCGACGCTCGTGTAAAAATCGTTGAACCCGCCCACAGTGCCATCATCGCGTTTCACCCAGTCGGGCAGGAAGGTGAGGGTTCCCCACGCAGCAAGCAGGTCTGCGATCTGGGGGGACGTATAACCGCCGCTGCCATCCCCAAGTTGGCGCACGCTGGCGTCGGGATAGATTTTGGCCACAACCCCGGCATAGACCGGCGCGGCGACGGAACCCGCACTGCTGCCAGCCACAAGCACTTCCCTGGCGTCGGCGAAATTCTCTTTCATCCAATCCAGCGCCGCATGAGCGTTGGCATGGCCGCGATGCTGGATAGTGATCTCGCTGCCATCCGGTTTGGCGTAAAGCCGGTCGCTTGCCCCCAGGTGCACATCGCCTGTGCAGTAGGAGACAAAGACCATGCTCCAGTCACGCAGAGGATTGGCGGGGTTTTCGAGATCAAAAATGCCGCTGTGATAGCGGGGGTCATTGTGCCTCGCGTCGGCGCTTGGCACATAGGTGGTTGGCTCAACGCTCGGGTCGCACGTCTGTCCCGCCCAGCAGGCGCCGCCGCCGTTGAAGAAAACCACTACCCGCTCCGGGTCCGCGCGCCGGGTATGAAAACTGTAGGGCGTCCCCAAGGCGCACGCCGTATCGCCGCCTGGGTGCACCGTCTCCCATGCCTCCGCCGCCAGGACGGGCAGGGCGAGAAGAGACAGCATCAAGCCACCGATCAGACGGGGCGCAAGGGTCAGGGGGAGAAGCTGCATGGGGGTTTTCCAATCTGAAAGACAAAACACAAAGGGGAGCAGGGGGCGCCGAACGGGCGGGTCCCTGACCGCACGACCAGTATCAGATTCTGAGACGTTGAGCCATGTTCATTTTTTGTTCTTGACTAAAACTGTGAGACCATTCAGGCTTTTAGGAATAGGCGGAGACCGCATAAGGGGGCGCAGATGGTTGCGCATATTGAAACCGTTGCCTTTCTGGGGCTTGAGGCAAAACCTGTGGATGTGCAGGTGCAGATTTCCGCAGGCCTCCCCACTTTCACGATTGTGGGCCTGCCGGATAAGGCCGTGGCGGAAAGCCGGGAGCGGGTGCGCGCCGCCCTCACCGCCATCGGTCTGGGATTGCCGCCAAAACGCATCACCGTCAATCTGGCCCCCGCTGATCTTCCCAAGGAAGGCAGTCATTTTGATCTGCCCATAGCCCTCGGACTGCTGGTGGCGCTGGATGTTATCTCTGGGCCGGACCTTGACCGGTTTGTGGCCCTGGGGGAGCTGTCGCTTGATGGCGCTATCACCGGTGTAGCAGGCGCGCTGCCAGCCGCCATGGCCGCCAATGCAAGGGGCCGAGGCCTGATCTGCCCGGCGGTGTGTGGGGCGGAGGCGGCCTGGGCGGGTTTTGATGACACCACGGCAGGCGTGGTGGCACCCGCCACGATCGTCCAGCTCATCAACCATCTCAAAGGCAGTCAACTTCTCACCGAGCCAAAACCTCTGGCGCTGGAGAAAGACGAACGGCTCCCAAGTCTGCCCGATATGAGAGACATAAAGGGTCAGGAGAGTGCGAAGCGCGCGCTCGAAGTTGCCGCTGCAGGAGGCCATAATATGCTGATGGTCGGCCCGCCCGGCGCCGGCAAGTCCATGCTCGCCGCGCGCCTGCCAGGCATCCTGCCACCGCTCAGCCCTCGCGAAATGCTGGACACATCAAGGATTGCGAGCATTGCCGGGGAACTGGCGCCCGGTCTGCCGGGCGGGCGCCTGAGCCAGCGCCGCCCATATCGCGCGCCTCATCACTCTGCCTCCATGGCGGCCCTCATCGGGGGCGGTCTGCGGGTCAGACCGGGGGAGGTGTCGCTTGCCCATGCGGGCGTTCTTTTCCTGGATGAACTGCCGGAATTTCCCCGGCAGGTTCTGGACAGCCTGCGTCAGCCCATCGAGACCGGGGAGGCGGTCATCGCCCGGGCCAATTCCCATGTCACCTTTCCCGCCCGCTTTCAGCTCATCGCCGCCATGAACCCATGCCGCTGTGGCCATGCCGGGGACATGACGCGCGCCTGTGCCCGGGTCCCCAAATGCGTGCTCGACTATCAGGCGAAACTCTCAGGCCCCCTGATCGACCGTATTGATATCCATATCGAGGTGCCGCCGGTCAGCGCCCGCGACCTGGGGCTTCCTCCGGCGGCAGAAGGAAGTGCGGACGTGGCGGCCCGTGTTGCCGCCGCCAGAGCCCGCCAAGCGGCACGATACGAGGCAGCACAGGCCGGGACTGGCGGTACGGTTCAGATCAATGCCCACGCGGATGGGGAATTGTTGCAGACCACCGCCGCCCTTGAAGACACCGCCCGCAACCTGTTGATGGAGGCCGCAGACCGCACGGGCCTCACCGCCCGGGGCTATCACCGGGTGCTGCGTGTTGCCCGAACCCTGGCGGATCTCGACAGTGCGGAAATCACCAGCCGCCTGCATGTGGCCGAAGCGCTCTCTTACCGGGCCCAAACCGGGCGTGCGCTTGGCGCGGTGGCCTGAAAGTAACGCTTTCTCAAGGCTGGGGCTGCAAAATTGGGCGATCCGGCACCTTTGCGCCGGGGCCAACCGGTTCGCTCAAGCCTTGCCAGAAAAGATCGTCACCGTCTCATGTCGTTCACCCTTCTCACCTCCGTGCCGTTTTTGCTCACCCTTTTGGGCGGATTGGCTTCGGGCGTGGCCTATCTGCTGCTGCGCGGGCATCGACACGCGGCGCACGCGCTGCTCCTGCTGGATGAAATCGAGCGCTTGAATGATGCCACCTGGGAATTGAAGGAAAGCGAAGAGCGGTTCCGTGATCTCGTTGCCAATCAGGGTGACGTGATTTTCCGTAAAGACCGGGACGGGAGCCTGACATTTGTGAACCAGGTTTTCTGCGACACGTTTGATCTCAGTCGATCAGAGGCATTGGGGAAAAAATTCGTGCCCGTCCTGCCCGAGGGAGAAAAGCCTCGCTTGCTTGGCAGCTTTGCCGGGCTTGCTTTGCCGCCGTACCGGGTGCGCCACGATCAGCGCGTGATGACGGTCAGAGGCCCGCGCTGGTTTGTCTGGGAAGAGTTTGCCATTCGCGACGATGAGGGACGCCTGAACGAAATCCAGACGGTGGGGCGTGATATCACCGACCGCAAGGCCACGGAAGAACGGTTGGGGGAGGCGCTGCGCCAGGCAGAAGCAGCGAACCAATCCAAGAGCCAGTTCCTGGCAACCATGAGCCATGAAATTCGCACGCCCATGAACGGCGTACTTGGCATGATCGGGTTCTTGCTCGACACAGACCTCACCCCGGCGCAACGCTCCCATGCCAGCGCCGTGCAACGGTCCGGTGAGGCGCTGCTCACCATCATCAATGATATTCTCGACTTCTCCAAAATCGAGTCCGGCAAGTTCAACCTGACCAGTGCGCCCTTCAACATCACAACGCTTGTCGAACAGGCGTGCGAGCTGATGGCCCCTTCTGCGTTTGAAAAAGGTATCGACATTGCGGGCCATGTTGACGCGGATGTGCCGAGCGAATTGGTCGGGGATGAATCCCGTTTGCGTCAAATTCTGATCAACCTGATCGGTAATGCTGTGAAGTTCACCGAAAAGGGCGGGGTTTTTGTATCCGTCGAACTTGGGGTCCTGCCAACCGCAGAAGAAACCACAACCATCACCATCAAGGTGGAAGATACCGGCATTGGGCTTAGCGAGGCTGAGTGCGAAAAAATCTTTGGTGAATTTGCTCAGGCCGAGCAGGGTCACGACCGCCGCTTTGAAGGGACGGGTCTGGGTCTCACCATTACCAGACGTCTCGCGCGCGCCATGGGCGGCGACGTGGCGGTAACAAGTAAAGAGGGTCGCGGTTCCTGTTTTTCTGTCACCGTAGCGCTGTCTGCCCGCAAACAAAGCGCCCCTCGCTTGCCGAAGACATTGCAGGGGCGTCGTGCGGTTGTGGCGGTGAACAGTGCGATGACCGGTCGTGCGGTTGCCGCCATGTTGAAGGACATGGGAGCCGAGGTCGCTGTCTCGCAGGCTCTTGAAGGGGACTGTGATCTCCTCATTACCGAGACCGGAATTACCGAAAAACTTTCTGCCACCCAGGCCACAGATGTTTTTCTTCTTACCTCACCGGGCGAAGCGTTGCCTGATCAGTTTGAGGCCACCTACCGGGGCTATCTTATGCGCCCGATACGCACCACCTCTTTTGTGGAGCGCCTGACGGCGCCATCGCGGCAAATGCTCACCAAAAAGAACACCGATCAGAAACGGTTGCCGATTGATGAGGAGACACCGGTTCAGCCGATTATGCCCGCGCCAAAAATGGGTGCCTTGAAGGTTCTGGTGGCAGAAGACAATGAGCTTAACGCGACCCTGACCCGCATGATGGTCGAGCGCGCGGGCCATGTGCCCCACATGGTCGAGAGCGGTGTGGAGGCGCTCGCCGCCATGGAAGAAGCAGCACCTGGAACCTACGACCTGGTGTTTATGGATTTGCATATGCCGCTGATGGATGGCTATGAGGCCACCCGGCGCATTCGTGCTCTGGGTCCCTCCAAGGGGGCTGTGCCTATCATTGCGCTCACCGCCAATGTCATGGAAGAGGATCGCAAAGCGTGTCTGAAGGCCGGCATGGATGATTACCTGTCCAAGCCTGTTGACCCGGCGGACCTGGCGGCCATGTTGGAAGCGTGGCGGGACAGGCAGTCAGAAAACGCGGCCTGAAGACCCGGCCTTCTACCCCTCAAAGATCAAGAGCGAGACGTGGCAGAGAGCGTCCGGGAATGGACGCCGATGGCGAGCGCCCGATCAGCCGATAGCCACAGCGTTCATAAAAACCTTGTGCATGCGGATCCGCATCAACTTCAACACGGCATGCACCACTCTTTTTTGCGCGCATCTCCGCATGGGCCATCAGCAGACGGCCCAGACCCGTGCCAATGTGAGCAGGGTCGACGAACATGTCTTCTAGTTCCAGCACCCGGACTTCATCCCCTCGCGCAAGCGCCACCATGCCAGTGATGGTGTCTTCCGACACGGCGACGGCTATATGTTCGTTCCTAATCCGCTCGGGCGTGATGGTGAGTTCCGCAGCGCAGGCCGCCATGAAATCAGCGTCATATCCCCAATAGGCTTTCGAGCGCAGGGCTAGCGCCGTCAGTGTCTCAGCATCTTCGATTTTTGCGACGCGAAGAAAAGATGTCGACATGATCTCACCTCACCGTTTGGGACTTGCCTCACCTCATGCTAGCAAACAGACAAGGGTCAGGGGAACGGGGCAAGGGCAGCAAACAGATGCACAATCAATCAAAAACAAGTGAGGCAAACTTGTCCGGGCAGCTGCGCGATGTCTGGCGGGTCTACACAGAACGCCCGGTACTCATCGTGCTGGCTTTGGGTTTTTCCGCTGGTCTGCCGCTGGCTTTGACCGGCTCGACCCTCTCGCTCTGGATGGCGGATGAAGGCGTTGATCTGGGCACCATCGGGCTTTTTTCCCTTGTCGGCCTGCCTTATGTGCTGAAGTTTCTCTGGGCGCCGCTGGTCGATGCTGTACGCGTTCCCTTTCTTTCCCGGCTTCTGGGCCGCCGTCGGGGTTGGCTGGTCGCAACGCAGCTTGCCCTCGTGGCAGCGATTGCTTGCATGGGGCTGGTTGATCCGCTGCGCGCGCCGGGTCTCATGGCGCTCGCCGCCGTCACCGTCGCCTTTCTCTCTGCCACGCAAGACATCGCCATTGATGCCTTCCGTGTCGAGACGCTGAAGGAAAATCAGTATGCAGCGGGTATGGCGAACTATGTGGCTGCTTACCGGGTGGCCCTTCTTATTGCGGGGGCCGGGACGATTGGTGCGCTCACGGTGTTCAGCGCTCTGGGGGTTGCACAAGATGTCGTATGGTCATGGGCCTATGGCTTGATGGCTCTGTTGATGGGGGTGGGACTGATTGCGTCCCTGCTGGCGAGAGAGCCCGACGTCAGCGCCTCCATCGAAGCCGCGCAAGATGATCTGCCCCTTGCAACCCGCTTCAATCAGGCCGTGGTGAGCCCCTTCGCCGACTTCGTTCAAAAGCGCGGCTGGCTGAGCCTTTTGATCTTCGTTGTTCTGTTCAAATTTGGCGACGCTTTTGCGGGCGCCATGGTTGCCCCCTTCGCCCTCGACATCGGCTTTGAAAAAACCATCTACGCTTATGTGGCCAATGGCGTCGGCCTGCCCGCAGCTCTCGCGGGCGGGTTTGCCGGTGGCGTACTGGGCCGACTGGTGACCATGAAGACCGCCCTTTGGACTGCGGGCATTTTGCAGATGGTGTCGAACCTGGCTTTTTGCTGGCAGGCCTGGATGGGGCCTGACGCCACCGCGCTTGGCGTGACGGTGGGCATTGAGGCCTTTACCGGTGGTGTCGGCACAGTGATTTTTGTGGCCTTCCTCTCCAGTCTTTGCGTGGCGCGGGAGTTTACCGCAACCCAGTTTGCCCTCCTCTCGGCCTTGGCGGCGGTGGGGCGCACTGTCCTGTCTGCGAGTGCCGGGTTTGTGGCGGCAGCGACCGGCTGGGTACCATTTTTCCTGCTCACCACTTTGGCCGCCGTCCCCGGGCTCTTGTTCCTCGTCTGGCTCGGTCGGCAAAACCTTCTCGACGGTGCAAATCCTCTCCGCGCTGCCGTAAAAGCCTAAGAAAATCAACTGGTTAAATGTGACACACTGGGGTCACAATAGAAGCTCAAAAGACCCGAGGAGCCGCGTAGCGCTTGCGGAATGTCCCCCAAAAGGGCATGCATGAAGCGCGCGCGTAACGGCCTCCCCAAGCCCTGGGGGCCAAACAGCAGGATTTGCGACGAGTATGGCAAGTGACAGCATAGACATTGATAAGGGCGGTCTCGTGAACCTGGACACTCAGGATCACCCCTCATTCGCACAAGGCCCGATGAGCTTTGGGCGACGTGGGGATATGGAAGTCCGGTTGGCGCAGACAATGGCGGAGATCGACGCCGTTCAGGCGCTGCGTTACCGCGTGTTCTATGAAGAAATGTCCGCGAAAGCCGACGCCGCCACGCTCGCCTCCAAGCGCGACGCGGATCGGTTTGACGATTTTTGCGATCACCTGCTGGTCATCGATCATGCCCTGGTGCCGGATGGTCACGAGGGACCGACCCCGATCGAGGCAGTTGTTGGCTGCTACCGATTGCTGCGCCAGGAAGTGGCGGAACAACATGGCGGCTTTTACACCGCCAGCGAATTTGACATAGCGCCCATGTTGAAGCGGGCAGGCCCTGGCGTCCGGTTTCTGGAGCTTGGTCGCTCATGCGTGCTCGAGCCCTATCGCAACAAGCGCACGGTGGAACTGCTATGGCATGGCATCATGCACTATGTTGCGCACCACAAGATGGATGTGATGCTGGGCTGCGCGTCTTTCGAAACGACGGACCCGTCCGCCCTTGATATGCCCTTGTCCTATCTCCACTACGAACACATGACGCCGGAAAACTGGTATGTCCGCGCACGCGGTGATCAGTATGTAGAGATGAAACGCCTGCCCAAAGAAGATGTGGAGTTTCGCAAAGCGCTCCGCGCCATGCCGCCCATGATCAAGGGATACATAAGGGCGGGGTGCTTCATTGGGGATGGCGCGGTGGTCGACGAACAGTTTGGCACCACGGACGTGCTGATCTTGTTCCCGGTGGCGGAAATCAACGACCGCTACTCGTCGAAATTTTCAAAGAAAGACTGACGGGCTTACTCGACCGTGATGGTCACGACCTCTGATGCAATCGGCGGGTTGTGCGGCACATGGTTCTGGTCGCCAAGCAGCAGTTGCAGCGTGTGGGTGCCTTGTGTCAGCTCCACCTGGGTTTCCGTCTGCCCACCCCCAAAGTGAATATGGTTTTCATCCGCAGGGATTGAATAGTCCAGGTCCTCGCCACTGAGCATCGCGGTGTCGAGGAGCAGGTGATGGTGACCTGTCTTGTCTTTTTCAATACCGGCAGGTGCTACCCCCATGCCCGAAAGACCAAAGCGCACCGTGACAGGGTTTGAAACAATTGCTCCATCGATGGGGGAGATGATGTAAACCGCCGCGCCTTCCGGTGCTGGCGTCTCACCTGCGTGCAACGACGTCCCCATCATCAACACAGCGATAGACAAGGCAGCAGGCACGGCAATTGAACGGAACATGGGCAGGCTTCCTCCAGCGGATTTACAAACAGGCTATTCGCAAACAGACTGGGGCCATGACAACCCAATGCCGCTCTTAACACAAGCCATTTTCAACACAAGCTCTTTTAGGGGGGCGTGCTAGCGAACGAGCCGTGATGTCTGGTCGAGGTCGTAAGCGGCAATCGCTGCCATGTTCACCAGGTCTGAAACCGTGGCGCCCATATTGACGATCTGCACAGGCCGCGACATCCCCACCAGGAAAGGCCCGACAAGATCGGCGCCGCCAAGTTCCTGCAACATTTTCGTTGAAATGGAAGCAGAATGAATGGCCGGCATGATCAACACGTTGGCAGGCTCGCTCAACCGGCAGAACGGATACATGGCCATGGCTTCCCGGTTCAGTGCCACATCCGCTGCCATCTCGCCGTCATATTCAAAATCAACACCACGTTGGTCAAGGATTTCAACGGCGGCCCGCGCCTTGGTGGAGCGTTCGCCTGTGGGGTGACCGAAGGTCGAATAGGCCAGCAATGCGACACGTGGTTCGTAGCCAAGGCGCCGTGCTGCTTCTGCAGACTGTTCCGCAATGTCGGCAAGCTCGTGGGCTTCAGGCATGTCATGCACGTTCGTATCGGCAATGAGCACGGTGCGGCCACGCGATACAATCATCGACAGGCCCATCACCCGTTTGCCCGGCAGCGGGTCGATCACGCGGCGCACTTCAGACAGCGCCACCGCATAATTGCGGGTGATGCCGGTAATCATGGCATCCGCGTCGCCCATCTCCACCATGACAGCACTAAACACATTGCGGTCATTGCTCACCATGCGGGTGCAATCGCGCAGCAAATAGCCTTTGCGCTGCAATTTCTTGTAGAGAAACTCTCCGTATTTCGGCAACAGGTCGGACTTGCGAGAATCGACAATCTGAAGATCAATAGACGGATCAAGACCGATTGATTTGAGGATGGAGCGAATAATTTCTTCCCGCCCGATCAGCGTAGGTGTGCCCAGCCCTGCATCGCGGAAGCTGATGGCGGCGCGAATGACGCGCTCTTCTTCGCCTTCAGCAAAGACAACATGCTTGGGATTGCGCTTCACCTGTTCGAAAATAATCTGCAACGATCCGGCCGTTGGGTCGAGCCGTGCGGACAGTTCGTGCTTGTACCCCTCCATATCAACAATGGGGCGGCGCGCCACACCACTGTCCATGGCGGCTTTGGCAACCGCAGGCGGGATGTCACGGATCAGGCGCGGGTCAAAAGGCACGGGGATAATGTAAGACGGGCCAAAGTGGGGCCGCTCCCCCTGATAGGCAGCAGCCACTTCGTCCGGCACATCTTCGCGGGCCAGGGCGGCGAGCGCTTCCACACAGGCAATCTTCATCTCGTCATTGATTGTAGTGGCGCGGACATCGAGCGCGCCCCGGAATATGTAGGGAAAGCCAAGGACGTTGTTGACCTGATTGGGATAATCCGACCGGCCTGTCGCCACAATGGCGTCATCGCGCACGGCCTCGACTTCTTCCGGCGTGATTTCCGGGTCCGGGTTGGCCATCGCAAAAATGATCGGCTTGTCGGCCATGCTCTTCACCATCTTAGCGGTCAGCGCGCCTTTGGCAGACAGACCCAGGAAGACGTCAACACCCTTCACAGCATCTGCAAGGGTGCGGGCATCGGTGACAGCGGCGTGGGCGCTCTTCCACTGGTTCATGCCTTCTGCGCGGCCTTGATAGATGACGCCCTTGGTGTCGCAGAGCAGGGCGTTGTCGTGCGGCAGACCCATCGCCTTGATGAGTTCCAGGCAGGCAATGCCCGCCGAGCCCGCACCGTTCACCACGATCTTGGTGTCCTTGATGTCCCGGCCCGTGAGATGCAGCGCGTTCAAAAGCGCAGCGGCTGTAATGATCGCGGTGCCATGCTGGTCATCATGAAAAACCGGAATGTCCATCAGCTCGCGCAGCCGCTCTTCGATGATGAAGCAGTCCGGGGCCTTGATGTCTTCCAGATTAATGCCGCCAAAAGTCGGACCCAGATAGCGCACGGCGCCAATGAACTCATCGATATCGGCGGTATCGACTTCCAGATCAATGCAGTCCACGTCGGCAAAGCGCTTGAAAAGAACCGCCTTGCCTTCCATCACCGGCTTGGAGGCAAGCGCCCCCAGATTGCCGAGCCCAAGGATGGCCGTGCCGTTGGAAATGACGGCGACCATGTTGCCTTTGACCGTGTAGTCATAGGCGCAGTCCGGGTCTTCGGCGATGGCACGCACCGGCACGGCAACGCCTGGCGAATAGGCGAGCGACAGATCGCGCTGGGTGGCCATGGGTTTTGTGGGAATGATTTCGAGCTTGCCGGGCTTGCCTTGCGAATGAAAACGCAGGGCTTCCTCGTCGCTCAATTGTCTTTTCTTTCCCATATCTGGCCTCTCACGCAATAAATGATCTCAAACGGCGCGTAGACATACCGCATATTGCGCAAAAAGAAAAGCCCCAAACGCGGAACCTGGCCAAAAAAGGGGGCAAAAGAAGGGATTAGGCGGATTTTCCGTCAAAACCGCCTGCAAGGTCGGGACATCAGCCCTCTTGCCCGCTCCCAAAACCACCTTTAGGCTCGGGTTTTGAGAGGCCGCTCATGCAAGAACAGCTTTTCTGGCGCGTAGAAAAGGCGTGCCGGGATGCCTGGCCCGCGCACCACGAGACGCAAGTCAAAGGATGGCTTCTCAGGGTGACCGGCGGCACCACCCGGCGGGTCAATTCGCTCAACCCGACCCAAAACGCCCAGCCCCTCCCAAAAATCATGTCTTTGGCGCGCCGAACCTATGGGGCCGCAGGCAGGCCCGTGCTGTTTCGCCTGCCCACGTTTCTGCCCGCAATTGAGGGGGAATTAGCCCGCGAGGGATTTTCGCCCGACGCGGAGACCTGCACCCTGTTGGCGCCATTGCAGGGCGATGTACGCCCAGAGGTGGACGTGTTGTTGGAAGCTTTGCCCTCGCCCGCCTGGATGGCGGCGCAATCGCGGCTTTCCCCGGCAGAGCCAGATCAAGTGGGGGCCTATGAGGCGATGTTGGGGTGCATCGCTTTACCTGCCGCTTTCGCCTCGGTCGTCCTGGAGGAGGAGATCGTCGGCCTTGCCTATGGCGCGATAGACGCAGGCCTTCTGGTGATTGAGTCCGTTGTCACGGATGCGAACCATCGGGGGCAGGGTTTGGCGGCCCAGACGGTCGGGGCCTTGATGGGATGGGCGCGCGCGGCGGGGATCACCCAGGCCTGCCTGCAGGTGCTGGCCGACAATCCCCCGGCTCATGCGCTCTATCGCAAGCTGGGGTTCAGTCGCGAGCTCTATCGCTATCATTACTGGCGCGACACGGGCACCTGATCTGCTAAGTTCCGCCCATGCTGAAAAACAATGCGCCAGAGCCCGAAAAACAGCCTGAAAAACAGGCGGCCAAAAAGCCTGACACGGGGGCGCCTCAAAGCGTGACCCCCCAAAGCGTTACGCCAATGATGGCGCAATATCTGGCGCTGAAAGAGCGCCACCCGGACGGCCTGCTCTTCTACCGGATGGGCGATTTCTACGAAATGTTTTTTGACGATGCGGTGCAGGCGTCCGCCGCCCTCGACATCACACTCACCAAACGCGGCAAACATCTGGGCGAAGACATCCCCATGTGCGGTGTGCCGGTGCACGCAGCCGACGCCTATCTTGAGCGTCTGATCCGCAAGGGTTTTCGCGTTGCCGTTTGTGAACAGACCGAAAAACCGGCAGAGGCCAAAAAGCGCGGACCCAAATCCGTCGTGCGCCGGGACGTGGTGCGCCTGGTGACGCCGGGCACGCTGACCGAGGACACGCTGCTGGATGCCCGCGCCCACAATTACCTGGCAGCTCTTGCCCGCACCGCTGCCGGTGGCGCGCTGGGCTTGGCCTATGCGGACGTCTCGACCGGTGATTTCTGCGTCACAGAGGTCACGCCGGAGACATTGGGGGCAGAGCTTGCCCGCCTTGATCCGGGCGAAGTAATCGTGCCTCAGGCGCTGTTCGCCGATGAGGACATCGCCCTCATCCTGTCCGCGCAAAAAGCCGTCACGCCCCTGCCCGGCGAACGCTTTGAAACAAGCCGCGCCGAGCGCCGCTTGAAGGAAATACTGAAAGTCAGTGCGCTGGAGGGGTTCGGGTCTTTCTCCCGGCCCGAGCTGGGGGCCGCGGGCGCACTGGTTGACTATCTGGATTTGACGCAGGTGGGGCAGATGCCAGCCCTCAAACCCCCGACCCATGTGCGTCAGGGCACGGCGATGGCGATGGATGCCGCCACCCGCGCCAATCTGGAATTGACCCGCACCCTGGGGGGCGACAAGGCAGGGTCGTTGCTCGCCACCATTGATCGCACGGTCACAGGGGCTGGCGCGCGCGAATTGGGCAGCCGTCTTTCTGCGCCTCTGACAGACCCCGCCGTCATTGGGCTGCGTCAGGATGCGGTGGCCTATCTGCTGGACGCCCGCGATTTGCGCACGGCACTGCGCCGCGATCTGGCAAGGGCGCCCGACATGGCGCGGTCTCTTTCCAGATTGTCAGTGGGCCGGGGCGGCCCGCGCGACATTGCCGCTATTCGCGATGGCTTGTCCCAGTCGCACGACATCGCCACCCGGTTGGTATTGGCGAGCGAGGATAATCACCCGCTACCGGACGAAATAGCTGTCGCCATGCAGGCGCTGGAAGCCTGCGCCGCGGGCTTGAAGGATGAGCTGACCCGCGCGCTGGGCGTCGATCTGCCGCTCATGGCGCGCGACGGTGGTTTTGTTGCCACGGGTTACCACCCTCCTCTGGACGAGACCCGGACCTTTCGCGATGAAAGCCGCCGTGTCATTGCGGGCCTGCAATCCAAATACGCTGAAGAAACAAGCATCCAGGCGCTGAAGGTGAAGCACAATAATGTGTTGGGCTATTTCATTGAGGTGGCGCCGCGTCACGCAGACGCGCTGATGTCCGCGCCCTTGAACGAGACCTATATTCATCGCCAGACCATGGCGAACGCCGTTCGCTTTACCACCGTCGAACTGTCTGCCTTGGCCGAGAAGCTCTCGCGGGCTGGTGCGCAGGCGCTGGAAATGGAGCTGCAGGTTTTTGCCAGGCTGGTCGGGAGCGTGCTGGAAGAAACCACCGCCATCGCGCGCGCTGCCGACGCACTGGGGACGCTTGATGTGGCCGCTGCACTGGCGGAGCTTGCTGAAGAAAAACGCTGGACCCGCCCTCATGTGGACGGGTCGCTGGCCTTTGAGATCAAAGGCGGCCGTCATCCCGTGGTAGAGGCGGCTCTTGAGAAGGCAAATGGCGGACCCTTCGTCGCCAATGATTGTGATCTTTCCGCTGACCGGGAAGGCGCGCGCTGCCTTTGGCTGCTGACCGGCCCCAACATGGCCGGTAAGTCGACCTATCTGCGCCAGAACGCCCTGATCGCCATTTTGGCCCAGATGGGCAGCTTTGTGCCCGCTGAGGAGGCGGCAATAGGTGTCGTGGACCGGCTGTTCTCGCGGGTCGGCGCGGCCGATGATCTGGCGCGTGGGCGCTCCACCTTCATGGTGGAGATGATCGAGACCGCCGCGATCCTAAATCAGGCAGGCCCCCATGCCCTGGTGATCCTGGATGAAATCGGGCGCGGCACGGCCACTTTTGACGGTCTGTCCATTGCCTGGGCGGCGGTGGAGCATCTGCACGAGGTAAACCGCTGCCGGTCGCTTTTTGCGACCCATTATCACGAACTCACCGCCTTGAAGGAAAAACTGGACCATCTGGCCAACGCCACCATGAAGGTGAAGGAATGGAAGGGCGATGTTGTCTTTCTGCATGAGGTGGCGCCCGGCGCTGCGGACCGGTCCTACGGTATTCAGGTGGCCAAATTGGCGGGGCTTCCCTCAAGCGTCATTGAGCGCGCCCATCACGTGCTGGCGGCCCTGGAAAGCGGGGCCGAGGCGCGGGGCTCGGCAACTCTGGTGGATGACCTGCCTTTGTTTTCAAGCGCCCCAGCGGGTCGCTCTGCGGTGGCAGGCCCCAGCCCCGTTGAGGAAGAAATAGCCGCCCTCAATCCCGATGAGCTGTCGCCAAAGCAGGCGCTGGAGGTGCTTTACGCACTGAAAGGTAAACTTGCTGAATCACCTAAGTGAATCAAGGACCTAGAAGACACTCATTCGCTAGAATCTGATTTTTAATCAAATTGAGATTCGCTATGAGAGTCAGCCACTTAGCGTCCCATCCTCAGCGAAAGGTTTATAGTTGTTAATATTTGCTATCAGCGAAGGTTTGGAGGTGGCTGTAAGATACTGAAAAATATAGACAATTATTAGTCAGTCCCTATGACCAATCTTGGGGGCTGGCGCATCCAGGAGCGACCCACAGAAATGCGGGTCCTGCTTTGCTTCGCGCCGTCCGTCGCCGCCTTGCTCTTGGGGGGTGAGCCATAGATGATGCGGGTCTGACCCGCTCAAGACCCCGTTGCTAAAGGATCCTTCCCATGGGCCGAAGCCTGCCAAGCCTGCTCGAAATTGTCGACCCAACCGCCCTTCGCGACGCACTGGATAGGGTCGCCAAAGAACACGCAGGCAACGATCTTGCGGTTCGCCAGGCGATGATGGAAGTCCTGAAGGCTGCCCAGGCTAAGGGCCGGGCAATGGCGCGGGAGCGTCTGGAACAAGGGGCTCACCGGGGACGTGCCTGCGCTGAAAACCTGTCCTATCTGCAGGACACGATTATTCGCGAGCTTTTCAGCTTTGCCACCCGAACGCAGTTCCGTGCCACCAATCCGACCGATGCAGAACGCCTCGCCGTGGTTGCCACTGGCGGTTATGGCCGTGGCGCTCTGGCACCGGGCTCAGACGTCGATTTGCTGTTTCTGCTGCCCTACAAGCAGACCCCCTGGGGCGAAAGTCTGGCGGAATTCATTCTGTACGCGCTCTGGGATTTGGGCCTCAAAGTGGGCCACGCCACCCGTTCGATCTCCGACTGCATCCGCCTGTCACGCGAAGACATGACGATCCGCACCTCTTTGCTGGAGGCCCGTCATATCTGCGGCGATCAGGAGCTCTTTGATGATCTGGAGGTGGCTTTCGACAAGGATGTGGTCAAAGGCACGGGCAATGAATTTGTTGAGGCAAAGCTCGCCGAACGCGACGTGCGCCATGAACGCTCAGGCAAGTCACGTTATCTGGTCGAGCCCAACGTGAAAGAGGGCAAAGGAGGCCTGCGCGACCTGCATACGCTTTTCTGGATCGCCAAATATCTCTACCGGGTAAAAAAACCAAGCGACCTGGTCAAGGCCGGTGTCTTCACCCGGGCTGAATACAACGTGTTCCGCAAGGCCGAAGATTTCCTCTGGGCCATACGCTGCGAGCTTCACTTTCTCACCGGCCGGGCGGAAGAACGTATTTCCTTTGATGTGCAGACCGAGATGGCGGCGCTGCTTGGCTACCAGGAGCATCGGGGCCTCAAAGGAGTTGAGCGCTTCATGAAGCACTATTTTCTGGTCGCTAAAGATGTCGGCGATCTCACGCGCATCTTCTGCTCCTTGCTGGAAGAGCAGGAACGCAAGAAAAAGCCCGGCATCGGCAGGTTCATGGCGGTGCTTCGGCGCAAGAAAGAAATTCAGGGCTTCCAGGTGGCGGGTGGTCGCCTGTCTGTCAAAACGGAAACCTTCTTTAAAGACGACCCGGTCAACATCCTGCGGATATTTCATGTCGCTGACCAGCACTCGCTTCTCATCCATCCAAGCGCGCTGCAACTTGTCACCCGCTCCCTGAAGCTGATCGACAACAAGCTGCGCAAGGATGAAGAGGCCAATCGTCTGTTCCTGGAAATCCTCACCTCGCGCAAGGACCCGGAAACAACCCTTCGAAAAATGAACGAGGCTGGCGTGCTGGGCCGCTTCGTGCCGGACTTTGGCCGCATCGTCGCGCTGATGCAATTCAACATGTATCACCACTACACCGCCGACGAACATCTCATTCGCGCCATCGGTATTCTCTCTGAAATCGAGCGGGGCGATCTGGCGGAAGACTATCCCCTCGCCCACGAGCTGATGTCCAAAACCACCAAACGCGATGTGCTCTATGTGGCCATGTTCCTGCACGACATCGCCAAAGGCAGGCCGGAAGATCACTCGGAAGCAGGCGCCACCATTGCCATGAAACTCTGTCCCAGACTGGGCATGAGCGAAGGCGATACGGAAACCGTCACCTGGCTTGTCAAAAACCATCTGGTGATGAGCGATGTTGCCCAGAAGCGCGACCTGTCGGACCCCAAGACCATTCGCGATTTTGCAGAAATTGTGCAAAGCCCCGAGCGCCTGAAACTCCTCCTCATCCTCACAGCCGCCGACATCACAGCTGTGGGGCCTGGAACCTGGAACGGCTGGAAGGCGCAATTGCTGCGGGAGCTGTATCTGGAAACCAGTGCAGTCCTGTCCGGCGAGACCCAGGTCAATCGGGAGGGGCGCATCCTCGCAGCCAAAGAAGCACTTACCGAATTGCTGGGAGACTGGCCAAAGACCCGTCTCGAAAATCACATCAAGCGCCAGCCCAAGAGCTACTGGCTGGCCTTCGATGCCCAGACCCATCGCCGCCACGCCGAAATGTCGTGGGAAGGTCGCGACGAGGCGCTTGTTGTGTCAACCCGCCCCGACACAGAGCGGGCGGTGACGGAGATCACCCTCTACACGCAAGATCATGCAGGCTTGTTTTCCCGTTTCGCGGGCGCATGTGCTGCGGCGGGCGTGTCTATTGTGGATGCCAAAATTTTCACCAGCCGTGACGGCATGGCACTCGACACGCTGTGGGTGCAGGACGATCAAAAAAAGGCGCTTCGAGAGCCACGGCGGCTGGAGAGGCTGGAAGAAATCATCCGACAGGTGTTGCACGGTGATATTTTGCCCCCCGACGCGATTGAGAAACGCGCCAAGCGACAAAGCCTCATCAATGCTTTCACCATTGCCTCCAATGTCTATATCGACAATGACGCGTCCGACGAGTTCACCGTAATCGAGGTGAACGGCCTGGACCGCCCGGGGCTGCTGCACGCCCTGACCCGCACCTTCTTCCATCTGGGTCTCACCATCGGCTCCGCCCATGTCGCAACCTTCGGCGAGCGCGCGGTGGACGTGTTTTACGTGAAAGACCTGATTGGCCAGAAAGTAACCAACGCCAACAAAAAGAGGGCCGTGGAGCGCCAGCTTCTCGAAGCGCTCGATAACCCCATGAAAAAAGCCAGGCCCCAGAAACGCGAACCCGCTGCGGCGTAAGGCCTTGCGACTAATCAATAGTTGCTCGATACGCCTCTTTTATCCGATTGGGAGTATGCGGCGACGTTAAAATTCCACTGCAAACACTTTTGAAGTCAGCGTCTTTTAGGCATGGTTTTGCAACAAAAAATCCCTCCTGAACGCCTTTCAGGAGGGTGGATCTGTTCTCAATGCGGGCTTTTCGATACAAAATGTAACTTTTGTATTTGATGAAATCATGCTCGCCTCCATTGAAGACACACGTGCTGTCGCAGAGTTCGTTTTGCCATTTGGTGACATTCACGAGAACATGGTCACCATCTCTATCCGCATCAGTGCAAATGATAAATAGATGGTGTTGGTCAGGATTATGAATTGGTCCGGAGGGCATCAGCAAAGTGCCTGTCCGAATTGGTATGTAAATGCCGGGCACTAACGCAGAGATGCCAGAGAACGCTCAATAGACCGTTCGGCGTCAATTGCGGCACTCAACTCTGCTGCATTGGCATGGCCAAGATACTTAAGGACACGCTCATAAGGAATGGTATGTGATCCTCCATGAGGGTCTTCCCATTCAGGACAATTGTCATGGGTCCAATCGCGAATGAGCCATTTGTCCATGCCAGAGAATTGCTTCCAAACCGTTTGGATGGATTCAATTTCGGCATCGCTCAATTCATCCAACTCAATTTTGCGATCTGAATTACGCAGCCCAACATTGTAGTTATCTCTGTCGGTAATCAATTCATCCCAATCTGCCGATTGGTCATTACCACCTATAAGATTATAACTCCATGAAACGACGGGGCCATGTGGCATTGATACCAAATGGTCGTTCAAAATTGGGTATCCAAATTTTTGAAGATGCTCTCTATCGGCAAGATACATTAACTTGACCAACTTCAGCACAGCCAATAGTCCACCTTCTCTCTCAACAAAGAAGGCGGCTACTTGTGCTGCTTTTCTAGCATTGAAATATGGCGGGGCCATCAAAATCTCCATCTCCAATGGGATACTAGTACTTGATTTTATTATAAAAATCAAGTACTTAAAGTGATTCAAAATCAATGGCTTAGAAACCTGCGCTCCCATGAACCTTGTTCGATCTGCCATGACGGTTGGCGGCATGACCCTGATCAGCCG
>CAZFHW010000036.1:11948-20628 GCA_964518885.1 uncultured Parvibaculum sp. | reverse complement strand
AAGTCACCCGTATCCGCACCGGCGAGACCGATGCGGACGCTCTATAGGAGAGAGCCGATGACAACCCTATTTAACAATTCCAAACTTCTAAAGGTGGGCAGTCTCGTCCTTATGGGCCTCGGGGCTCTGACCACAATGGCCGTGCCAGCTTTGGCGGAAGAAGCAGCACCGGTGCTCCCCATAACCGATGAAGCAGCCTACATTTTCAACACCCTGCTGTTCCTCATGACCGGCTTCATGGTCATGTTCATGGCGGCAGGCTTTGCAATGCTTGAAGCGGGCATGGTGCGTTCAAAGAACGTTGCCATCCAGTGCACCAAAAACATCTCACTCTTCTCTATCGCGGGCATCATGTATTACCTGGTTGGCTACAACCTCATGTATGACGGCGTTGATGCAGGCTGGATGGGCTCACTGGCTCTGTGGAGCCCCGATGACACAGCTGCTCTGGCAGACGCGGCGGACTTTGGCGCCGGGAGCGGTTACACCGCCTCGTCCGACTGGTATTTCCAGATGGTGTTTGTGGCAACCGCCGCTTCCATCGTTTCGGGCACTCTCGCCGAGCGCATCAAACTCTGGCCTTTCCTCATTTTCACCGTTGTTCTCACCGGCTTCATCTATCCGATCCAGGGTGCGTGGCAGTGGGGCGGCGGCTGGTTGAGCGAAATGGGCTTCTCCGATTTTGCCGGTTCCACCATCGTTCACTCGACCGGCGGTTGGGCAGCTCTCGTCGGCGCCCTCGTTCTGGGATCCCGCTACGGAAAATATGGCGAAAACGGCCAGGTCAACGTTATGCCTGGCTCCTCCATGCCCCTTGCCACTCTGGGCACATTCATTCTGTGGCTCGGTTGGTTCGGCTTTAACGGGGGTTCACAACTGGCTCTGGGATCAGCGTCCGACGCGATCAACATATCTCAGATCTTCATCAACACCAACATGGCCGCTGCTGGCGGCGTCGTGGCGGCAATGGTCCTGACGCAATTGCTCTATACCAAAGTCGATCTGACTATGGCGTTGAACGGAGCGCTGGCAGGACTTGTCTCCATCACCGCCGAACCTCTGACACCGACGCTCGGGTCAGCTGTGATGATCGGGGCTGTTGGGGGTGTGATTGTTGTCTTCGCTGTACCACTTCTCGACAAACTGAAAATCGACGATGTCGTCGGGGCCATTCCAGTCCACCTGCTCTGTGGCATCTGGGGCACCATGGCGGTGCCACTGACCAATGCCGATACCAGCTTCTACATCCAGGGCGTGGGCGTTGTCTCAATCGGTGCCTTCGTTGCGATCTCGAGCCTGATCTTCTGGTTGGCGCTCAAGTACACCATCGGTATTCGGGCAACTCAGGAAGAAGAGATTATTGGTCTCGACAAAACCGAAATCGGTTTGGAAGCCTATCCGGAGTTCGGCGTTGGATCACAAAGGATCTAGCCTCCCAACAACCTGTCCTCGCGGGCCGCCACCAACACCCCGTGAGGACAGACCTGGGCCCAAGCCATCCCCCGGCTTGGGTCTTTTTGCATCCGCCCACCAAAAACGCCGGGAAGTGCCCCGCCAGCGCTCACAAGTGCCTAAAAAAGTGGCGGTGTTGTCGCGCAATCTGCACATTTAGGCGGCAGATATGTCAATGCCCAGAAATACATCATCTCATGATTTTGATAAAAAACCCCAGAGTTAAAGGCGTTATTCACCCTTTTCCCAGCTGGCACGCGGCTTGAGTGGTTAATTTGACATTGATCCTGCGGGGGGAATCCGCGGGCTTATCGTGTTGGAGCGTTTTCTGCCGACAAACCAGGCATTTTGGAAACCGCACCAAGCTGTTTTGGGTGGCAACGGAGATACATTTCATGGAGAGCAGTTCCGCCGGTGGCGACGTCTTTTTTCTACTGATGGGGGCAATCCTCGTCTTCTTAATGCACGCAGGCTTTGCCTTTCTTGAGGTCGGGACTGTCCGTCACAAGAACCAGGTCAATGCGATGGTGAAAATCATCGCCGATTTCGCCATTTCAACACTTAGCTATTTCTTCATCGGCTACTCGGTTGCCTATGGTGTTGATTTCCTCACCAGCGCCGCTGTGCTGAACGGAACCGCAACCGCTGAAGGATATAATTTCGGACCCCAAGGCTTGGGTCTGGTGAAGTTTTTCTTCCTGCTGACTTTTGCCGCTGCCATTCCAGCGATCATCTCGGGGGGCATCGCCGAGCGGGCCAAATTCTGGCCGCAGGCTTTTGCAACCGCTGCCATCGTCGGGCTGATTTACCCCTTCTTCGAGGGCATCGTATGGAACGGAAATTTCGGTATTCAGGACTGGATGGAGGCAACCTTTGGCGCCCCGTTCCATGACTTTGCGGGTTCCATCGTGGTTCATGCCGTTGGCGGCTGGATCGCGCTGGGCGCCGTCCTCATGCTGGGCCACCGCAAGGGGCGTTACACCAAAGAGGGACGCTTGGTCGGCATTCCGCCATCTTCCATCCCCTGGCTCTCTCTGGGTTCCTGGCTGCTGTGTATCGGCTGGTTCGGCTTCAACGTCATGTCCGCCCAGTCACTGGAAGCCATATCCGGCCTCGTTGCGCTCAACTCTCTTTTGGCTATGGCAGGCGGCATTCTGGCAGCCCTGCTGGTCGGCAAAAACGATCCGGGCTTCATCCACAACGGTGCCCTTGCAGGCCTGGTGGCGGTCTGTGCGGGCTCGGACATCATGCATCCCATCGGCTCTCTGGCCGTCGGCGCCGGCGCGGGCGTGATTTTTGTCGTGCTCTTCGGCCTTTGCCAGAACAAGTGGAAGATCGACGATGTGCTGGGTGTCTGGCCCCTGCACGGTCTCTGCGGTCTGTGGGGCGGCATCGCGGCGGGCATCTTTGGAGCGGAAGCGTTGGGCGGCCTCGGCGGCGTGACCTTCATGAGCCAGCTTGTGGGATCGGTCATGGGCGCTGCCTACGCGTTGATCTTCGGGCTCATCACCTACGGCGTCCTCAAGGCGGTGATGGGGATCAAACTGTCCGAGGAAGAAGAAGTCATGGGCGCGGATCTGGCCATCCACAAGATCAGCGCCAACCCGGAAGGCGACCTGGCACCGCGCTAAACCGCTTGGGACGATTTCGTAATTACGGGCACCTGGCTGAGAACCGCTGGGTGCCCGTTTTGCGTTAGGGAGAAGGTTAACAAGCCATTAACATTATGGCTTCGAAATCGCTGATAAGTATCTGCTTTTGAACAGTTTTTCCGGTCTGCTCTCTAGACGGACTTGGGCTCTCATGGTTAAGATCGCCCCATGAGCAACCGTTTCGATCAATTGCCTGAGGGGCCTTTCACGCGTCTGAATACGCTGCTGGAAGGGGTCCAGCCGGGCCACGACCCGCTGCTGATGAGCCTCGGCGAGCCTCAGCATGCCTTCCCCTCTTTCGTATCGGACATCCTGCGCGCCCATGAAAAAGACTATGGCCGCTATCCCCCCATCATCGGCACCAGGGCTTTTCGTGACGCGGCTGCGGGCTGGCTGGCCCGGCGCTATGATCTGGCCCCGGAAACCCTTGCGCCCGATGCTTTCCTGTTGCCCGTCAACGGCACACGGGAAGCTCTGTTCAATCTTGCCTTTGTCGCCTGTCCCACGGAGAAAGCGGGCAAACAACCCGCTGTCTTGATACCCAATCCATTCTACCAGTGTTATGCGGCTGCAGCCCTGGCGGCGGGTGCCGAACCGCATTACATCGCAGCAACGCCTGAAAATGGCTTCCTGCCGGATTTCGCGGGCCTGGACGACGACCTGCTGGCACGCACCGCCATGATCTATTTCTGCTCCCCGGCAAACCCGCAGGGAGCCATCGCCTCACTTGAATACCTGAAGAACCTGATTGCCCTCACGCGCGAGCATGGGGCAACTTTGGTGGTCGATGAATGTTACGCCGACATTTATGATCGCGAGGCACCGCCTGGCACCCTGCAGGCAGCTCTGCAATTGCCGGTTCCTGCCTCCGGCGATCCCTTTGAAAATATCATCGTCTTTCACTCACTCTCCAAACGCTCAAACCTGCCGGGCCTGCGCTCCGGGTTTTGTGCAGGCGACACAGCCCTGATGGCGCGCTTTCGGGCTTTCCGCAACATTGCCGCGCCCCAAACACCCCTGCCAGCCCTCGCCGTCGCCACCGCATGCTGGAACGAGGATACCCACGCCACCGAGAACCGCGCCCGCTATCAGAAAAAGTTCGACATTGCCGAGCGTATTTTTGGCAATCGTTTTGGCTTCTACCGTCCAGCCGGCGGCTTCTTCCTCTGGCTTGATGTGGGAGATGGCGAAGCGGTCGCAAAACAGCTCTGGGCAAAAGCCGGAACCAAAGTGCTGCCCGGCGGCTATCTGGCGCGCAGCGATGACACCCTGCCGCCAGGCGATCCCGGTCACAATCCAGGTGCGCGTTTTATCCGCGTGGCTCTGGTCAATGATGAACAAACCACGCAAGTCGCGCTGACGCGCATCAACGACGTACTCGGACAATAGGAGGGGCACATGGCCCTCGTCAGATCCATACCCAATCCCGTCAACTATCTGCCCATGGGCGTGCGCGTGTTCATTCGCCACCGCCTCTATGAAGCAGGCGGATTGAGTCTCATCGGTCTTGGCGGATTTCTTGCCCTCGCATTTGCCAGCTGGTCGAGCGGTGATCCAAGCTGGAACCGGGCAACCGGTGTTGGCATTGAAAACTGGATGGGACAGAACGGCGCTGTCACCGCGGATCTTGCCTATCAACTTCTGGGTCTTGCCGGTCTCTTTCTCGTCCCCCTTGGCATCATCTGGGGCTGGCGCCTGTTGACCCATCTACCACCTGATCGCATCCGGCGTCGGATACTGATCGGCATTCTGGGCCTGGCCACAATTGCCTGCATGGTCAGCCTGCTGCCGACCATTTCCGGCTGGCCACTGACCACAGGCTTTGGGGGTCTTGTGGGCGACACGCTGGCCAACCTCACCGCCGGCAATCTGGCTATACTGATCGGTGATGGCCCCGCCTATGCATTGATGGGCATCATCACTTTCGCATTGGGACTTGCCGCTCTGGGCTATGCAGGCGACATCAGCATGGATGAGGTCTCCGAGCTGCGCTGGAAACTCGTCGACAGATATTATGACTGGATTGATGCCCGCGACGAAGCCCGCGAAGACAGGCAAGCCGCCTTCAGTGACGCCGAACCCAGCCGGTTGCGCATTTTCTGGTACGGCCTGACGGATCGCACCAGCAGCTTGGCTGCCCGGTTTGCCCGCGACCCGGACGGGGAAGAAGAAACCCCGGCCATGGAACCGAGCATTTCGGCCCGTCGCCGAGCGCCCGCTGAACGCCGCGCCCTGATAGAAGATGAACCCGCTGCCCGCCGCCGCCGGGTGCCGGTACGCAGATCAACCAAAAAATCCCGCCCCGGCAAACGTGCCGAAGCAGAACGTCAGCCCATGCTCGATCTGTTGCCGGCGAAAGATTTTGACCTGCCGCCACTTTCCATTTTGAACGCCATCAAGCGTCAAGCCACGGGAGACACGCTTTCCGACGAAGCGCTGCAACAAAATGCGCGCCTGCTCGAAGGGGTGCTCGACGATTTTGGTATTCGCGGCGAGATCATCAATGTACGCCCCGGGCCTGTGGTCACGCTCTATGAGCTTGAACCAGCCCCCGGGATCAAATCATCCCGGGTGATTGCGTTGGCAGACGACATCGCGCGCTCCATGAGCGCCGTGTCTGCCCGTGTGGCCGTCGTGCCCGGCCGCAACGCTATCGGCATTGAGCTTCCCAACGCGCGGCGCGAAATGGTCGGCCTGAAGGAAATTCTCTCCTCATCTGAATATGACGAAACCACCTGTTCCCTTCCCTTGGCACTCGGCAAAAATATTGGTGGCGAGCCCATCATCGCCGACCTTGCACGCATGCCGCACCTGTTGATCGCAGGCACCACCGGTTCGGGCAAGTCTGTCGGGATCAACACCATGATCCTCTCGCTCCTGTACCGGATGCGACCCGATCAGTGCAAAATGATCATGATCGATCCAAAAATGCTGGAACTGTCCATCTATGACGGCATTCCTCATCTTCTCGCCCCCGTCGTGACCGACCCCAAGAAAGCGGTCGTGGCCCTGAAATGGGTGGTGAAGGAGATGGAAGACCGGTACCGCAACATGTCCAAAGTCGGTGTACGGAACATTGACGGCTTCAACCTCCGCATTGCAGAAGCGGTGGAGAATGAAGAAACCATCATCCGCACCGTCCAGACCGGATTTGACCGCGAGAGCGGCGAGGCCATTTACGAACAGGAAGAAATCACCCTGGAGCGCATGCCCTACATCGTCGTCATTGTCGATGAAATGGCTGACCTGATGATGGTGGCTGGCAAGGACATCGAAGCCACCATTCAGCGCCTTGCACAAATGGCGCGCGCCGCAGGCATTCACATCATCACCGCTACCCAGCGTCCCTCGGTGGACGTCATCACCGGCACCATCAAGGCAAACTTCCCGACCCGGATTTCCTTCCAGGTCACCTCCAAAATCGACAGCCGCACCATTCTGGGTGAACAGGGCGCGGAGCAATTGCTGGGCCAAGGCGACATGCTCTATATGGCGGGCGGGGGACGCATCTCCCGCGTGCATGGACCTTTCGTGTCAGACGGCGAGGTCGAGAAGGTGGTGAAGTTCCTGAAGAAACAGGGCGTGCCGGAATATCTCGAAGCCGTGACAGAAGACACGGGCGAAACCGACGCGGGCGGCCTGCTCGGCGGCGGCAATACCTCCAGCGATGAGCTCTACGACGAAGCCGTGGCCATTGTCGGTCGCGACAAACGCGCGTCTACCTCCTACATCCAGCGCAAACTGCAGATCGGCTACAACCGTGCCGCGCGCATTGTTGAGCAGATGGAAGACGACGGGGTCATTTCGGCTCCGAACCATGCAGGCAAACGCCAAGTATTGATTGGAGAACCGGGCGACGGTGTCAGGTACTAACGAATTTCGGTTGGCTCCCGTTCAGCAAACCGCCTCACTCATTCCATCATTCCGCCACAAAGGCCGCTTATGTTTGCGCTCATGATCGACCCGACAAAAGACCCAAAAGTCGCCGCGCACGCCCGCCATCGCACCTTGATATTGGCCGCCATTGCCGGCCTTGCCATTCTGGTGTTTGCGCTGCTGACACCTCTGGCAAGCGCCGGTGCATCACAGGCAAACCCGCACCTGAGTGCGCAGGACCGCGCCGACGTGGACCGGGTCACCGGATACCTCATCTCACTGGATCATCTGCAGGGCGGTTTTTTGCAGGTCGGGCCCGATGGCTCCATCACCGAAGGCATGTTCTATCTGCGTCGCCCGGGACGCCTGCGCTTTGAATATGCGCCCCCCACAGACCTGCTGGTCGTGGCGGACGGCACCTGGGTGATCGTCAAGGAGAGCGACTATGCCGCACAGCGCTATCCCATTGGCGCCACCCCCTTGAACCTGCTGCTCGCCGCCGATATCGACCTGATGCGCTCCTCCAACGTGCAGGCCGTCAACCGCGAACCGGGCCTGCTTCGCATCACCCTCGCCGACCCAAGCGGAGAGGCGGCTGGCGATCTCACTTTGGTGTTTGACGAACCTGAACTGCAATTGCGCCAGTGGATTGTGCGCGACGCCCAGGGGCTCCAGACCACGATCGCCCTGCGCAATATTCAGCGCGGCGTGAAGGTCGCCAATGAGCTCTTCACCGTCCGCGAAAGCCTGGCGCCGGGAGCCGGGCGCTAAACCCACCCCAACAAGCCTGTTTGAGTTTTTAAACACTCCCGTGGACCCGGCAAGCCCCGCACCTTGCTGCGCCAAAGTCTGCGTGATAGCCAAGAGACATGGGCACCAAGCACAAGCGACCAATCGTCGGCATCCCTTGCGACATCAAAATGATGGGCGCGCACCCGTTTCATAGTGTCGGTGAAAAATACATCAAGGCTATCGCCGAAGGCTCCGACTGCCTGCCTTTCCTGATCCCGGTCATGCCCACGCCGATGGATCTGGACGAGATCTTCGAGGCCGTCGATGGCATCTTCCTGACCGGCTCCTGGTCCAACGTCCACCCAAACGAATATGACGGCGACCGGTCGCGCGAAGGCACCCTGCATGACCCCCAGCGCGATGCCCTGACCCTGGAGCTGATCCGCCAATGCGTCGCGCGCGCTGTGCCGCTGTTTGCAGTCTGCCGGGGGTTTCAGGAAATGAACGTGGCCTATGGCGGCACCCTGCATCAACACATCCACGAAGTGCCCTCGGAAGCAGGCTTCGCGCCCCGGTTCGATCATCGCGAAAACAAGGATGATCCTCGGGACACACAATATGGTCCCGCCCACGCGGTCGATCTGGCACCAGACGGCAGGTTCGCAAAATTGCTGGGAACCGGACGCATCGAAGTTAACTCTCTCCACACCCAGGGCATTGCAAAACCCGGCAACCTGTTGACAATCGAAGGCCGTGCCGCAGATGGCACGGTCGAAGCGCTATCCCACAAAACGGCGGAGAATTTTGCTCTTGCCGTTCAGTGGCATCCGGAATGGAAGTTCTGGGAAAACCCGGTCTCGCAAAAACTGTTCCGGGCCTTTGGAGATGCGGTGCGCGAAACTGTGTCTAACAACAATTGATCAGGTGATCCCATGCCAGCCGCAAAGAAGTCCGTCTCAAAGAAGGCC
>CAZFHW010000036.1:0-11848 GCA_964518885.1 uncultured Parvibaculum sp. | reverse complement strand
CAATTGATCAGGTGATCCCATGCCAGCCGCAAAGAAGTCCGTCTCAAAGAAGGCCGCTGCCAAAAAATCCGCCGCCAAATCAAAAAGGGGCGCTTCTAAAACGCCCGAGCCAATACTCAACACAAAGGCTCAGATTGCCAAATGGCTGCGCGACCGGCGCGTGACGGAAGTTGAGTGCATGGTGGCCGACATGTCGGGCATTGCGCGCGGCAAAATTCTGCCCACCAGAAAATTCCTGGCTGCGGTCGACAGTGACAGCCTGCGCATTCCTGAGAGTGTCTTCGGGCAGACGGTGACCGGCGACTATATTGATGAGAGCGACTACATCCAGTGGACCGAGCCTGACTGCATTCTGACACCAGATGCGAGCACGCTCCGCATAGTGCCCTGGTATGAAGAGCCCACGGCGCAAGTGATCTGCGATGCAGAGACCCGGGAAGGCAAGCCTGTGCCCATCTCGCCGCGCGCGGTGTTGAAGAATGTGCTGGCGCTTTATGAAGCCAGAGGCTGGAAGCCCATCGTCGGCCCGGAGCTGGAGTTTTATCTCGCCGCCAAAAACATCGATCCGGACTATCCGCTGGAACCACCCATTGGTGCCAGCGGACGCCGCGAGACGGGCCGCCAATCCTACGGCATTGATGCGGTGAACGAGTTCGATCCGATCTTTGAGGACATGTACGACTATTGTGAAGCCCAGGAACTTGATATCGACACGCTGGTCCATGAGGCGGGGCCAGCCCAGGTCGAAATCAATTTCAACCATGGCGATCCCTTACTGCTCGCAGACCAGGCCTTCCTGTTCAAACGCACCGTGCGTCAGTCTGCGCTCAAACATGGCGTCTATGCGACCTTCATGGCAAAGCCCTATGCAGGCCAGCCGGGCTCCTCCATGCATCTGCATCAGTCCATCGTGGACACGAAGACCGGCAAGAACCTGTTTGCAGACGCGAAGGGTAACGACACGAAACTCTTTCACGCCCACATTGCCGGACTGCAAAAGCACCTCATCTCCGCCATGGCGCTGATTGCCCCCAACGTGAATTCCTACCGGCGGTTTGTCATTTGGAATGCCGCGCCCATCAACACCCATTGGGCGGTGGAAAACCGCACCGTGGGCTTGCGCGTGCCCATCTCCGACGCGCAGGGGCGGCGCATTGAAAACCGTGTCGCAGGGGCAGATGCCAATCCTTACATCGCGATTGCAGCCTCGCTTGCCTGCGGGTATCTCGGCATGGTGAATGAGCTGACACCCTCCAAGCCGCAAGAGGGCAATGCGTATGAAAGCAAATCCCATGCGCTGCCAAAACACCTGTTGGACGCACTGATCAAACTCAAAGCCAACAAGGAACTGGCGGACGTGCTGGGCAAGGATTTCATCACTGTTTATACAGAAGTGAAAATGGTCGAGTACGACGCCTACCAGCAGGTCATCTCCGCCTGGGAACGCGAGCACCTTTTGCTGAACGTGTGAGACGAAAGCCCTATATAAAACTTCCGTTGCAATTGGGCCTTAGATAGACTGATTTTCTACTGCGCATGCAATTAGGGGATTAACTATGTCTGCATTTCGTCGGTATGGCATTGGGATGGCGGTGTTTCTATCGCTTGGAACTGCGGCATGGCTTTGGGATCAATGCAACACATCCAGCAGTGAGCTGGACGAAGACTTGATGCGGATGGGTGGCAGTCTCTTTTGGGAGCCAGCCTTCCGAGGTCAACCATACTACGAACTACAATTTCACAGTGTCAAAGAACACTTATCTCTTGGCAGCGGTCTGGGCGCCCGATCAATCGCCTTGTCCCTTATCGATAGTCTAACTGAGCAAGGGGTCACTGAGCGACTTCCCGAGGCAAAAGAACTTCTCGCACAAGCCGTTGAAACTGTGGAAAAAATGAGTGACGATGAAATATGGGCAATCGTCGAAATAACCGCTCGGAACCAGTATACCTCAGCTGACTTGATGGGAAGCTCATACGAGGCGCTGCTCAGATCACAACGGTCGAACAACCAATCGCGTCTAGCGATGGCGAGTAAACACATATGCATTGAACTCACTAAGGTCGCCAAGGGCACTCAGGACAATCTCGAGCCTTATGACCCAACTGCAGGGGAGCCAGCTCCAACAGCAGAGGAGTATGAGGAATTCGTACAACGTGCGAGAAAGTTTCGGCTCAAAGCCATTCACTATTGCATACAAGCTTTTGACCTTAATGAGGCTTTGCACATGGAAGCCCCAAGCAACCCCATTTGGAGGCGCTTGGAAAGCACGAATCTAGCCCTAACGTGGTTGTTCGACAAGAACGGTGAACCAGACAAAGCCCGCAGTTACCAGCGCCGCATCGCGCAACGCCTCTCTCCCTTGCGCTTGGCACTCGAACTTCGCAAGTTGGGTTGGATGTTCGCTGCTGTAAATAGGGCCGCAGAGACCGATCAGCAGCAAAGGCCGGTGTTCGAAAAGTCTGAGGAAGTATTGAAATCGGCACTCATTCTGGCCGAGATGTTGGGCAATAGGGTAAGACTCCGCGTGGTGAATGTCGAAATAGCCCTTTTGTTGGAACAGCACGACCGCTTCTCCGAAGCGCAAATCTTCTATCAAGCTGCTTACGATGCAGCACTCATGGCACCAGAGGAAGATAGTAAACTGATCGCTTGGTTGGCCGAACTTGTTCAGTATCCACCCGGTCAGGATCCACTAAGAGACCTGGAAGCAGAGCTTGCCAACCTACCAGTCAACGCCGATCTACGCGCTACGGCTAGCATACAGTCCCGCATGGGAACCGTCTTGCATCGTCGCAAGCAGTCACAACAAGCATTTAGTATCTTACAGGCCGCTCTCCTGGCGTATCAAGAATTGGACGATCAACGAGCACAGGCTGACATCCTAAAACTGCTTAGAGAAGTCGTGCTGCACACACCCTCAGTATCGCCGGAGCGAAATGCTAACACATACCTAGAAGAAGCACTCGCCCTGTATGAGAAATTGGATGACAGGAGCAAAGTCTTAGCCCTCCAATATAAATTGGCGATGGAATACTTCTATAGCGACAACGAAAAATCGTTGAAGTCATTTGAAATTCTGAAGGAAATGGCGATTGAACAACACAATCTTCGTGGACATGTAGCCATATCCTTAGATTTATCAAGGCTCTATGAGAAAAGTGACCCGAGCCGGGCCTTAAACGAAGCAATGGAATGCCAATCCGCGCTCGAGAGAGCGGAGGGGGATCTACTCCTTACAACTGCGCACTGTCTCACCCAAGAAGGAAAGCTCTTGATAGTCCTGCAGCGAATGCCTGAAGCCTGCAGTCCGCTACGACGTGCTTCAGAAATTTACAGCGAAAATGCATATCCTCTTCTTGAACAAGACGTGGAAAAACTGTTGAAAAGAGCCCATTGTGAAACATCTGAAGACCATTGAGCCTATCCGCCGCCCGCGCTAGACTTCTCCTATGAGACAGGAAAACACCCATATCTGCGGCATAACTAAGGGCGAGCTTTTGGTTCTTTGTGCGCGCATTGGCTTTAATCCGTAGACGTCCCCCGGCGGCGTGTCTCGCCGCCCAATGATCCTTTTCATTCATTGAGGGACCGACAGGTCCCGGGAGCACAACATGTCTCAATCGCCTAAGATTTCCAATCAGACCAAACGCTGGCAGGAGATGGATGCCGCCCATCATCTGCATCCTTTCTCCGAACATCACGCCCTGGCCAAAAAGGGCGCCCGCGTTATCACTCATGCAGAGGGCGTCTATCTGTATGACAGCGAAGGGGCGCGCATGATCGACGGCATGGCGGGCCTGTGGTGCGTCAATGTCGGCTACGGACGGCCCGAGCTTGCCGAGGCAGGCGCCAAGGCGCTAAAGGAACTGCCCTATTACAATTCATTTTTCCAGACCACCAACCCTTATGTGGCGGAGCTGTCGGAAAAGCTCAGTACACTGACGCCTGACGGACTGGATCGTTTCTTCTTTGCCAACTCAGGCTCCGAGGCCAATGACAGCGCCGTGAAGATGATCCGCTTTTTCTGGAACCTCCAGGGCAAGCCCCACAAGAAAACCATCATCTCCCGCATCCAGGCCTATCACGGCGTGACCTTAGCGGCAGCGTCGCTCTCGGGCATTCCTTCCATGCACCCCCAGGCCGACCTGCCGCTGCCGGGCTTTGTCCATATTGATTATCCCTACTGGTACGCTCTCGGCGGCGACAGCGACGTGGGCGAGTTCGGCCTGAAGGTCGCCCGCGCCCTGGAAGACAAGATCCTTGAACTGGGGGCCGACAATGTGGCGGCCTTTTTTGCCGAGCCGGTGCAAGGAGCAGGCGGGCTCGTCATTCCCCCCGATACCTACTGGCCGGAAATTCAGCGCATCTGCAAAAAGTACGATGTGCTGCTGCATGTCGACGAAGTGATTTGCGGCTTCGGGCGCACCGGCAACTGGTTTGGCTCCCACACCTACGACATCCAGCCCGACAGCATGTCCATGGCCAAGGGCATGACCAGCGGCTATCAGCCCCTCTCCGCCGTGGCAGTGGGCCCCCGCATGGGCGACGTGCTGTTCAACGCCAATGAAGAATGGTCCCACGGCTTCACCTATTCCGGCCACCCGGTCGCCTGCGCCGTGGCGCTCGCCAACATCGAGGTGCTGGAGCGCGACAGACTGGTGGAAAAGGCCGGCGGCGAGATCGGCGCCTATTTCCAGCAGAAGCTTGCCTCCCTGAACGACCATCCGATCATTGGTGAAACCCGGGGCGTCGGCCTGCTCGGCGCCATGGAGATCGTGAAGGACAAGAAAACCCGGGAGCGTTTTGGTGACGCCACCGGCGGGCTCTGCCGGGATCACTGCACCGCCAGCGGCATCGTCATGCGGGCCATCGGCAACACCATGGTTCTGTCGCCGCCCTTGTCCATCACCAAGCCGGAAATTGATGAGCTGTTTGAGAGAGCCAGAAAGGCCTTCGATCTCACCGCCCGTGACCTGGGCGCCTCCTGATCGGCTCACTGGGCGACGTTCTGGGCCTTAACCATGTCACCGACGGCTTGGTTAAGACCGTGCAACCCGCCTTGCAAAAATCAGGAGTAATCTGCGGATTTTATCGAAAACCAACATGAAAACAATGGGTTAACAAAATGCCCTCGTTCACCAACGGTTAGCCAGTTTTGTGGGATTCCATTGAAACCGGCCCCGGAGAAGCCTATCTATAGTCCTAGACAGGTGGAAAACCTGAGGACCGACAGCCCCCCCTGATAGTCCTCCTCGACAGGTCTTCTGCCTATCCCAGCGCCAAAATTTCCCCTCTTGGCGCAGCGCAGAGAGTAAGCGCAATGGACGCCCCGCCAGCCCCCCATATCGGCGGGGCGTTTTTGTGTCCACGCCGCCGAGTAAGCGCTTTCAGGCGAAGTGCCAGCGGTTCGCCGCCCGGAAAGCGCTGCAGAACAAAGGCCGGGGCGTTTTTGTGTCCGCACCTTAAAACAGCAAAACTGATATATTTGGTCGGCGAAGGCCTCCCCCCCCTTTTTGTCCGGGCCGAGCCGCGATATAAAGCCTGCATGTCCATGGATCTCCCTGGCGGCACCGAGCCCGCCCTTTCCGACGCAGAACTAGAAGAGCTCAGTCTCGAGATGCCAGCCCTGGCTCTCTTGCGCGATTTTGCACGTCTGCTCCCCGACATTGCCTGGTTTGGCCAACTGGGGACGCCTCTTGATCAAGAGACCCGCACCCTGGCACACGGCTATCTGGAAGGGCTTGGCTTTCCCGACGCCGACCTGGCGAAACTCTCCAATTGGGAGGATGCCACGGCCGCAGCCGAAAGCGGCGACTGGAACTCCGCCGCCTGGGAAGCCGAGGAAAGCCTGCGCGCCGCTCTTTCCACCGATCTGCTGGAAGTCCTCAGCGAGGAAGCCTTTGAAATCGGCTTCACCTATGTGGCTGCCCAGGCCGACGAAGCCGTGCGCAACGCCGCCGAGAGCACCGCCAATGATTGGGGTGTGGAGGACATGGAGATCGCCATCGCCGCTGCGGGGGCTGCCATGCAGGCTGTGCACGGCGCAGCTATCGCGGTCGCCGCAGGTGCCGATAACAATCATCCTTTCCTGCTCCGCTTTCGGCTTTTTGAACGCGGACGCTGGCCCATCGGTATCGCGGGCCTTACCTTCAATATCTTCTGATCTTTTCACCTGCCCACTCACACGAGGTCTCCCCCAGTGCCAGCCATGAAGACCCTGAAAGTCGCTACCTGGAACATCAACTCTGTGCGCCTGCGCATCGGGCAAGTTGAGAAATTTCTGAAGGAGCACAAACCCGACCTTCTCTGCCTGCAGGAGATCAAATGTCAGAATGATGCTTTCCCCGAAAAGGATTTCAAGAAATTCGGCTATGGGCATATCGCACTGAACGGACAGAAGGCCTATCACGGCGTCGCCATTGTCTCCCGCGTACCGATTACAGATATTGAAATGCGCGAGTTCTGCAAAAAGGGCGACGCGCGCCATGTGGCCGTCACCGTGCCCGGTGCAGGCGACGTTCGCGTCCACAATTATTACGTGCCCGCCGGGGGCGATGAGCCCAATGTGGAGACCAATGAAAAGTTTGCGCACAAGCTCAACTTCCTCACCGAAATGGAGAGCTGGTACAAGGCACACAAGAACAAGAAGACCGCCAAGATGGTGCTCGTGGGCGACCTGAACATCGCGCCTCTAGAGCACGACGTCTGGTCCCACAAGAAATTGCTCAAAGTCGTGAGCCACACACCCATCGAGGTCGAACATCTGGACCGGGTGATGAAGTCACACAGCTGGGTTGACGTCATGCGCCACTTTGTACCGGACGATGAAAAGCTCTACTCCTGGTGGAGCTACCGGGCCAAAGACTGGGCCGCCGCCAACAAAGGCCGACGTCTGGATCATATCTGGGTAACACCGGCAATGGCCGGCACGCCAAAATCCATGCAGGTGGTGACAGATGCACGCGGTTGGGAAAGACCGTCCGACCACGCGCCCGTCATCGCAACCTTCAAGCTGTAGGTATCAGTCTTTCTTTTTCAGTGTCACAAACGTGGCGGTGGAGGACCCCGTCGCCAGTAGTTTGCCGTCGCTGTCTGTCAGTTCGCTTTCCACAAAGCCCACCGACTTGCCACGCTTGATCACCCTGCCGGTTGCATAAAGTCTGCCCGGCCGCGCGGGCGCCAGCATGGAAACTTTAATTTCCAGCGTCGGCGATATCTGCCCCCAGTCGAGATCAAGACCGATCGCGAACGCCATCACATCATCCAGCATGGCGGCCACCATGCCCCCTTGAATGCCCCCCCACAAATTGCAGAGATCTTCTGAGGCATTGAACGCCACTTTGACCGTGAGGGTCTCCATCTCCACGTCCAATATCTCAAGACCGAGATAGCGGCCTGCAGGCGACATCCGCTTGAACACCGCTTGAATGTTCGGCGGCCAGCCTTTTTGTTTGGCGTCTTCAAGTGTCAGCGGAGAACTTTTTGTTACCGCAGAAACAGCCGGACCATCACTCATTCTTTTCACTACCTGTCATTGTTTCGTGTTCGCTCGACCCGTGGCTCCGACGCGCATCCCGCGCGACAGTGCGTGCGCGCCGCACCGCCCGTGCGGCCGTCAGGCGCTGGGTAAGCGCCGCCAAATCTTCGCTCAACGCCGTCGCTTGCCGAACAGCCCCGCGAAAACAGCCTTGCGCAATTTCGGGGAATTCATCCGCCAAACGCAAAAAGACATCACGCTCAAGCTTCAGCACTTCGACCGGCGCCGCCGCCCGAACAGTCGCAGACCAATTGGCCGGTTGGGTCAACGCCACCTCCCCCACCAGGTCGCCCCGGTCAAGCCGTGCCGCCTTGCCCGGACCCTCATCTTCCCCGGCGAGCATCACCGCTTCGCCAGACAACAGAAGAAACGCACCGTCCGCGGGCATTCCCTGTTCTGCCAATGTGTCGCCGGTTTCAAAGGCGAGGTGAGTTGCCGTAAAGGCAAGCACTTCGAGACGCACCGGATCCACCCCCTCAAAAAGAGGGGTTTTCGCAAGGAGAGTGACGGCATCCTGAAGGCTCATGCGCGGCAGGGTAAGGGCTAAATCTGGTGGGGTCGAGCCCCCAAAATCTGGAGGCAAAAATACCGCCATCCCCACCCAAGGCCGCGTCCCCGCTTGGCTTGTTGACGTAAACGCCGTAGAGAGAGGCGCGTGCTGTTGTCAGAGGAAACCGCAATGCCAATGGGAAACAAACCGGGGCCAATGAAAAACATGCAAGAACCAGTTGGGATTGCCTGGGACTACCCTGACCCGTTCCTGGTCGACATTGTGGTGAAGTCTGACTACATCGATGACTTTCAGCATACGAATAATGTTGTCTACCTGACCTGGATGGCAAAGGTTGCATGGGAGCATTCAAAAGTTCTGGGATTTGATTTTGAGGCCTACACCGAGATCGGCAAAGGCATGGTCGTACGCGCCCACGAAATGGAATATCTGGCCCCCTCCCACGAGGGAGAAACCGTCAAGGTGGCCACCTGGATTACCGGCAATGACGCAAAATTGCGGCTCCGTCGCCGGTTTCAGATGGTCAACGCCGCAACCGGCAAAACCCTGCTCCGGGGCCGCACAGACTTTGTCTGTATTGATATAAAGTCAGGACGCCCGACCCGCATGCCGGAAGCCTTCATCAACGCCTATGCCTTGACCGCCAATGAGCCAAAGGACAACTAGCCCCCCGCGCGGCGCTATGCCGCGTTGTACAAAATGCGCCAAAGAGCGATAAACTGACATCAGCCACGGGCATTTTTGTCCAGGCTGGAATAGATTGGAAACCACATGTCGGCCGATCCACAAACATCACCCGACCAGGCTGTTCGCGCAATCGCGTTTCTCCTCACCCTCTTGCTTGTCGTCATTCTGGCGACTTACTTTTTTGGGCCAGGCGCCCTTCTCGTCGCAGCACTGGTGGGCACCTTCGCGATGCTGGGTATTTTGATTTACCTGTCGTCGCCCAACCAGCGATTTTGAACTGTTTGCAATAAGACGAAGACGCGCCCTGTTAAGGCGCGTCACACGTTCATGCACTGGTTCTTCTGCTCTGAAACTTAGGGCACCAACTTGTAGCCACCGGACTCAGTGACCAGAAGCTCTGCGTTAGACGGATCGCGCTCAATTTTTTGACGCAGCCGGTAAATATGCGTTTCAAGTGTATGCGTGGTGACCCCTGAATTATATCCCCACACTTCATGCAGCAAGACATCGCGACCAACCGTCTTAACGCCTGTGCGGTAAAGGAACTTCAGGATCGCAGTTTCTTTTTCTGTAAGACGAACTTTTTTCTCCGCATCATCAATCAGCATTTTGGCAGATGGCTTGAAGGTGTAGTGCCCGATCTTGAACACCGCATCTTCACTCTGCTCATGCTGGCGCAGATGGGCGCGGATACGGGCCAGCAGAACACCAAACCGGAAGGGCTTGGTGACATAATCATTTGCGCCCGCTTCAAGCCCAAGAATGGTGTCACTGTCGCTATCGGCGCCTGTCAACATAATCACGGGTGCCTTCAGCCCCCCTTTGCGCATCAGCCGGCACGCTTCGCGACCGTCCATATCCGGCAGACCCACATCCAGCAGCACGATGTCTACGTGGTTCCCGCGCACATGCTCAATGGCCTCCGCCGCACACGAAACCGGCGTGCACGAGAATTCTTCGTGCAGAGCAAGTTGTTCGATCAACGAGGTGCGCAGTGCCTCATCATCATCGACCAATAAAACTTTCTTGGTGGTGTTCGTGCTCATGCTGTGATCGGTTCCCAGTTTCTTTGCCTATCCAACGAAATTCCTGTGTGAACTTCGCTCCCGCCCGTGATGTAGCGCTCCTCCCTCTCAATTCCAAGGACCTCACGGGCCACCTCACGGGCTTTTGAGAGGCCCGTGATCGGGTTAATCATACCCGAATTCTTGGATAAAGGGCTGAAGACGAGGCAAAATCCCATCCAATTGGCTTTCATAGCGCTGCCAGCGGCCCGCCGCACGGCTGTAAAGCGGCTCGGTGACCTGCGAATAGGAGGGTGTACGGATCGTTCCACGGGCCAGGGCATGGGCGACATGATCCTCTTGAGACCCTTGCCAGACTATCCCCAGCAAGTCCAGAACCTCTCCCAATGCTGCCTGGGGGTCCTCAATCAAGTCTTCATACCGGACCTCCGCAACTGAAAGTGGCAGAAGTTCGCGGGTTTGGCGCCATAGAGACATCACCGCGTCATAAAGGGCTGCGCTGTCTTTCAGGGTTAAAAAATGGGCCATAGAGGCATTCAATTGAAAATCCTGCATAAAGCAGGACAGCACTGCATCTGCTGGATGCCGCAGCGCCAGAATAAACCGCGCCTCCGGGAAAATGCGCCCGATCAGGCCCGCGTGGATGATGTTGAGAGGGAGCTTGTTGATCACAATCTTGGCCTGAGAATCAACCCCCGCTTTCTCCAGTTCACGAAGATAAAGAGCGCGCAATTCATTGATCCGCGAGACATCCAGACCGCCAAGGGCCTGGGGATAGCCCCCCTCCTGCTTGAGAGCATCACGGACAGGCAGCAAAACCGGTTGCTCCTCAAGAACCTCTACCCCGTCATGGGCATCCAGGAACTGATCGAGAAGCGTAGTGCCGGAGCGGGGAAAACCCACCAGAAAGACCGGCGTCGGAATATCACAAAGCTCTGCCGGGTCAATCTTGGCCCAGGAGGACACCCAATCGGACGTGAAAGCCGCTCTGAGCTCCTGCACCTGCGCCATGTAGGTCTGTTTGTCGATACCCATCTGGTCGAGCATTTTGGCGGCAGCGGTATTTTGCGCGGCGAAATGCCCAAACGCATCGGCCGCCTCATTCAAACGGTCGTAAATCTGGCCAAGCTCACCATGAATGATGCGGCGCATTTCAGGGGGAAGTTTGGCGACCTCAACCCGCTCCAACCGGTCGCGCGCCTCTTCCAAATGGCCCTGACGGCGTTTCGCCCGTGCCCAGATACCAAGCGCACCCGGGTGGCCGGGTAGAGCAGCCAGAGCTTTTTCCGCAACCGTGACAGCCTCCTCCAGATCGCCTGCCCGCTCCAGGGCGCCGGCAAGACCAAGCAGAAGCATGGGCCCCTCAGACCGCGCCTTCAGTCCAGCCCGGTAGACCTCAACCGCTCGGGAAAACTGACCAAGCTCTGTGCAAAGCTGGCCCAACCGCAGATAGCCTTCGGGCTGGTCCGGGTTTAACTCGATCAGTTTTTCAAAGTCGCGCTGCGCTTCGTCCGCCAGCCCTTCTTCAGCGTTCAGCGTGCCGCGATTGACGTAGATGCCGGGAAAGCGCGGGTCGTACGTCACCGCCTTGGCATACGCTGCTCGGGCGGCATCATTTTTGCCCTGCTGACGCAAGGCGTTGCCAAGGTTCACATGGAAAAACACCTTGTCAGGCGCCAGCGACAAAGCGAGCCGAATGAATTTTTCAGCCTGCTCCGGCGCCCTGCCTTTCAGGCTGATGAGACCTAGCAAGTGCAAAATATCAGGGTGATTGGGGTGGTCTCGGCGCAGCGCCTGAGCAAGAGCCAGGGCCTCGCGCAACTTGCCTTCGTCAAACAACTGGAAAGCATCGCGCAGCATTTCCTGTGGCGACCGATCAACCGTTTTCTGGTTCATAATATCCCGAAGAATGAGGGCGTCTGGCCCGTGTTCAATTGGCCCCTAGTTTGCCACAGCCAGACCACGAAGCCCATCAGACAGATATCGAAACCAGCTAGGCGAAGACGACCTCCGGACTAGGAAATTTTTGCCGGGTGGAAGAAACCCAGCCCGAGACCGCCGCAAAAATCACCCCTTTTTCGCCAATC
>CAZFHW010000035.1:2445-21031 GCA_964518885.1 uncultured Parvibaculum sp. | reverse complement strand
GGTACGATACGTCAGCGCACATGCTCTGGATCGGGGACCGGACGCGCCAGCCCGATCATGCGCATGTGGAATTCTGTCGGGGTGTGAAAAATCCGATTGGTATGAAATGTGGGCCATCAATGCAGCCCGATGAGCTTTTGAGCCTGATTGATCTTCTGAGCCCGGACAATGAAGCAGGCCGTCTGACATTGATCTGCCGCTTTGGCGCAGACAATGTTGAGAAACATCTGCCTGGCCTCATCGAGGCAGTGGAGCGCGAAGGACGTAAAGTGGTCTGGTCCTGCGATCCGATGCACGGAAACACGATCAAGGCATCCACCGGCTATAAGACGCGCCCCGTTCACCGCGTGCTTGCAGAGGTTCAGCAATTCATGGGCGTACACCGTGACCTGGGTACCCATGCAGGCGGCGTTCATTTTGAAATGACGGGCCAGAATGTAACGGAATGTCTGGGCGGCGCTCAGGCGATCGGTGAGGAAGATCTTTCCGACCGATATCACACCCATTGCGACCCACGCCTCAATGCCAGTCAGGCACTGGAGCTGGCATTCATGGTCTCCGAAGGCCTGAAAAAGGAACGTGAGAAAAACATGCCGAATAAGATTGCCCAGCTCGGGTGACATGAGGTCGGTACTGGCAAAAAAGGCGGCCCTGTGGCCGCCTTTTGTGTGTCTGTTTCAGTTTGCAGAGTGCGTTAACAGCAGCCCGTATCAGGCTCGCCGAACATGACGAACTGTTTGGCGTAAGCGCCACTGCGCAGTGCCGCCGCGGTCTCGCCTGACACATGCACCCGTTGGCCGCGCCGGAACACCAGGCCCTCTTCGTCGATGACTTCCGCCCAGGGGCCTGTGTAGACCACCTCTATCTCAGCCAGAGCAGCTTTGTCCGTTGCCGGTTTGTAGGCGATGTAGGTTGCCGAGCGGTACTCGATCCCTTCCACCACCTGCCAGGGGTCCTGTTCCAGCTTGTCGAGGGTGACACCGGCAAAGCCTGCATCGATAAGAGCGTCGGCAAAACCGGTCTCGGTGAGAGCACCGCTGATGCAGCCACTCCACAATTCAGGGTCAGCTTTCAGGTGCTCCGGCGACTCTTTGTCAGAGACAATGTCGGAAATGGCGATGCGGCCACCTGGTTTGAGAACGCGGAAAATCTCCTGGAACAGGGTGGGTTTTTCTTCGTCGGAAACCAGATTGAGAACACAGTTCGAAACCACCACGTCAATACTGTTGGTGGCGATCAGCGGTTTGCTCTCGGCAAGCTCTGCCATCCTGCTTTCCAGTGCTTTGTAATCGGCAATATTTTTGACCGGGCTGGCTTCCAGCATATGATCGAGCGTATCCAGATCTGTTTTCAGGTCTTGGATATGTCCGTGGCGAAACTCGATATTGTCATAGCCAATGCGTTCGGCAACGGTTGGCTGTGCACTTCGTGAAAGCTCAAGCATCTCGTCATTAATGTCGACGCCAATCACGCGGCCTTCGGGCCCTACAATCTGAGCGGCGATGAAACAGATTTTTCCACCCCCAGCGCCAAGGTCCAATACCGTCTCCCCGGAGCGCACGTAGGCGGAGGGGTCGCCGCATCCATAGTCGCGATCAAGCACTTCTTGCGGGATGATCTTCAGAAATTTGGGGTCGTAATTGACAGGGCAGCACAGCGCTTCTTCACGCTCAAGGGCTGCAGCTGAGTAGCGTTCTTTTACCGATTCCATATTTATTCCCAAATCCGGTCTCAAAGTGAGTGTCAAAGTCTTGGTGCATAGTCCCACATTTGGTTGGTGCGCGAAAAGGGGTAGGGCTGAATTCTTCGTGATCGTCGGACTAGGCATCAAAAAGCCCGGCGAGGTGTCCCGCCGGGCTAACTCTATTGGATGGAACGCGAGCAGGTGTTGCCCGCTGATCCGATCAGATCGCGGGATCGTCGCCCACTTTCACCAGCATCTTGCCGAAATTGGCGCCGGAGAAGAGATTGAGGAACGCCTTAGGGGCATTTTCCACGCCTTCTTCGACAGTCTGTTCCCATTTCATCTTGCCACTGCTGATCAGCTTCGCCATTTCCGCATAGAATTCAGGAATGATGTCGAGATGGTTTGAAACAATAAACCCTTCCAGTCTCAGGCTTTTGCCAACGATCTGAATGAGATTGTTGGGGCCTGGCCGGGGTGTGGTGTCGTTATACTGCTCAATCATGCCGCAAAGCGCACCACGGGCACTGGGGTTCATATAGTTGATCGCGGCCTGCAGGTGAGAGCCACCCACATTGTCAAAATACACGTCAATGCCTTTCGGGAAGGCGTCGCGCACAGCCGCATCCAGATCGCCGCATGTTTTGTAGTTGATGGCCTTGTCGATCCCGGCAACATCTTCCAACCACTTACACTTGTCATCTGACCCGGCAGTGCCGACCACATAACAGCCATGGGCTTTGGCAAGCTGACAGACCACGGCGCCAACCGCGCCTGAAGCTGCGGAGACAAAAACATTTTCTCCGTCTTTCAGGTTAGCAACCTTGAAGAGGCCAGCATAAGCCGTCATGCCCGGCATGCCGAGAACGCCCAGATTGGTTTCAATGGGCCCGATGGAAGGATCAATTTTATTCACCATCATGCCGTCGGTGACATAGAATTCGCGCCAGCCGTTCATGGAGTTGACGTAATCGCCTTTTGCGAATTTCTCATTGTTGGACTCGATCACCTGGCCAATGGCACCGCCCTGAAGGGCTTCACCAATCTGGAAGGGAGGAACATAGCTCTCCCGGTCCATCATGCGGCCGCGCATATAAGGGTCGACTGACATCCAGATGTTGCGGACGAGGAATTCGCCGGCGCCTGGGCTGGCTACATCGACTTCGGCAATTTGGAAATTGCTTTCTGTTGGTGCACCGTCAGGACGTGACGCAAGCTGCACTTCCTTACTTTTCATATTGGTCATATTCGTTCTCCAGTTGGGGTTTAGGTAGGGTATTGCGTGAATGAATGTCAGATGACCTTGACCATACGCTTGCCGCGGTTGTCACCTGCGAGCAGGCCAATCAGCGCAGCGGGCGTATTTTCCAGGCCCTCAATAATGTCTTCCTTGACGTTGATCTTGCCGGACGCAACCCAGCCTTGCAGGTCACTCAGCGCCTTCTCCCGCTCATCAGGGAAGTCGGACATGATGAACCCACGCAGGGTGAGCCGCTTGGTCACAATCAGGCCAGGGACGCCGCGGGGGCCAGATGACGGTGGGGCACCATCATACTGCGATACCGCACCGCAGCACGCGATGCGGCCGAACAGGTTCATGCGGAAGAGAGCAGCTTCCAGAATGTCGCCCCCCACATTGTCGAAATAAACGTCGATGCCCTGAGGGGCAATTTCCTTCAGCGCCTTGTAGACAGGCTGCGTCTTGTAGTTGATCGCGGCGTCATAGCCCAATTCATCCTGTATCCACTGGCATTTCTCGTCAGAGCCAGCAATACCGATCACTGTCACGTCCGGCACGGCGGCTTTAGCGATCTGACTGACCAGCGAGCCGACAGAGCCTGCGGCAGCCGAGATAAGAATGGTGTCACCGGCTTTGGGCTGGCCCACATTCAACAGCCCGAAATAGGCGGTGAGCCCGGCAACGCCATAAACGCTCAGCAGATGGGTTTCTGGCTCAAGGGCAGGCAGCTTCTGAAGCGCCTTGGCGGGAAGAACCGCATAGTCCTGCCACCCGGTGTCGGCAAACACGCGATCACCGACCTTGAAGCCCGCATCATTGCTGGCTGTTACCTCTGCGATGGCTCCGCCCGCCATAACCTGGCCAGCTTCGACAGCGTCGCGATAGGTTGCGCCCTGCATCCAGGCGCGGTTCGCTGCATCAAGGGAGATATAGCGGGTGCGGACCTGCACGTCGCCGTCTTTGGACGGGACGGGGATTGCTGCATCTGCGAGCTTGAAATGCTCAGGCCCCAGCTTTCCCTTGGGTGTTTCCACGAGCTGGATTTGCCGGTTGACCGCATCGGCCATGATATTTCCCCCTGATTGTATGTCTTGTTGCGGTCAGCATATAGGGAGGTTCTGCGAGATGCACCACCCTTAAAACCCCACAACCGTTACGTAAAATTGGAGAGCTATTGTTCAGCGGCGAACAGCGGGCTAGAAACGGGGCCCGGCCCCTTGCCGACCTGTCAAATACACGTGGTGCATATGATCGATCAGTTGAAAATCGCCCTGGCTCAGTTGAACCCCACAGTCGGGGATATCGCGGGCAATAAGGCAAAGGCGCAGGCCGCGCGGGCCGATGCCGTGGCAGCGGGCGCCGATCTGGTGATGTTTCCAGAGCTTTTTCTGATCGGCTATCCACCTGAGGACCTGGTCCTCAAACCCTCTTTCCAGATCGCCGTTGACGAAGCCCTCGCAGATCTTGCCCAGGAAACAAAGGATGGGGGGCCAGGCTACCTGATCGGCGCGCCCACCCGCGACGAAAACGGCCTCTACAATTCCATGGTGCTGATCGATGGGGGCGAAATCATCGGACGGCGCCACAAGGTGCATCTGCCCAATTACGGCGTTTTTGATGAACCCCGTGTCTTCACGGCCGGGGAAATGCCGGGGCCGCTTGCTTTCCGAGGCGTGCGGATTGGGGTGCCGGTCTGCGAGGACATCTGGTTTGCCGATGTCGCCGAATGTCTGGAGGAGACCGGAGCGGAGCTGCTGCTGGTCCCCAACGGCTCTCCCTTTGATATAGCGAAGTTTGATTCACGCCTGCAGCACTCAATCTCCCGCATCAACGAAACCGGCTTGCCCCTGGCCTATCTCAACCAAATAGGAGGCCAGGACGAGCTCGTCTTTGATGGAGCCTCTTTCGTGCTGAATACAGACCTGTCCCTCGCGCACCAATTGCCTGCGTGGCACGAGAGTGTTGTGCTCACCAACTGGGAGCGGACAGGCGACGGGTGGGTGTGTCAGCAGGGTGATGTGGCAGACATCGCGACCGGCGATGAAGCAATCTATGCCGCCTGTGTGCTTGGCCTGCGGGACTATGTCACCAAAAACCGCTTCCCCGGCGTGGTGCTTGGCCTGTCGGGCGGCGTGGATTCAGCCCTGTGCGCGGCGATGGCCGTGGACGCCTTGGGAGCCGACAAGGTCTATTGCATCATGCTGCCTTATCGCTACACGGCAGAAGAAAGCATCACCGACGCGGACCAATGTGCAGCCGCTCTCGGCGTGCGCTACGACACGGTTCCCATCGAAGGACCGGTAGAAGGGTTCCTTGAAGCACTCGGACCGCTTTTTGAAGGCACAGAGAGCGACACGACGGAAGAAAACCTCCAGTCCCGCACGCGCGGCACATTGCTCATGGCGGTCTCCAACAAGTTTGGACATATGGTCATCACCACGGGCAACAAGTCGGAAGTCTCGGTGGGCTATGCAACGCTCTATGGGGACATGAACGGGGGCTACAACCCGATCAAGGATCTCTACAAAATGCAGGTCTTTGCTCTGTGCCGTTGGCGCAACCTGAACAAGCCTGACTTTGCTTTGGGGCCGATAGGTGAAGTGATCCCCGACAACATCATCACCAAGCCCCCGTCAGCCGAACTTCGCGAAGATCAGAAAGACGAGGATTCGCTCCCGCCTTACGAGGTGTTGGATGACATTCTTGAGTGTCTGGTCGAAAAGGAATTTCCTGTGGGTGAGATTGTCGCCCGGGGACACGATCATGATCTGGTCAAACGGATCGAACATCTTCTATACATCGCGGAATACAAGAGACGGCAGGCCGCCCCTGGCGTCAAAATCACGGCGCGCAATTTCGGACGCGACCGTCGCTATCCCATCACCAACGGCTACCGCGACGCGCGGTAAGGAACCTCATGACTGTCAGCTTACGTTTCGCGCCCAGCCCCACCGGCCTTTTGCATGTCGGCAATATGCGGGTTGCCCTGTTCAATTGGTTGATCGCCAAAAAGGCAGGCGGTACCTTTATTCTGCGTCTCGACGACACGGACACGGAACGCTCGACCCAGGAATATGCGGACAAGATCGAAGCGGACCTCGCCTGGTTGGGGCTTACCCACGACAAACTGTTTCGTCAGTCGGACCGGTTTGATCGGTATGGGGAGGCGGTGGAGAAGCTGAAGGCAGAAGGACACCTTTATCCCTGCTACGAAACACCAGATGAACTGGACCGCAAACGCAAACGCCAGCTCGGTCGCAAACAGCCGCCAGTCTATGACCGTGCCGCGCTGGAGCTGACCGATGAGGAGCGGGCCGCGCTGGAAGCAGAGGGCCACCAGCCCCATTGGCGCTTCAAGCTGGACCGAACAATCGTGGAGTTTGACGACCTGTTTTTAGGCGCAGTGAAGGTCGATACAAAAAGCCTGTCCGATCCGATCCTGATCCGTGGCGATGGCTCATATCTCTATACGTTGCCAAGCGTGGTCGATGACATTGATATGGAGATCACCCATGTGGTGCGCGGTGAGGACCACCTGACAAACACCGGTGCACAGGTGCAGGTGTTTCGCGCACTCGGTGCTGAACCACCACGCTTTGGTCACCACTCTCTGTTGCTTAACGAAGAGGGGCAACCGCTTTCCAAACGCCTGCGCGGCGAGCATTCGGTTGAAGCGCTACGCGACAAAGGTTTCGAGCCAATGTCCATCAACTCCTTCCTCGCAAAACTGGGAACACCCGACGCAGCTCTTCCCCGAGCGACCCTGGAGGAGCTGGCGGCAGAGTTTGAGATCAGTGCCATCGGACGTTCCGGTGTGCGTTTCGTCATGAAGGACCTGGAACGGGTAAACGCCGCCTTGATGCACATGACCCCGTTTGCAGATGTGAAAGACCGTCTTGCCGAGCGCGGGATTGAAGGGGGGGAAACATTCTGGAATGCTGTGCGTCCCAATCTCACCCTGTTTGACGGGGTGGCGGCCTGGTGGCACGTGGCCCATGGGCCGGTGGAACCTGTCATTGAACCAGAAGACGTGGAATTCATTGCCGCCGCCGCTGCTGCTCTGCCAGCGGAGCCCTGGGATGAAAACACCTGGCGGACGTGGACGGGAGGTCTGAAGAGCGAGACGGGCCGTAAAGGCAAAACCCTGTTTATGCCCTTGCGTCTTGCGCTGACCGGCCTTCACCATGGACCTGAGCTGGCAAATCTGCTACCTCTTCTGGGGAGAGAGCGGGCCTTGGCTCGCCTGACGGGGCATAAAGCCTGAGTTTGAAAGAGTGTGGCGAGACCGATCCGATGAAAACGACAAAATGGATCATTATGGGTCTGATTATTCGCGGCTGATATAGTTGGCCGCCGCCGTTCGTTCATGTTTTCTTCCGAAAATCAAATGTCAGAACCGGCCGGCGGTAAGTACGGGTGGACAGGCACGCTGAGATTTGTGCCGACAGAGCATTTTTTGAGAATGCGAAAAAAAACGGAATGAATGATGAGCAAAGAACGGCTTTATCTCTTCGACACCACGCTGCGGGATGGGGCGCAGACGCAGGGCGTAGACTTCTCTGTCGAAGACAAGCGGCTTATTGCGAAACTGCTGGACGGGCTGGGGCTCGATTATGTCGAGGGCGGATACCCAGGCGCCAACCCGACCGACACCGATTTTTTCTCGACCGACCCAGGGATGCAGCGAGCAACCTTCACCGCGTTCGGCATGACCAAACGGGCGGGGCGCTCTGCGGACAATGACCCGGGGCTCGCCGCCTTGTTTGAGAGCAAAGCGTCGGCCATCTGCCTGGTTGCCAAAGCGTGGGACTTCCACGTTGATGTGGCGCTGGGCATCACCAACGAAGAGAACCTCGAAACCATCACCGACAGCGTGCGGGCTATCGTGGCCCGCGACCGGGAAGCCCTGATCGATTGCGAACATTTTTTTGATGGCTACAAGGCAAACCCTGACTACGCAAAAGCCTGTGTGAAAGCCGCGTTGGATGAAGGGGCCCGCTGGGCGGTGCTCTGTGACACCAATGGCGGCACCTTGCCCCACGAGGTTGAGCATATCGTCATCGAGCTGACCAAACTCTTTCCCGGTGATCGTTTGGGCATCCATGCTCACAATGACACGGAAAATGCCGTCGCCAACACACTGGCCGCTGTACGCGCAGGCGTGCGCCAGATACAGGGCACCCTGAACGGCTTGGGAGAGCGCTGCGGCAACGCAAATATGGTGTCGCTGATCCCCACCTTGTTGTTGAAATCAGACTATGCGGACAAGTTCGAGATCGGCATTGATGAGGCCGGTCTAAAGGACCTCACCCATGTGTCGCGCACGCTCGATGAATTGCTCAACCGGGCACCCAATCGCTATGCGCCGTATGTCGGTGAAAGTGCCTTCGCCTCCAAGGCTGGCATTCATGTGTCAGCCATCATGAAAGATCCGACCACCTACGAGCATGTTCCGCCAGAAACCGTCGGTAACAAGCGCCATATGCTGGTTTCCGATCAGTCGGGGCGGGCGAACATCCTGGCTCAATTTGAGGCGATTGGCATTGACCTGGACGCCAAGGATCCTCGCGTTGGCCGGCTTTTGGATGAGGTGAAGGAGCGCGAATATCTCGGCTATTCCTACGATGGGGCAGAAGCCTCGTTCGAGATACTCGCAAGGCGCATGCTGGGGCTGGTGCCAGAATATTTTACCGTGAGCTCGTTCCGGGTTCTGGTCGAACGCCGCTACAACGCCCTTGGAGAACTCGTGACCATGTCAGAGGCAACCACAAAGGTGGTGGTCGATGGAGAACAGTTCATCTCGGTGGGTGAGGGGAATGGTCCCATCAACGCATTGGATGAAGCCCTGCGCAAGGATCTCGGGAAGTACCAGTCTTACATCGGCGACATCCGGCTGGTGGACTTCAAGGTGCGCATCCTGACAGGCGACAGCACGGAGGCGGTGACGCGCGTGCTGATCGAAAGTGCAGACAGTAAAGGGAACCGGTGGTTCACGGTTGGGGTGTCTCCCAATATCGTGGATGCGTCTTTTCAGGCACTGAGCGACAGCATGACATACAAGCTGTTGCGTGATGGCGCACCGGCACCCTTGTCAGAGCAGAACCGACCGACCTTGAAGAAGCCCTGAATTTCCGCCCTAGCGTTTTTCAACCATCCCCAGGACGAATTGGCGGATCGTTGCTTCCTGTGTTTCTCGCGAAACACGAGGCGCGTTGTGCAGGGCAGCCAGGGCCACCTCGGCCAAGGCTGCGTTGATAATGCGCGCGGTCAGATCAATTGAAGGGACCGTAATGTCGCCCGTTTGCTCTGCGCGCTTGAGGCTCATTGTCATCAGCGCGAGGCTTGTTTCTGCTTCCACGTCCCGAGCCCGCTCCCAGCCCAAAACCTGTGGCCCCTGATCGAGCAGGATCGCCGCAATCTTGGGGCGGCGCACTTCACGCAGCCACGCAAAACAGCCCTGTATCATGTCCTCTAAGGGCGATACGCCGTGCTCACTGTTTTTGATCGCGCGTGCAATGGTTTCCTCTGAAACGTTGAGAAAAACAGCTTCAAAGAGGTCCCGTTTGGCACCGAAATGGTGATACATCGCGCCCCGGCTCACACCGGCTGCAGCAATAATTTGCTCGGTGGGCGTGCTCTCATACCCCTGATCTGAAAAGAGGTCGCGCGCGGCTTGAATGAGCCGCGCGCGAGTGGAATGTCGTCTTTCTGCCTGAGTCGCCATGCGAGGACTTTACAACATTCTTCCAGATTGATAAAACAGACAGACTGTCGGTATGTATAAATTCGAGAGATCCTCATGAGCAACTATCCAAAATCCTTCGATCACATGCTTGCCGCATGGAACGAGCATGACCCAGCCAAAGTGCGCGGCCACCTTGAAAAGGCGTTGGCGCCAAACGTCAGATTTATTGATCCCACGAAAGACATCACGGGCATTGATGCGTTTGAAGAGATGGTGCACGAGTTCAGGAAAGACCTGATCCCAGATGCAGTGTGCTCGCGCGCCAGCGGGGTCGACAGCCACCATCACGTGTATCGCTACGATTGGGAGATCCATAGTGGCGGGGAACTGGCTGTCCCGGGCTTCGACGTGGTGGAGACCGACGCTGACGGACGGGTGGAGCGTGTGCTCGGGTTTTTCGGTCCACTGCCCGAAAAGGATGCCTGACGAGTATTTCGACCGGGTGACCTGATCTGGCTTGCTAATATGTCGCGCGCCGCTCATATGATGCCGTAGGCAATTGTTTAGCGCCGAGTGCGCGTGCGGGATCAGATCGGGTGAGCGAGACAGGTAAAGAAACGGATCGGGAGGCTGCAGAGCGAGCGGCCCTGGTTGGAGGGATCGCGGCTGCAGTGGGTTACACCTTCTGGGGCTTCACCGTCATTTTCTACAAGCAGCTTACTCATGTGCTGCCCTATGAGGTGCTGGCACACCGCACCTTGTGGAGCATTGCTCTCACGGCGGGGCTCATATTGCTGTTCCGCAAAGGGGCAGCGCTGAAGGCAGTGCTTGGCAATCCACGGCTGGTTCTGACCTTATGCGCAACCAGCCTCATCATCGGTGCAAACTGGTTCGTCTTTATCTATTCGATCAATGAGTCACGGGTTCTGGAAACAAGCCTTGGCTACTACATTAACCCGCTCATCAGTGTGTTGATCGGCGTTGTGCTGCTGTCTGAACGCCTGACGCGACCACAAGTCGTTGCCCTCGGCCTCGCGGCGCTGGGCGTTGTGGTGATGACGGTGGATTTTGGCGCGGTGCCGTGGATATCGCTGTTTCTGGCGGTGACATTTGCGATCTATGGGTATCTCCGCAAAATCACCAAGGTTGATCCCCTCGAAGGTCTGCTCATCGAGGTGCTGATCCTGTCGCCCTTTGCCGTGGCTTATCTGGTGTGGAGCGAAATGAACGGCGGGACCTCGCTTTTGCACGCCGATGGCCTGACGCTTTTCCTGTTGGCCTTAACCGGGCCAATGACGACCATCCCATTATTTCTTTTCAATTTTGGGGCGCAGCGCATTCGGCTTTCTACTCTGGGGCTGATGCAATATCTGGCACCCACAGTGCAATTGATCATCGCCGTCTGGATATATGGCGAACATCTGTCGAGCACACATCTTGTGACTTTCGGTCTTATCTGGACCGGGTTGGCGCTGTTCAGTTGGGATACCTGGCGCCGGGAGCGGGAGTTGCGGCGCGTGATGCGGTAAGAGCTATTTCCGGGTAAGTCGAAGGGCCGTCACAGAGCTGCTTTAATCTGCGGCAGTATTTGCTCAACCTCGTCGACCACCGTGTACTGCGCGTGGATTGTTGAACGCACAAAACCACGAGCGATCATATGCTCAAAAAGATCAATGAGCGGGTCCCAGAACCCAGCAATATTAAGCAGGAGAATGGGGTGATTGTGTCGGCCAAGCTGTGCCCAGGTCAGCATCTCAATGGTTTCTTCCAGCGTCCCAATGCCGCCCGGGAGCGCAAGGAAGGCATCGGACTTGTCAAACATCCTCTGTTTGCGTTCGTGCATAGATCCAACGACTTGCAGGTCACTGATCCCCTCATAGGCAATTTCAGCGGTCTGGAGAAAGTCGGGGATAATCCCGGTTACATGGCCCCCATTCGCCATGACAGCGCGTGCGCAGATACCCATCAATCCGATGCGGCCACCGCCATAGACAAGCCCGATATTGTTCTGGGCAAACATCTGGCCAAGGGCTTCGGCGGTTTTGGCAAAAACAGGGTCATTCCCCGTCGAAGAACCACAATAAACACAGACGTTAAGGTTCGGCATGACTTCTCCTTGCCCGATCTTCAAATTGGTGCCGTAATTGCAGTCCATTATGACGATTGATAACCGCTATGGGGCTTTCCCTCTGCGGAACAGGTATTAACCATGCACATCCCGTTGTGAAGCAGATTCACAAGGGCCCGTGTATGAAAGGCTAGGGGAGCCACACGCATGTCACCTCGCATAGCGCTCATCGCTGGCGGCATTGTCGCCGTCATTGTCGCGATCATTGTCGCTTTTTTTCTGTTCGTTAGAGATGACGAGGCCACTGGCGTCGCTGTGACCGGCCCCGGTGATACCGGCCAGCCCGCGTCCTCAATAGAAGAAGTTGTAGAGCAAATTGTACCGACCTTTGACATTGTGCGGGTAGAGCGCGATGGCATGGCTGTGATCGCAGGCAGGGCGGCTCCCGGCGCAGATGTAAGTCTCAAACGCAATGGCAGCACTGTCTCGGCAACCAGAGCAGATGGTCGAGGGGAATGGGTGATCGTTCTCGACGAGCCCCTTGCGCCAGGCGATATACAACTCTCCCTGACTGCCAGAAATCCAGACGGCACAAGTGTGGATTCGGTGCAGTCTGTCTCCATCTCGGTGCCTGACCAGGACGGCGGACAGGCCTTGGTCGTGCTCGCAGAACCCGGCAAAGCCAGCCGTGTGCTGCAGGGACCAGGCGTACCGTCTGATGCCGGCAACCTCGTGCTTGAGGCTGTCGACTATGATGAAAATGGCAACGTAATCATTTCAGGTATTGCCGATCCTGGCGCCACGATCCAGATCTACCTGAACGACAATTCAATTGGCAGCGGTGTTGCCGATCCAGATGGTCACTGGGAACTGCATCCCGGAGGTGCCGTTGCTCCAGGCGTTTATGCCATGCGTATTGATCAATTGGATGCGGACGGAAAAGTCGTCGCCCGTGTTGAAGTGCCCTTTGAGCGGGGTGTGCCAGAGGAGGTGCGTCGGCAGCTGGCCGAAGGCCAGGTCGTGATCCAGCCCGGAAACAACCTGTGGAACATCGCCCGGCAGCTATACGGCACTGGGTACCGCTATACCGTTATCTACCAGGCGAATCGCGATCAGATCCGGGACCCGAACCTGATCTATCCCGGCCAGATTTTGGTGACCCCAAAATAGTCGCACGTAGACTGGGAAATATTGCAACCCTTGGCAGGGTGGTGCACACACCCTAAATAGGACGAGCGATAGATCTGCACCCCGACCGGACCACCCTGGGCGGGGCTGCATGTCTGCTGGGTGCCGCCTGGGTGGCACCTGGAGCCAGTCCGAGCTGCGAACAGCTCGCAACACACCGAGGAGAACGGATGTCGCCAGGTATGCGTGCCTCAGGCCAGCCAATTGATCTGGGCCTTCCGGAGCGCTCACGGAGCATTTACCGGGATGTGCTGCCGCTTCTTTGGCCGGAAGGCAGAAGCGACCTGCGCACGCGCGTCGTGCTGGCATTCATCGCCATGCTCGCCGCTAAGATATTCACTGTTTACGCACCCTTCTTCTACCGTGATGCCGTCAATGTTCTGACAGCAGAAGACACCACCACGGTCCTTGTGGTCGTGCCGGTGGCTCTTGTCGTGTCTTATGGTCTCGCGCGGATCATGATGATCGCCATGGCGCAGCTACGTGACGGGCTGTTTGCACAGGTCGGGCAAAACGCCGTACGAACGCTCGCGATCCGAACTTTTCGCCATATCCACGCTCTTTCCCTCCGGTTCCATTTGGAGCGCCGTACAGGCGGTCTTAGCCGTATTATTGAGCGCGGAACCAAGGCGATTGAGTTTCTGCTTCGGTTTTCTCTTTTCAGCATTTTTCCGACCATCATTGAATTGTTGCTGGTCGCGGGCATTCTCTGGTGGAATTTCGACTGGCGCTATGCGGCAGTCACCGGCGTCGTGATTGCCATCTATGTCGCTTACACATACCGGGCGACTGAAAAGCGCACGCTCATTCGTCGCGAGATGAACGAGAAGGACACGGAAGCCAATACCCGCGCGATCGACAGTCTGTTGAACTACGAGACAGTCAAGTATTTCGGCAACGAGGAACATGAGACCCGTCGGTATGATCAGGCAATGGCAGGGTATGAAGACGCGGCGATCCGCACGACGACTTCTCTATCCATGCTTAATACCGGGCAGACCCTGATCTTCACTTTCGGCCTGATCGTTTTGATGTTGATGGCAGCGTCTGGTGTTGCTGCAGGAGAGCTGTCAGTTGGTGATTTTGTGATGGTGAATGCCTTCATGATCCAACTGTCGGCACCGCTCAATCTGCTGGGGTCGGTCTACCGCGAAATCCGCCAGGCCCTGATCGATATGGAGACCATGTTTTCTCTCATCGGCGTAACACCTGAGATCGTGGATAAGCCGGATGCAAAACCGTTGACAGTGACAGGCGGGAGCATCCGGTTTGATAACGTGACTTTCTCCTACGATCCGGAACGCGGCATCCTCAAAAACGTCTCTTTTGAGGTGCCAGCAGGAAAATCGGTCGCCATAGTCGGGCCCTCAGGCGCCGGGAAATCCACGATCAGCCGGATTTTGTATCGATTTTACGACGTGCAGGAGGGAACAGTTGCCATTGATGGGCAGAACATTACCGATGTCACACAGGCAAGTCTGCGCCATGCCATCGGTATGGTGCCGCAGGACACCGTCTTGTTCAACGATACGATCCGCTACAACATTCGCTATGGACGCCCCGACGCAACGGATGAGGAGGTCGACGAGGCAGCCCGGCTCGCCCAGATATCAGATTTCATCACTCTGCTACCCAAGGGGTACGACACAATGGTCGGAGAGCGAGGTTTGAAACTCTCAGGTGGTGAGAAGCAGCGCGTCGCGATCGCCCGCACAATTCTTAAAAATCCGCCCATTCTGCTACTGGATGAAGCAACCTCGGCATTGGATAGCGCCACTGAACGTGGCATTCAGACCGCTTTGGGCGTTGTCTCCAAAAACCGCACGACCTTGATAATAGCCCACCGCCTGTCCACGATTGTAGACGTCGATGAGATTTTGGTGCTGGACCAGGGGCAGATTGTTGAGAGAGGCCGTCATGCAGGATTGCTGGCCCAAGGGGGCGCCTATGCCGCTATGTGGAACCGCCAGCTTCACGAAGTAACCCCGCCGGATCAGCCCGAAAAGCAGATACTGGCTGAAATTTAGCGCAAGGCCCGTCCTCTGAGCTTAACCTTGGCCCATTGTCGCTATAGGATAGGACAACCGGTCCAGTTTGGCCGACAACCTTCAAAACCAGGAACCGTAAATGGGCGTACTAACCTCTGTTCTCGTGCCAATCCACAAAGAAGGGCACAAGTTTATTCTAGCATTTGCCGCGGCAGCGCTCGTTCTGTTCATAATCTGGGAGCCTCTGGGCTGGGTAGGCGTCATCCTGACCGCGTGGTGTATCTATTTCTTCCGCAATCCGGATCGGTTGACCCCCACCCGTGATGGTCTGTTGATTTCACCTGCGGACGGTGTTGTGAGCCTCATCACGGAGGCCGCCCCTCCGCCGGAGCTCGGACTGGGAGAAAGTGTGCGGCCGCGAGTTAGTATCTTCATGAATGTGTTCAATTGCCACGTGAACCGCTCGCCGGTGAGCGGCACGGTGACACGCACGGCTTATCGTCCGGGCCTTTTCCTCAATGCAGGGCTCGACAAGGCAAGTGACGACAACGAACGGCATTCCATGCTTATCGATACCGCCAACGGAAAAAGCTATGTTGTGGTGCAGATCGCAGGTCTCGTGGCCCGCCGGATCGTGAACGAGATCAAGGACGGGGACGCCTTGCAGGCCGGAGAACGCTTTGGCCTTATCCGCTTCGGAAGCCGCCTCGATGTTTACCTGGAACCAGGCGAAGTCCCGCAAGTATCTGTCGGCCAGACCATGATTGCCGGTGAAACCGTGCTTGCGGACCCCAATTCGTCAGAACCTGCCAGGCTTGCAGAAATCCGCTGATGGTTGGAGACTGAAGACATGAGCGAAACGAGCAGGTAGAAGGAACAGACTATGGCGATCCCGCCTTTTGGATCACGCAGTCGAACGACCGGCGGACAGCCGCGGCGTAGCCTCAAAACGTTGCCGATCCGCAGTCTTATCCCCAACTCTCTGACGGTCATGGCCCTTTGCTCTGGGCTTACGGCCATACGGTTTGGGCTGGACGAGCGCTTCGACATCGCGGTTCTTGCGATCATTGTCGCGGCGGTTCTGGATGGACTTGATGGGCGTGTGGCACGCCTGTTGAAGGGCACAAGCAAATTTGGAGCGGAGCTGGATTCACTTTCCGATTTCCTGTGCTTCGGTGTAGCACCCGTATTGCTGCTCTATTTTTGGTCCTTGAACGAGATTGGCGGTCTGGGTTGGATTGCTGTGTTGGGTTTCTCCGTCTGTTGTGCATTGAGGCTCGCGCGTTTCAATGTTGCTCAGGAAGACCCGGACAAACCGGCTTGGACAGCAAATTATTTTGTGGGCGTGCCGTCGCCCGCAGCGGCAGGGCTCGTCATGTTGCCGCTCTATCTCTCCACGATTGGCTTTGATTTTCTGAAAGACATGCCGGTGCTGATCGCGATTTACGTGGCTGGTATTGCCTTTCTCATGGTGAGCAAAATACCGACTTTCTCCGGCAAACGTCTCGGCATGCGGGTGCGACGCGATGAAATGTTGACTGTTCTGTTGGGGGTTGCGCTTTCCGTGGCGGTGCTGTTCAGCTATCCGTGGATTACATTCAGCCTGCTTGCTGTTGCCTACTTGGCGATACTTCCCTTAAGCGCTTTGCGCTATCAGCATCATCAAAAGCGGACCACTAACATGCCAGACGAGCATGATGAGCTAACCGGATCGGACTAAAAAAGGCCCCGCCTGTGCGGAGCCTTTTTCCTGTTCATTCAGCCAGAGGACCAGCAGCCTATTCTGCCGGTTGTCTATAGCGCCTGTCATCGCGGTAACGGTCAATACGATCTCGGATGGACTGCCTGATTTTTTTCGGGGCAACCAGAAAGACTGGAACCATCACCAGTGTGAGCAAAGTAGAGAAGCCGAGCCCGAAGATGATGGCCGTGGCGAGCTGGACCCACCAAGCGGAAACAGGACCACCAACAGTCACGTTACGCGTGAAGAAATCCACATTCACTTGCACAGCCATAGGCAGGAGCCCAAGCATGGTTGTGATTGTTGTGAGCAGGATGGGGCGCAGTCTTTGACCCGCCGTCCGCAAGACAGCCTCTACTTCTTCCATGCCATCGCTGAGAAGGCGCTGATAGGTGTCGATCAGAACAATGGAATTGTTCACCACAATGCCGGCAAGAGCCAGCACGCCTGTTCCGGTCATGATGATCGAAAAGGTCTGCCCCGTGATCATCATACCCAGCAGGACACCCACCGTGGACAATACGACCGTTGAGAGGGTGAGGACCGTGTGATAGAAGCTATTGAACTGGGTCAGAAGAATGATGAACATCAGGAAGAGGGCCGCAACCATCGCTCGCACGAGGAACGCACCTGATTCCGCCTGTTCTTCATTGGCCCCGCGAAACCTGATATTGACCTGGGGGGCAAATGTCTGGGATGCAACCCAGTCTTCCAACTCTCCAATTTTCTCGCTTACGTTATAGGGTTCGCTCGTTTCCGGGTTGATCCCCATATTCGCCTTGATCATGAAGCGACGCTGCCCATCAATTCGCTCAATTGTAGAGACCTGTTGTTGAGCTGTTCGGGTAACGAAATTGCTCATCGGAACAAGGCCGCTATTCGTTCTGATGCGGAGTTGGTCCAATTGAGCGATATTTCGGTATTCAGCGGGATAACGCACCCGGATGTCGACTTCGTCATCCGCGTCATCGGGCCGGTAGTTGCCGATCAAAATACCGTTGGTAACCAGTTGAACTGTGGCGCCCACGGTCGCGATATCCGTACCGAACCGACCGGCCATTTCCCGGTCCACAGTCAACACCCACTCTATGCCCGGCAGTGGCCGGCTGTCTTCCAGATCTATCAGACCAAAATTACCCGCCTCAAGGCGGTTCCGGATAAGGGTTGTGGTCGCCAGCAGCGCCTCCGTATCATTGGAGGTCAACTCGATTTGCATATCCTTGCCGGTAGGCGGACCGTTTTCCCGCTTGCGGACCTCAACATTGACGCCTGCCAAGAGAGCTGTCCGCTGCCTGATCTCATCCAGAATGATTGCGCCCTTGCGACGGTCTTCATATCGGTCGAGCTCTATTGTCATGCGCGCAATAAGGTCAACCGGCGAGTCGCCACCCGAGCCCGGGCCACCCCCGCCCACCGCTGTTCCTGCCTGTGAGAAAACAGATTTGACCCCTGCCGTTGAAAGGATGATGTCCTCTACTCCGGAGGAGAGGTGCAACATGTCTTGCGCAGAAAGATTGCCGCGTGCACTGACCAGGACAATTGCCTGCTCGGGCTCGGTATTGACGAAAAATTCCACACCATTGCCGAACTGCCCATAGGCAAAAACGGTCGAAATCACGATCACCAACGCCCCACCGAGCACGGATATCGGGTGATGCACCAGACTACTGAGTAGACGCACATAACCGCCCGTGAGACCGGGCAAAGACCGAACATCTCCGCTTTCCGCACCCGCCAATAGTTTGAGAACGTCGCTGTCCGCATCTTCTGTCTTGCCGATCAACGATCCCAACACAGGCATAAACAGCATCGCCGTAATAAAGGAAGCGGAGAGCACCACAATGAGGGTAATGGGGAGATACGACATGAACTCCCCGCTGACCCCCGGCCAGGCGAGGAGGGGCAGGAAGGCAGCAAGCGTCGTCGCTGTCGATGATGCGATTGGCCAGAACATACGTTTGGCGCCTAGAGAATAGGCCGCCCGTCGATCCA
>CAZFHW010000035.1:0-2345 GCA_964518885.1 uncultured Parvibaculum sp. | reverse complement strand
GCGATTGGCCAGAACATACGTTTGGCGCCTAGAGAATAGGCCGCCCGTCGATCCAGGCCTTCCGCCATTTTTCTGTCCGCATACTCAACCACCACAATGGCGCCATCGACAAGGATGCCGACCGACAACAGCATGCCGAACATCACCATCATATTCACGGTCATGTCCATGAGGGAGAGAATGAGAAATCCGATCATGAAGGAGGTCGGGATAGCAAGGCCCACGAGAAGGGCGGAGCGCATGCCCAAAGCCGCCACACACACAATCATTACCAGCGCAATAGCGGTAATGATGGAGGCCTGTAGCGAGCCGAGCGCCCTGAAAATCCAGGTGGATTCATCAAGCGAGTAATTGATCTTTATTTCGTCCGGCCAGTTGGCGGAGAATTCCTCAACAACCTGAATGACCTGCTGGTTGTTATCGACAATGTTCTCGCCGATCCGCTTGGTAATTTGCAATGCAATTGCAGGCTGACCATCGAAGCGCGCATACGCATCGGGGTCTTTGAAAGTCCGCCGGATGTCGGCAATATCTGAGAGGGTAACTACTCCATCTCCAGATACCTTGATCGGAAGGTTGAGGACATCTTCACGGTTTTCAAAGAGTCCCGGGACTTTGACAGAAAACCGACCGTGATCAGAGGTTAAGGCACCGGCTGCAACGAGCCGGTTGTTCATCGTCACCGCATTAATCAGTTCAGATTGCGAGACGTCGTAGGATTCCATCCGCGACGGGTCGATAATGATTTCAAGCAGCTCTTCGCGGTGGCCGACCAGCTCTGCGGACAGGACAGTGGAAACCCGTCCTTCGATTTCATCTTGCAGGCGGCGTGCATGCTGGTAGAGCGTTCGTTCTGGCACCTGACCTGAAAGCGTAACGATCAACACAGGGAATAGGGAGGTGTTGAATTCCTTGATGATTGGTTCTTCTGTATCGGACGGAAGCTCGGCCTGCGCCAGATCGACTTTCTCGCGCACCTCGGCGAGCGCATCATCCTTGTCGAAGCTAACGTCAAATTCGAGGATGATACCCGCATGGCCGGTGGAGGCGATGGCGGTCAGTTCGTCCAGCCCCTCGATCGAGCGCAGTTCTGTTTCCATCGGCTTGATAAGCAGGCGCTCAGCGTCTTCCGGAGAGATGCCGGGGTGCACGATGGAGACATAAAAGACAGGGATCTGAATGTCTGGGTCGGCTTCTTTGGGGATCGAGATATAGGCTGAAAGTCCCGCCATAATACTCAGCACCATCATTGTCATGACAGTCCTGCTGTGCGAGATCGCAGCGTCGATAATGCTGTTCATGAAGGAGTCTCCGTCTGTCCTTCATAGACGACGTCTACCTGCTGACCAGGCAGAACAAAGTCCTGGCCGACGGTGATGAGTTTGACGCTGGTCGGAAGCCCGGTAACCCAGACCCCCTCGGGACCATCATCCAACAGTTCCACACGCTGAAAATGAACCACATTGTTCTCATCCAGTATGCGAAGACCGATCAGCCCGGCATCATCCAGTCCGAGGATGGAAGGAGGAATCTGGTGAGCCATGGTTTCTGCGCTGGGTATGTAGATCTCTGCCGTGATCCCAGAACGCAGAATTCGGCTCTCATTAGCCACTTCCAGTTCAACCCGGAACGTCCGTGTTGCTGGGTCCGCAGTATTGCCAACAAATCTGACGAAGCCTTCGACGGTCTCACCGGTAACGAGTTTGGCTGTTCCGACCACACCTACTCGAATGTGGCCGACCTCGGTTTCTGACACCTGACCGACAACAAGGAAGGGGTCTAAGTCGACAATCGTTGCGCAGGGTTGTGATACTTGGAGGTAGTCACCGACCTCGACAGGGCGTGCATCGATAACACCATCGAAGGGTGCCAAGATCCGGGTGTGGCTGAGTTCAACTTCTTGCTGTTTGACCTGCGCGCGAGCCGCGTCATAGGCTGCCTGGGCTGCCGCAGCCTGTGTTTCTGAGCGGTGACCTCGAGCGGCAAGTTTCCTGGCGGCATCAAGCTCGAGCCACCTCTGGCGCATCAATGCTTCCGCTTCCGCCATTCGTGCGTCTCGGGCGTTGAGGGAGAGGCGGCAGATCACATCACCCTTTTGAACATAGGCACCTTTTTCCACCGGAAGCTCTGCAATTGTACTGGATGTTTCCGCTCGAAGCTGGACGGACCGAACAGCTTCCGTTTGTCCGCGAATAACCACGGATGTTCGTCGGGGTTCCGCATGGAATATCCTCGCTTGTACCCTTGGCATCTCGCTCGCAGCGTCGGTTTCTACGACGGCAGTTGAGGGTGTTTCCGCGCTGTCAGAACCGATTTGTCCGGAAAGTATCCACGCCCCAATGATC
>CAZFHW010000034.1:9674-22934 GCA_964518885.1 uncultured Parvibaculum sp. | reverse complement strand
ATTGCTTGACCGAGTAGAAGGTGCCTGAGAGGAACGTGAGCGGCGTGATGATGAAGTTGGTAATGGCCTGAAGGTGGTCAAATTTCTCGGACCACACGCCTGCCAGCATGCCGAGCAGGGCCAGCATCAAAGATGCTCCGATGGAGAAGAAGAGAACCGCCCAGAGATGGGCAATGCCAAAGCCCACAAATGGCAGCATGCCCAGGGCGGTCACGAAGCCCACTAACACACCGCGTGTCACGCCAGCCATGGCAAAGCCAATGTTGAGTTCGCCCGCCGACAAAGGTGGCATCAGCACATCGACAATATTGCCCTGGATCTTGGAAATCATGATGGAGGACGAGGTGTTGGCAAAAGCGTTTTGCAACATGGTCATCATAATGAGACCAGGTGCCAAAAATTCTGCAAACGGGATGCCGTTCACGTCTGGCCGCATGCGACCAAGGGCGAGAGAAAAAATCGCCAGGAACAACAATGTCGTTATCACCGGGGCGAGAACCGTCTGGGTTATCACCTTGATGAACCGCCGCACCTCTTTGACGTAGAGGGTCCACATGCCCAGCCAGTTGAACGAGCCGAAATGACGCGAGCCCTCAGGCAAAAAATTTTCCGTGCTCATGATTTAAACCTCTCTTAGGACACATATCTGGGGACACATATCGGGGGACACATAACGAAGCTCTGGGGAGACATAACGAAGCACAGGTTACTCCGCCAGCCCCTCTTTCGCATCCTGCGCGACCCCGCGCGTCTTCTTCCAGTGGCCACGGCTCACACCGCCCCCCGACGGGAAATAGGGGAGCACGGCATCATCTGCAATGTCTCTGGCTCAGCTTTTTCGATGAAATCGCGGAAATACCTGTGCATAACGTGCCAGAAGGCACATTTCTTGTGGATAAGATGCTCTGACGGTTAACCAAATCTTGCGCTTACGATAGCTTATTTTGTATATTCACCTCATTCGCACACGACATCTAGTGAGAATTGACCGCTTCCGTTAACTTTTTCCGACGGCACCGCGCGATTTCTCAAGGGGGCATGTCGAGACCGGCAGAGGCCAAAGCCACTGCCATTTCAAGGGGATGACAAACCATGTGGACGGAAGATCGGGTTGAACTTCTGACGAAACTTTGGGCCGAAGGACTGAGCGCAAGCCAGGTCGCCAAACAACTTGGTGGCGTGACCCGCAACGCAGTGATCGGCAAAATTCACCGGCTGGGCCTTTCAGGACGGGCCACCACCAACCGGGCGCCGCGTGCGCGACCGGCAACGCCTCGGGCAGCTTCACCACGGCCCCAGCAATCAGCGGCTCCACGCCCCGTTGAAGCCAAAGCCTCACCTGCTACGGTTGAGCCGGAACTAGAAATTCAGCTCCCCATTGAAATCGAGCCCGGCAAACTCGCGACGGTCCTGACCCTCACCGAACAGACCTGCAAATGGCCCATCGGCGATCCTGGGACTGCGGGCTTTCACTTTTGTGGCCATAAAGCAGATGCCTCCATGCCCTATTGCGCGGCCCACGCGCGCCTGGCTTACCAGCCTGTGCAGTCTCGACGACGCACAGACCGAGGCCGGGCCAAAGGCTTTGGCAGCTGACCCTGTTTTTACACACGTTTGGAAAAACCGGCTTAAACAGCCGGTTTTTTCTTGTCCGCATGATCCCTGCAAAACCGGGACGCTTAGGCAGCAAGTGTTAGTGAGGAAATTGCTCGTCGAGGGAGTAGCCCGCCGCCCGCACGGTGCGGATCGGATCTTTCTCATCTCCCTGAATGAGGGCTTTGCGCAACCGTCCGATATGGACGTCCACTGTGCGGGCCTCGACATATACATTTGATCCCCAGACCGAATCCAAAAGCTGCTCCCGGCTGAAAACACGCCCGGGATGCTGCATCAGATGCTCCAGCAAACGATATTCCGTTGGTCCGAGATGAATTTCACGGTCCCCGCGCCGGACGCGATGGGCAGATCGATCCATGACAACCTCGCCGAAGGTCACAATGTCTTCAGCAAGGGCTGGCCGTATGCGTCGCAACACCGCGCGAAGGCGGGCCATTAACTCGGTGGTTGAAAAAGGTTTGGTGATGTAATCGTCGGCGCCGGTGTCCAGACCACGAATGCGGTCGGCCTCTTCCCCTCGTGCCGTGATCATCACAATTGGCAAGTTTCGGGTCTCAGGACGGGCACGGAGGCGGCGACACAACTCAATGCCGGAAATGCCCGGTAACATCCAATCCAGCAAAACAATGTCGGGGTTGACCTCACGGACCAGCAGGTCCGCTTCCTCACCATCCCCCGTGGTCACGACGGTGTAGCCTTCCTTCTCCAGATTATACCGCAGGAGGATGGTCAGCGTTTCTTCGTCTTCTACAACAAGTACGGTCGGCTTCATTTTTGTCTGCCTTGGCGTGAGCGCTACTGAGGGTCTGCAGAGACAGCAGTGGTGCTGGTTCTGTCTCCCTTGGGTCGGTCTTCTACAATGCGCTGGCCTGTCACCAGATAGCTCACCGTCTCCGCGATGTTTGTGGCGTGGTCGCCAATTCGCTCAATATTTTTGGCAACAAACAGCAAATGAGTACACACCCCAATTGTTCTGGGGTCTTCCATCATATAGGTCAGCAGTTCACGGAAAACCGAATTGTACATTTCGTCAATCTCTTCATCCGACGACCAGACCTTTCTGGCAAGTTCCGGGTCGCGCGCGGCGTAGGCATCCAGCACCAGTTTGAGCTGAGCGAGCGCCAGTTTTCCCATCCTGTTCAACCCTTGAACCAACCTGGCGGGTATCTCATGCCCCTCAAACATCACCAAAGCACGCTTGGAAATATTCTTGGCCAGATCGCCAATGCGTTCCAGGTCGGCGGCAATCTTGATCGGCGACATAGCTTCGCGCAGATCAAGAGCCACGGGCTGGCGCAAAGCGATCAGTTGCACGGCAGCGGCCTCAATAAGCAGTTCGAGATCGTCCAATTGCTGATCCCGTCCAACAGTCCGGTCGGCCAGTTTCAGGTCCCGGCGCGTCACGCTGTCGATCGCAGCCTGCAATTGTGATTCAGCAAGGCCGCCCATTTTGGAGACATTGGTGGAGAGCTGTTCCAACTCTTCTTCAAAGGATTTAACGATATGCTCTGTCAATTCTGTGCTCCTTAAGGCCTTTTCCGATCAGGCAATCAGCCAACACGGCCCGTGATATAGGCGTGAGTGCGCTCGTCCTTGGGGTTCGTAAATATATCCTTTGTCGCGCCGACTTCCACCAGAACCCCCATGTGGAAAAATGCTGTGCGTTGCGAGACGCGGGCTGCCTGTTGCATCGAGTGGGTCACGATGATGATCGTAAAGCGCTGGCGTAGCTCATCAATCAGTTCTTCAATACGCGCCGTGGCAATCGGGTCGAGCGCCGAACACGGCTCATCCATCAAAATCACTTCCGGGTTGACCGCAATGGCGCGAGCAATACACAGCCTTTGCTGCTGCCCTCCAGACAGACTGGTTCCGGGATCATCCAGCCGGTCTTTCACCTCTTTCCAGAGCCCCGCGCGCTGAAGGCTGGCCTCCACAATGGCATCCAGTTCACCACTGTTGCCTGCCTGCCCATGAATACGGGGTCCGTAGGCAATATTGTCATAAATAGACTTGGGAAAGGGATTGGGCTTTTGAAACACCATGCCAACGCGTGCCCGAAGCTCGACAACGTCCAGCCCCGAGCGATAAATATCGGTGCCATCGACTTTTATCTCACCTTCAATCCGACAGCCGTCGATCACATCATTCATGCGATTGATGCAGCGCAGAAAGGTCGATTTTCCGCACCCCGACGGGCCGATGAGGGAGGTCACCTGGTTTTCGTGCACCTCCAGATTGAGTCCAAACAAAGCCTGCTTGTCCCCATAGAAAACATTCACGTCTTTCGCCGTGATTTTGAGACCCGGCACATCCGGTTCACCGGCAGGCACATCAAGTTTCGCTGTTTGCGTGATTGTCATATCCAACCCTCTACCACCGTCGTTCGAAACGCTTGCGCAACAGAACTGCGAGGGCGTTCATCGTAATTAGGAAACCAAGCAACACCATGATGGCAGCACTTGTCTTTGCCACAAATGCGCGCTCCGGGCTGTCAGCCCAGATATATATCTGCACAGGAAGCACTGTTGACGGATCGGTCACAGCCCCCGGGACATCAACAATGAAGGCCACCATCCCGATCATCAGAAGCGGGGCGGTCTCGCCCAGCGCCTGCGCCATGCCAATAATTGTCCCGGTCAAAATACCCGGCATCGCGAGGGGCAGGACATGATGGGTCACCACCTGCAGGTCTGAAGCCCCAATTCCCAGCGCCGCCTCGCGGATGGACGGTGGTACAGCTCTCAGTGCGGCACGGGTCGCGATGATGATGGTCGGCAACGTCATCAGGGCCAACACCAGACCGCCGACAAGCGGCGCTGACCTGGGAAAGCCGAAGAAGTTCAAAAAGACCGCCAGCCCCAGAAGCCCGAAGACAATGGAGGGCACGGCGGCCAGATTGTTGATGTTGACCTCGATCAGATCGGTCCAGCGGTTTTTCGGTGCAAATTCTTCCAGATAGGCCGCCGTCAAAACACCCAGCGGAAAACTCACTGCCAGGGTCACGATCAGGGTCAGAAAGGAACCGATCACCGCCCCCAAAATACCTGCCAACTCTGGCTCACGACTGTCGCCTGTTGAGAAAAACGAGGTGTTGAACGCCAGGTCCACACGCCCGTCTGCCTCCATCTCGTCGATCCAGGAAATTTCATTGTCTTTGACCCGGCGATCTGCCTCCACAACCTCTCGATCAATCTGACCTTTGTAGAACATATCAATGTCGTCAGAGGCCACGATCCAGACCGAGCGTGTGGTGCCGATAATGTCGGGATTGTCCAAAACCATTTCGCGCAAGCTCGAGAAAGCGCCACTTGAAAGGACACGGCCAAGGGTGCGCTTCTCTCGGCGTTCTGTGACTTCCGGAAACAGGTCATAAAGCCCCCGCTTGGCAAGGGCCTGATAGTTTGCCGTACTCAGTGTTGCCAGATCGCGGGTTCCAGCAGGATCAATGATGGCTTCATCGAAATGCACATCAATACTGATATAGGTCTGAAAGAAGGCGGGGAGACCCTGCACCACAATCGAACTTAGCAACACGACGAGAATGGAGATGGCGGCGAGGATGGCGCCCAGGCCATAGGCCCGGAAGCGACGCTCGGCGGCGTAGCGCTTTTTCAGTCCAACGGAAAAGGCACTTTGTTTGTTTGTAATATTTTGCCCTGGCATATCAGTCATATTTCTCACTGTATTTTCGGACAATGGTGAGCGCGATCGTGTTCAAGCACAGCGTGATGGTGAAAAGCACCAGTCCGAGCGCAAACGCCGCCAATGTTTTGGCACTGTCAAATTCCTGGTCGCCGACAAGAAGTGTGACGATCTGAACCGTCACGGTGGTGACAGCTTCCAGGGGGTTGAGGGTGAGGTTCGCCGCGAGGCCCGCCGCCATCACGACGATCATGGTTTCACCGATGGCGCGAGAGGTGGCCAGCAGAACAGCCCCAACAACACCTGGCAGGGCTGCTGGCAAGATCACCTGCTTGATGGTCTCAGACTGGGTCGCACCCAGCGCATACGACCCGTCGCGTAAAGATTGAGGCACAGCGTTCATGACATCATCAGAAAGCGAGGACACAAAGGGAATGATCATCACCCCCATGACGAGCCCGGCCGCCAGTGCTGATTCAGAAGAGACCAGCAGTCCCGCCTGCTCTCCCGCTGAGCGAAAGAAGGGCGCCACGGTGAGCGCTGCAAAAAAACCGTACACAACCGTGGGAATGCCCGCTAGAATTTCAAGCAACGGTTTAGCGACGGCGCGAAAACGGGGACTTGCATATTCCGACATATAGATAGCGGACAGGAGACCGATCGGGGCGGCCACAAACATCGCAATCGCAGTGATCATGAAGGTGCCTGCAAAGATCGGCACGGCGCCAAACGCGCCGGATGAGCCAATCTGCTCGGCCCGCAAGGCTGTTTGGGGGCTCCAGGACAGCCCAAACAGGAACTCGGAAATGCTTACCTTTTCGAAGAAGCGCACGGTTTCGAAAATCAAGGAGAGGATGATGCCAATGGTGATCAGGATCGCAATCGTTGAGGCAGCCGCCATCACGATACGAATAATTTTCTCAACCTGATTGCGCGCTCGAAAATTCTGCGTCAACGCGGTTCGCGCCCGGTAAAGTCCATAGATCGAAAGTGATAAAGTCAGCACGACCAGCCCCGCGCGACTGGCACTCTGCAATGAGAGATAGTGATCGGCAGCAACCCTAAGGGCTGGATCAATTTCCCGGCTGACGATATTTCCCGACGCAAGGTTTCTGATATCAGAAACAAGCAGGCCCATATGCGAGGGATCAAGCATCACAGCGTCGGGAAGTGCGGCGACAACCAGATGCTCCACAATTGCGGGTTCAAGCATCAACCAGGCAGAAACCAGGAGCAAGGCCGGCAGCCCGCAAGCGAGGGCCACATACGCCCCATGATAACTGGGCAGAGAGTGCAGAACAGAAAGGTGGCTGGTGCCCGCCAGTAGACGAGCACGGCCCCGCCCCAGCCAATACCCAAAGCCGGACAGAAACAGGATCGTTATTATCAGTACTGAGGTATCCATCTCACCTGTCCAAAACTATTTGCGGTGCCGCCTAACAGGCAATTGTCCGTTGGGAAGAAGCTGGCAAGCGGGCACTTATCCAAACCCGCCTACCGTTTGTGTGGTCGCGATCACATTGTGAGGGGTGCCATGTTGGCGGCAGAGTTGCGGATCGCTTCACGGTCTGCATCGGGTAGAGGGATGAGGCCCTTGTCGATGAGGTACCCGTCTGGTCCCCAGGTTGCTTCGTTCGTGAATTCAGCAACGAACTCAGCAATGCCAGGAACAGAACCGACATGCTCCTGCTTCACATAGAAGTAGAGGGAGCGGGAGATCGGATACTCACCACCAACGATATTGTCAAAGGTTGGGGCGTGGCCATCCACAATGGCCCCTTTAAGGCGATCCGCATTCTGGTCGAGGAAGGAGAAGCCAAAAATGCCAATGGCGTTGGGGTTGGCCACAAGTTTCTGCACGATCAGATTATCGTTTTCACCAGCCTCGATGAAAGCGCCATCTTCACGGATCGTATGTGCAATGACCTTAAAGGCACTCTTGTCTTCACTGCGCAGGGCTTTGAGTTCGGGGAACGTCTTCGCGCCCGCTTCCATTGCCAGTTCAACAAAAGCATCGCGGGTCCCGGACGTTGGAGGAGGTCCCAACACTTCAATACGCTGGTCCGGTAATTGTGGGTTGACGTCCGACCAATTGGTGTTTGGATTGGCGATCATGGCACCGTTGCCGTCTGGCACTTGCGCTGCGAGGGCCAGGAAGATGTCGCGGGTGGTCAGATAGAATTCTGCGCCCCCCTTTGCATTGGCCAAAACAATGCCGTCAAAGCCTATTTTTACTTCGGTGATGGTGATGCCATTGTCCGAACATTTCTGAAATTCAGAAGCTTTGATCCGGCGGGAAGCATTGGCGATGTCGGGGTACTCAAGGCCAACGCCTGCACAAAAAAGCTTCATGCCCCCACCTGAACCTGTCGATTCGACGACTGGTGTGTTGAACGATGTGGTTTGACCAAACCGTTCTGCTGCCGCTGCCGAAAACGGAAAAACGGTCGATGAGCCAACAATTTGAATGTAATCGCGAGCCTGTGCACCCCCCGCTATCGTGAAGGATGCAACTACGAGCGTTGTCGCGATTGCCAAATTCTTGAGTTTCACGGTTCTTCTCCAATCCATTGGACACCCTGCCAATCCATCTGGCTGGCAGGCCGGGCCGCTTGGATGTCAAAACAACCTCGCCTGCCCCCTAAAGCCCGGGCACTGCCAGATCATTCTGGTCAGTCGCCCCGACGCGTGCGCAAGCTAGGTCCGGCACAAGAAGGGAATACGACGATTGTGCAACGGTTATGTGACAGAGTAAGCCATTGTTTTTATGAGGTTTTAGTCAGACGTCGATTGGAAAGCGGATCGCAAAGGTCGCGCCCTCGCCGATCGCGCTGTCGATGACAAGCTCCGCGCCGTGCCGATTGAGGATGTGTTTGACGATCGCGAGACCCAACCCGGTTCCCCCGCGCGCCCGGCTGGTTGCCACATCAATTCGGTAAAAACGCTCGGTCAGGCGGGGGATGAATTCACGCGCAATGCCGGGTCCGAAGTCACGCACGGCAAGTTCAACCAATGTGCTGCCCGCAACATCGGTCATGACCCGACCCGAGATGTCGACACGGGCGCCGTCACATCCATATTTGACGGCATTGTCGACAAGGTTCTGCACCACCTGATGCAGTTCATCCCAGTCACCCTTCACGGAGGGCAGGTCCGCGGGGATATCAAGTTTGATCTCAACACCGTTCCGGGTGGCAATGGGCGCGATTACATTCACGACATCATGCGCAAGCCCCTGAAGGTTGACTATTTCGGTCGGCGGCTGGTGCTCGCGCAATTCGATACGGCTCAGGGACAAGAGATCCTCGATCAGGTTCTGCATACGAGCGGCCTGTTCACCCATTATGGTGAGAAAACGTTCGCGGGCCTCCTCATCATCCTTTGCAGGACCTTGCAGGGTTTCGATGAAACCCAGGAGGGAAGCGAGCGGCGTGCGCAGTTCGTGGCTCGCATTGGCGACAAAATCCACCCGCATCTGTTCGACGCGCTTGGCATCTGAGATATCGTGGAGCACCAGCAGTATGGACGTAGCGTCGTCTGTGTTGCCTCCAAATTCCGCCGCATGCACGGTTGATAGGGACGCTTGATAGTGATGCTCAACGGGAAAGGGACGCGTGAATTCAACGTGTTCCGCCGCCCCGCCTTGCTGAAGGCGTTCCAACGCCTCCAACACAACCGCTTCGCGAAGCAATGATGAAATCAGCTTACCGGTCGCTTGGGCCCCGACAAAATGCTCGGCTGATCGGTTGTAAAAGAGAACGCGCCCGTTCGCGTCCAGCAGAACAACGGCGTCTGGCAATTGTTCCAGCACTGCGTAGACAATGCCGGGCGCGATGTCAGGGTCTCTTCCTCTATTCCTGTTCATCTTTCGCTCCCCTGTTCTTTCATGTTGCCTTCATATGAAACTGTGGGGAGAATCACAACAATCTGATGACAAAACTCATGGGGCGGCGGCAGGATGTGGCCTGGACCTGCCCTATTTGCAGTTGCGGGGCGACAAAACAGGCTGTTGCGTTTATAACCACCACCAATCTGACAAAATGTCATCAACAATTTGACGCTGGGGGATCATCTTCATGACAAGCATTGCCGGAAAAGTTGCCGTCGTAACAGGCGCAGCCAGTGGAATAGGACGGGCAACCGCTTGCCTGTTCGCAACCGAGGGGGCACGGCTGGCGATCACCGATGTGGACCGCGCCGGGCTTGAAAAGACGGCGGAAATGATCCGCACCGCGGGCGGACAGGTGACGACCTACCTTGTTGATGTCGCCAACAAGGATGCGGTCTACGGGTTTGCAGATCAGGTTGCCGCTGATATGGGCGGGGCGGACATTGTTCTCAACAATGCTGGTGTCGCACAAATGGCGCGGGTTGAAGACCTGACCTATGACGATTTCGAATGGGTGATGAATATCGATTTCTGGGGCATGGTTTATGGCACCAAAGCCTTCCTCCCCCAGATGCAGACGAAGGGGGCCGGACACGTCATCAACGTCTCATCCATTTTCGGTCTGATCGCCGTTCCCACACAGGCTGCCTACAATTCGGCCAAGTTTGCCATTCGTGGCTTCACCGAAGCGCTGCGCCTGGAACTCAAAGACACTGATATCCACGTGTCCAGTGTTCACCCTGGCGGGATCAAAACCAATATTGTGCGCAATGCGCGCTTCCTGCAGAGCACAAGCGTTGGCGAGCGTGAGGAAGCCGTCAGCGGGTTTGACAAGCTGGCTCGGACGACGCCGGAAAAAGCGGCTTTGACCATTGTGAAGGGCATCAAGAAAAATAAACCGCGCATCCTGATCGGATTTGATGCACGTTTGGTTGATTGGACACAGCGGCTATTACCGACAAGATACGGTTTTATGTTCAAGGGTCAGGCGGCAGATTCTGGCTTTAAACTCGACTAGAGCTCAGCGCAGGAGGCAGTATCCATGTTGGTGGTAACCGGAATTATAGAAGTCAGTGAAGACAGCATTGAGGCGGCTCGCGCCCTTGTGAAACCGATGGCAACAGCAAGCCGTGCAGAGGCTGGCTGTCACGCTTACGCCTTTTATCAGAACCTGGAAGAGCCCACACAAATCCGCATCTATGAGGAATGGGAAAACCAGGCGGCCCTGGATACCCATTTCGCAACCCCTCACATGGCCACTTTCGCCGAAGGACTGGGCAAGATCGAGCTCAAATCGATGGATGTGGTCAAGTTTGATCGTGGAGAAACCTCACCCGTCAGCGGATGAGGCCTTAAACTCGCGTGCCAGGACACGCCGGGCTGCCCTATCAAAATCAGGATCAAGATAGGGGGCCAGCACGTCGAACAGTTGAGACATGCCGTCGGCCATGTCGGCGCGAACAATCGCGTGGTCGGGTGAAGATATCTGGACGTGACGTATCCAGTTACTCCAGATCAACCAAGTGCTAAGGGCCACCGAGCGAAAACCATTTCGCCCGCGCGGTTTACTCATGTTGCCATCGTCTGCGACTTGCCGGGCGATGGCTTCCAGATTTTCAAGCGCCCAGGCCTGCATTTTCTGATAGCGACGGGACAGCTCCTCATCGCGTCTCAGCAGATAAAGAAGTCCCCCGAAAACAAACCGATACTCCCACACAACTTCAAAGGCTCTCAGATAGAAGCCTGCGAAACGTGCAGGCCCAATTGGCGGGTCGATATCAGCGATCAGGACATCCTGAAAGCCTTTCTCCAGCCCATCGAACAAAACGCGGACAATTTCTTCCTTGTTTTTAAAGTGGTAGTAGAGATTGCCAGGGCTGATATTGAGGGCATCGGCGATCTGGGTTGTCCCGATCGCCTGTGCACCATGCGCATTCATCAGCCTGCGCGCTTCCTCAAGAATACGATCCCGATTGTTCATCTGCTCTCCTTGGCCCATTCATATCAAAATACGAACCATTTCGACAGTGTTGACTTCGCCAATTTTAGAGGTATAACTCTATTTAGAGGTTTTCCTCTAAATAGCTCATCTGGAGGGCCCCATGTCTGACGCACACCTTGACACCCCGTCCCGCATGACTGTGCGACGTGTTCCGTTTTCCTACACAGAGGGTGCCTCTGCGGCGACGGCCCCCGGGCATTGGAACCACAACCGTCCCGAATTCTCGCAAATCGTGAATTCAGCCTCTCTGGCCATGCCTTATCTCGAGCCCTACCTCATCCGCAGCATGCGCGAGGCCCGCAAGCAGATAACAGACCCCGCGCTTCAGAAAGACCTGGATCTCTATGTGGCGCAGGAAGCCATGCATTTCCGCCAGCACAGAAAGTTCAATGACACACTCATTGCCGCTGGTTATCAGGCCATCGACCCGATCGAAACCAGGCTTCGCCGCGACTATGAGGTGTTGGGGAGCAAGCGCTCCTTGCGTTTCAATCTTGCCTACGCGGAAGGATTTGAATCCATGGCGCTCGCCCTTGGTCATATGCTCATCGAGGATCGCGTTTTTCTTTTTGGCGACAGCGATCCGGCGGTTGCATCGCTTGTGCTTTGGCATTTTGTCGAAGAAATCGAGCACAAGAATGTGGCGTTTGACGTCTTTGCCCATCTGCATGGCAGCTATTTCTGGCGCATGGTGGGGCTGGTGTACGCGACCTCCCACATTTTCTGGCGTACCGGCCAGGGCTACCGCGCCCTTCTGAAGGAAGATGGCCTGTGGCGCAACCTGAAGAGCCGTCTGCGCTTAGCAAAGGTTCTGGTGCGCATTATCAAGAACATTCTCCCCAGATGGCTTCACATCTGGCGGCCCAGCTATCACCCTTCCCAGGTTGCAGACCCCACCTGGGGCCGCGACTGGGCGAAGCTATTTGACGCAAACCCCGATGGCGCTGCCAATCTCGACACATCTCGCCTGGGAGAAACTGTTCCTGTCGCAGTCCAATCTGCTGGAGCTGGAACACAAGCACAAAAGGACGGCCAATGACCACTGCCACACGTTCCTCAATCCTCCCTCGTATGCAAACACTCCTGTTTTTAAACGGCGTAGGGCTGTTCATTGTCGGGCTGGCATTTGGTTGGGTCTGGTTCTTTCAACTGCTCGGGGAAATCGTCTTGTGGCCCTTGCCTATCCAGATAGAAGTGAACATTCCCGGTGATGCCCGGTCGTTCCGGATGGGCCATATGGAAGCCATTACGCAAAGCCTCATGCTCATGGCGCTGGCTTTTGGCGGACAGTTTATGGCACTCAGCAAAAAGGAATTCACCGCCCTGTTTTGGTCCGCCCTCATCACCGCCTGGCTCTTCACCCTGCCTGCCATGGCCAATACCTTCTTTGGAACGCGCGGCCTTGCATTTGGAGGTGGCCCGTTCAAAGAGGGCTTGGCGAATGATGTGATCTTTATTCTGGGTTGGCCCCCGGTGCTCTGCGTCCACATTCTCTTCGGTCTTGCAGCAATTGGACTTTTCCGTCACCTAAAGACCCAACAAGCCTGAAGCCAGGGATCCAGCCTCCTAATAATAGAGGCCGGGGCGATGAGGGATCGCCACCGGCCTTGAGGTTCGCCTGATCTTTGGGGGACCGGCGAGACCCTTTAGTGCCACCAACCACGGCGGCGATGATTGGCAACATTGTCGAGCATTCCCTTTTGCTCTGCATCCAGCGTTGCGTAGAAAGCATCGAAGGCGGGGCGAATTGTCTGCATGACTGTCAGACCCACACTGATCGCGTCCTCGGCCATCGCGAGGCGCTCCGGCGCTGCAGCTGGTTCTGCATCGCGGGCTTCATCAACCCGGGCGCAGAAAGTGGTAACCTCCATCCCGCCGGTGCGGATTGCTGCGATCAGATCGTCCCAGCTCGCCTGTTGTTTCGCGGTAAAGGTGGCTTCATCATCTGCATGTTCGACCAATTCTTCCACAAAATCGTCGATGCCCTCTTCGCAGTGCTCCGCAGCTGTCGTGGGGGTGCCCCACCAACTGCCGTGGCTCGAAAACCAGGATGCATTCTGGACCGGCGCGTTCTGCGCCGTGGCGGGCCCAACAAAGGCAACAGCCG
>CAZFHW010000034.1:0-9574 GCA_964518885.1 uncultured Parvibaculum sp. | reverse complement strand
GCATTCTGGACCGGCGCGTTCTGCGCCGTGGCGGGCCCAACAAAGGCAACAGCCGACACTATCGTCACGAACACGAGGGTCGCGAGAGAATTGGCAATGAGACTTTGGGACAGGGACTGAGGCTGACGGGACATGGGGCTCTCCTGGGTTAGGTGCGCTGGGATTGAAGGCTTGCTTGCCTCCTTAACCTGGGCGCATGGAGCGCCGAAATCCTCTCTCCACGGTATCGAATTGTAACAGTTCGTTTCAGTTTCCCCTCCTGTTACCGCCGGTTACAAAATTCTCACTCAAACGGGGCTCAATTGGACTAAATTCAGCTCATGAGTAATTTGCCCCATCTTCTGGTGGTCGACGATGACCGCGAGATACGCGACCTCCTGAAACGCTTCCTCGCCAAGCACGGTTTTCGTGTCACGGTGGCAGAGGATGGTCCCTCATGCATGACTGCAGTCGAGGGGGGGCATTTCGATCTCGTCATTCTTGATGTGATGATGCCGGGAGAAGACGGGCTGAGCGTCTGCCGTCGATTGCGGGCAAACCACACGGTTCCGGTCATCATGCTGACCGCCATGGGAGATGAAACCGACAGGATCATCGGCCTCGAAATTGGTGCGGACGATTATCTGCCCAAACCGTTCAATCCGCGCGAATTGCTGGCGCGCATCCGTGCTGTGCTGCGACGCTCCCCTTCCGCCCGTGACGCCCCGGCCTCTGGCGAAATTTATCATTTCCAAGGATGGGATCTTGATCCCCGGTCGCGCACCCTTGTGGACCCTGAGGGGGCCGCCGTCGAACTTACCTCTGGCGAGTTCGACCTGTTGCTCGCTCTCACCAAACGCCCTAACCGGGTGCTCTCCCGTGATCAGCTTCTGGACATTACCAAGGGGCGCGAAGCAATGCCCTTTGACCGCAGCATCGACGTTCAACTTTCCAGGCTGCGGCGGAAAATCGAAGAGGATCATAAGGCTCCACGGTTCATCAAAACCATTCGTGGTGGGGGCTACATGTTTGCAACAGACGTGGAGCGCAGATGACCCAGAGACATCATCGGCACTGGCGACATCGAAAGCGGCGTTTTAAAAGCCGCCTGCGCAGAAAAATGCGCCGCATCACACCGCCGAGCCTGGCGGGGCGGATTATTCTTTTTGTTGTCGGCATTTTGCTTGTGGTGCAGGTGGTCGGCTGGATATTTGGCGATGATGACGGCTGGCGAGTTGATGAGCCTGAGGAAGTTATCGCCGAACAGGTGATTGCGGCCACACGCCTGCTCGACAGATCGTCTCCCTCTGAGCGTGGAGCGATTTCTGCTGCACTCAGTGGCGTTCTCATGCAGGTTGAAATTGATGACGAGCCGGGCCCGGCAAAATTCCGCGGCCGTGATCTGGAAGACGTACAAAAAGAGGTCTCCGACCTCTTGTCACCCCTCGGAGACCACGCCATCCAGGTCGGCTATCGCGGTGACTGGGGCTGGGACGGTGTAATTGTTCTGTCTGTTCAGCTGCTGGACGGTAATTGGGTGATCTACCGTTTCCCCATCCGCACATTTTCCTATTACGATCAGGAAAGCTCTGGCTGGGGGACCGCGTTCTTCTGGTTGTTTGTTATTGGGGCTGTCTTCTGGTTCTCCAACCGTCTTGCACGGCCAATCCGAACCTTCGCGGATGCAGCCGACCGCCTTGGCCGTGACGTCAACGTTGCGCCCCTCCCGGTCACGGGCTCTCGGGAACTCCGACGGGCTGCCACTGCATTCAACAATATGCAGACCCGCATCCAACGTATGATCGACGACCGGGCTTTGATGCTGGCGGCCATCGCGCATGATTTGCGCACTGTGCTCACACGTCTGCGGCTGCGGGCCGAATTTATCGAGGACATTGAGCAGCAGAATAAAGCCGCCGCTGACATTGAAGAGATGCAGGCGATGCTGGATGCGGGCCTTGCCTTTGCGCGCGGCGAAACAGAGGTGGAGGACCGCCGGACCATCGACCTTGCGGCGCTGGTACGCGGCCTGACGGAAGATTTTGCCAAAACGGATGGTCCCGCGCACTATTCTGGGCCCGAGCACCTTCCTTACCGCTGCGGCCCCAATGAAATGCGTCGCGCTGTTTCAAATCTGATCGGCAATGCCATCGTCTATGGATCAAAGGCCGAGGTTCGCCTGACCCGCGGAGCGCAAGGGATTGCAGTCAGCATTACCGACGAGGGACCGGGTATTCCCACCAACCTGCACGAGAGTGTATTTCAACCCTTTTTCCGTGTGGAGAATTCCCGCAACCGGGAGACGGGGGGCACGGGCCTTGGGCTTGCCATTGCCCGGACGATTGCCCGGCGGCACGGTGGGGATATTGAACTTAAAAACGGTCATGATCGTGGGTTGACGGCCACTCTGACACTTCCCTCCTCTCCAACCTGACTTCCTCAGATACCAGGTTTTGCGGGCGCGGGTCGGATCGCCTAGAATAGAGCGTCCGTCATTTTTCAAGGAGCCTCCCCCCTCATGACAAGCACCTCCGCCCTTATCGGTCCTGGCCCCACGTCACACACGTATTTCTCCCAGCGCCTGAGGCTCCACTATGTCGATTGGGGCAATGAGGAAGCAGAGCCGCTATTGCTCATTCATGGAGGGCGCGATCACTGTCGAAACTGGGATTGGGTGGCTCAATCCTTTCGCGACACACATCACATCATTGCGCCAGATCTTCGCGGTCATGGCGACAGCCAATGGATGATCGGCGGCACCTATGACCTGACAGATTTCGTGTACGATATTGCGCAACTTATTCACCAGAAAAAGCTGAACCCAGTGACGATTATCGCCCATTCGATGGGTGGGTCGGTCGCGCTGCGGTATGCGGGTCTCTACCCCGAGACAGTGAAAAAACTCGTCGTCATTGAAGGGCTTGGCCCGTCGCCAAAAATGATCGAAGACCGCATGCAAACACCCATTTACGAGCGCACGGCTCAGTGGGTGGAGCAGATGCGTAAGCTCTCCAGTCGCCTTCCCCGACGTTATGACAGCGTGCTGGATGCCTTTAAGCGGATGCAGGATGAAAACCCTCATCTGTCCCCGGAACACGCCCGACATCTGACCGTGCATGGGGTCTCCCAGAATGAAGACGGCACCTATAGTTGGAAATTTGATAACTACGTCCGGGCCTTTTCGCCCAACGGGTTCAACCCGGAAGAAACGCGGCAGTTCTGGGCGCGAATTACCTGTCCCACTCTCCTCATACGTGGCACTGAAAGCTGGGCAAGCGACCCCCTGGAAGACGGCAGAGCCAAGCATTTTTCAAATGCCCGCGTTGAGAACATCGAAAAGGCGGGGCACTGGGTTCACCACGATCAGTTGGACGTGTTTCTTGAGATGACGAAGGAGTTTCTTGCGGACTAGTGCAGGGAGACCTTTGCGAGCACTGTGGCTGCATTGTTCCCGACCCGGGCAGCCGGCATACGGACAGTGACCGTGGTCCCTCGGCCTTCCACGCTGGTAATCTCAAGGCGTCCGCCGTGCGCTTCCACCAGCGATTTGGTGATGGCGAGCCCTAGGCCTGTTCCTTCGAACCTTCGGGCCAAAGAATTGTCAGACTGGGTGAAAGGCTGGGTCATGTTGGCGATTTTCCCGGCTGGAATACCGACACCTGTGTCTTTCACACAGATGGACAATCCAGAAAACTCATCCACCGCTGCCGACAGATCAATACGCCCCTCAACCGGCGTAAACTTGATGGCGTTTGACAGGAGGTTGATCATGATTTGCCGGAAAGATCGCTGGTCTGCCAACAGTTCAGGGAGATTGTCCGAGGTGTGCATAAATATGGAGGCGTGTGCGGCTGTGGATTTTGGCCCTGATTTTTCAGGCGCAGCCCTGTCCTGTGCCCAGGCAAGTTCCTCTTCAATATCCAGCCATTCCTCATCAAGTTCCAATTCGCCAGACTCAATACGAGAGATGTCGAGAATGTCGTTGATGACAGATAGCAGGTGTCTGCTGGAATCGTGAATGCTCCCCATATAGTCCAGATAGCGCTCATTCTCGATAGGTCCAAACATCTGGTCCTTCATTATTTCAGAAAACCCGATAATGGCATTCAGAGGTGTGCGAAGTTCGTGGCTCATGTTTGCCAGGAATAGCGACTTGGTTTTGTTGGCTGTTTCTGCCGCCTCCAGTGCTTCGTGAAGGTGTTCTTTTGATTTTTTGCTCGCCGAAACATCACGCACCACGCCGACGAAAAAGAGCTCCTCGGCGATGCGCATTTCTGTCACAGACAATTCCATCGGAAAGCTGCTGCCGTCTTTACGACGCCCCCTCATTTCGCGCGCACCGCGTCCCACCAACTTATCGAGACCCCACGCCCGACCGTTCTGATTAGTCGATCTGGAAAAAGCCAAAATGACAGCATCGGGAAGGAGGATTCCGACACCACAGCCCACCAGTTCACTGGGTTGGTAGCCAAAAACTTCTGCCGCTGCCGGGTTTACCGATTGGATGACGCCATTTTCATCGGTGGAAAGAATCCCATCCGGCACACTTTGCATCATTGTTCGAAGTCGAATTTCGCCCGCCTGCAATCGCTCCTGGGCGATCAACTGCTGTGAGATATCGCGAATGCTGACGAAGAGTGCGGGTTCGCCTGAGACCTTTTTGATGCGACGCCAGCCGCACAGAACATGATGGTAGGTCCCGTCTGGATGACGCAACCGCACCTGACCTTCGGGGCGACATTCGAGGTTGGAAGCAGATTCAGCAGCCAGCTCCCGGAACACGTCCACATCTTCCGGGTGCACAAGCTCGGTCAGATCCTGGCCAACAAATGTTGATGCTGCATCGCCTAACCATTCGTGGAACCCCGGTCCCAAGAATATGGCTTTCGTATCGAAGTCAACAATCGCAATCGCGTCATCCACAGCGGTAATCAGCGTCCGGTAGTGCTCTGTTGTATTTTCCAAATCACGCCAATAGCGGGTCATGCGGCGTGTCAGGGTCGTCCAGTCACGGGTGACGTCACCAAGCTCGTCCAAAGATACCGGCACCAGATCGATAATAGCGTCAGGGTCTTTCAGAACATTGAGTGCCTGCGCCCGCAATTTCTTCAACGGGCCAAAACTTTGGTTGAAGCTATATTGAGCGAAGAAGGCGATTGGCAAGGAGAGTACGAACAATCCCCCCCAGATCGCGAACATCTCCGCACCCATATTATCCATGCGATGTCCGAAATACAGGATGAGGGCAGTGTTCACCACCAACGGCATAACAATGCACAGCGCCATGACCTTCATGCGCAGCGAGAAAAAATGGGCCCGACAACCGCGCGGCGCAAAAAAGCGCCCCACAAGGTCGGAAAAAACATAGAGCGCAATGAGAACAATCACAGCCGCTGGGGGGGCTGCGCCGATGAGCTCGAACAAATACTCGCTTAATGAGAATGCTGTATCTGTCTGAGCCGCAATACTGATTAGGACGACGGCAGGACTAGCCAGCGCGTAGGGGGCAAACAAGCCCGCGAAAATGTGTGGAAACCGTGCGATACGGACTTCCGCTTTCTGGCGGTCCCCCTCTTTACCCGTATTTACCAGTTCCACCGTGAGCTGCATGTACCGACTGAGAAAAACGTACCCTGTCGCCACGCCTGCGACCGTGTAGACACCAACCAGGTGCTGCAACGTACGCATCAAGTCGGATACCGTATGGTCTGTTAACAGGCTGATAATTAGAAATGACGTGGCGAGAGGCAACAGCCAGGCAGCCATGAGCCCGGCTCTAAAACGCCGTAGAAACTCCGTCTCTGACATGAGGGTTGCATCCGCCATGAATAGTGCTGCACCCGCTTCCGCATTCACGTACCCCAACGGGCACTCTTCCATGACAAAGTATGAGGGAAGGGGTTAAAGGCGATATAAAGCGGCAAGACTTTCTTCGCCATATTTCCACGCGGGAACGCTGGTGCTCTTGAAAAATTAACGGGATATCAAAGATCGTTACCAGAGCCTTACCAGAACCAGGACGGGCACCTCTGCGATCACTCGACAAGCGACTTCTGCACACCTTTTCCACCGGGAGAGGTCACGTCGTAGCCGTAGATCCAATCGAACGGTTTGTTCAAAACACCCGGCACCAGTTTTGCTGCCAGCCACATGGGACCATAGGTCGCCAGTTTCCCAGGCAAGGCGCCTTTATGAAAACGCTTGGCGTTTGCCCGTGCGGCCAATTGAACCCGACCTGTTCGCTTTGATCGTTCCACTTCGTAGGCGACGAAAGCTGCCTTTGCGTCCTCCAATTCACTGAGCCAGGTGGCCACACTCCAGGCGTCTTCGATGGCCATGCAGGCACCCTGCGCCATGAACGGAAGCATAGGATGGCAGGCATCGCCCAGCAGCGTCACCCGACCCATCGTCCAGTTCCTGAGAGGATCGCGATCAAAGAGGGCCCATTTGAAGCACGCCTTTTCATCGCCAGCCTCGATCAACGTATGGATTGTTTCGCACCAGGGCGCGAAATCACGTCTCAGTTCTGACAGGTCTCCCGCCTCCAACCAGCCTTCCACCTGCCAGTCACGACGTTCGGTCACGCCAACGAAGTTCACCAACGCACCACCCCGAACATAATAGGTAACGGCGTGTCCCTTCGGTCCTGTCCAAACGGTTGCGTGAGGGGGAATAAGGTTGGCCGGTATCTTTTCGGTCGGCACAAGAAGTCGCCACGCCACATTGCCTGTAAACCGTGGATGCTCCACCCCAAACAGGCCTTCACGAATGACGGAATGAATGCCATCTGCGCCGATCAGCGCTTCTCCGCTGGCCTGCGTCCCGTCAGACAGAGAGACCGTGACGCCTGCCCCGTCGTCAGCGAATGTCTCGACAGCGGCTCCCAGCCTCAAATCAATCAAGGGGTTTTGGCTCACTGCCTCAGCCAATATCCGATGCAGATCCGCACGGTGGACGTGATAATACCAAGCGCCATAGCGGTCGAAGGCTACTTGCCCTAAAGGGTTCGAAAAAATCACCTGGCCCGTATCGCCGAGGCGCAATGTCGCCGCCTCCGGCTTAAAGCCGATCTCGTCGAGGGCTGTTCCGAGGCCAAGCTTCTCCAACACACGGGTTCCGTTGGCCGCGATCTGAAGTCCGGCACCGACTTCGCCGAGCTCCGTGCTGCGCTCAAAAATTGAAACACGAAAGCCTTTTTCGGCCAAGGCAAGGGACGCTGTCAGGCCTCCAATGCCCGCTCCCGCAACAAGTATATGCATTGCTTTGGTTATCGGCTTTGCCTCATCACCCTGCCCGAAATTGCGTTGGCTCCTTGAGCACAAGAATATCACATGGCATCCCCTGCGTCAGAGCCGGAAGTCATGAATGGACAATGTGCCACATCGCAGGCAGCAATTGATTGCCTTTGTCAGCCCCCATATGATCGGCGGCCCTTCTAGCTGAGGACCTGCCTATGACAGACGCAAATGATATTCTGACGGATGCCATCACGGCACTGGTCCCGCCTCTGCTCCACGCGCTGGAAGGCCTCACCTTTATCGCGCGGTATTTGCACCCCCCGCAGCTGGAGCAGGTCATCGCGCATGTTGGCAAGGTGGATGGAGCGGTACAGGAAGGGCTCACCCTGTTTCAGGCAGCCCCCTGGCCTGACGATCTTGCGTCTTTCAAGGAGCGGCTGGAACGCACTGCCGTTTCAACAATCCGTGCTTACGAAGAGTTACGTGCCGCGCAGGACAGCGACAATGGGATCATGGCAGCCTACAAGGCTCTGCGTCACAGCACCCGGGCGCTTGAAGCTCTCTACCCGATCGCCATGCATTTGCCACCGGTCAGCCGGTTCTTTCTTGAGCACGCCCAGCGCGACGATAAAGACCTTCTTGCCAGTCTTGCCGCCGAGCCGGGAAAAAGCCCGACGGTGGGTGTGCACCATTTTGGAAATGACAAACAAGAGCGCGGCGGCTTTTCGCTCTACGTGCCGGAGAATTACGATCCCGCGCAGACCTATCCGGTCATTTTTGCCCTGCATGGCGGTAGTGGCCATGGACGTGATTTTTTGTGGTCATGGCTCAAAACGGCGCGCAGTCGCGGGGCCCTTCTCATCAGCCCCACGTCGGTCGGGGGCACCTGGTCATTGATGGGCCCTGACGAAGACAGCGCCAATTTTGAACGCATGATCGCCCATGTTTCCGATACCTGGTCCATCGACCGCACGCGCGTTTTGCTCACGGGTATGAGCGATGGGGGAACGTTCACCTATGTGCAAGGTCTGACAAGCCAGTCGCCGTTCACCCATCTGGCGCCCGTCTCCGCAAGCTTTCATCCGTTCCTGCTTGAAATGGTTGACCGGCAACGCCTGGAAGGTCTGCCGATCTATCTGGTGCATGGGGCAAAAGACTGGATGTTTACGATCGACATTGCCCGGACCGCCCACCGGGCGCTGGCTGGCGGCGGGGCGGATGTTGTCTATCGCGAGATTGCCGATCTTTCACACACTTATCCCCGCGACGAGAACGTCCACATCATGGACTGGTTCCTTGATGGCAAGCGTCCCGCCGAAGCGCCGGAATGACCTCTCCCGGCCTCAAGCAGAAGCGCTTGGGCGAGCTGACACGGCCTTGTGCCAACGGCGCAAATCTTCCTGAGCCTCGGTCGGTGTGACCTTCACCCATTTCGCAAAATCGACCACCACAAGCGCTGTGATATCCGCATAGCTATAGCTGTCGATGGCCACGAAGTCGCGCCCCTTTAGCTGTTCATTCAGCGTGTCCATGAAGGCTGTCAACCGTGCGTGCCCTCGCTCGGCCAATTCTGGAATTTGCTTGAAATTGATGGGCCCGGTGGTCGCCCGATCAACCATGCCCTTGGATGTGTTGCGCAGTGTTTCCGCAGCCGCAGACAACCCTTCCAACAGAATTCGAGAATTCCAATTGGCAACAAGCCCTTTTTCCACTGCCGTCACACCCAGAAGCGGTGGCTCGGGGTAAGCAGCTTCGAGGTAGGCCGCGATGCCGTCATTCTCTGTCAGGACTGTTCCGTCCTCCAGCTTCAAAGCCGGGACAGTACAGGTCGGATTGATCTTGCGAAAATCATCTGACAATTGTTCCGCACTTCCCAGATCCACCTGGACATTGTCATATGCAGCCCCTTTTTCCGCGAGAAAAATGCGGGCACGGCGCGGGCTCGGCGCCAGTGCAAAATCATAGAGCGTTATGGCCATGGGGTTCTCCTCGTAGGTGCCGATTGGCGTAATGGAATTTCTGATCTGCCCAATCTACGCGAAAATTCCGGTCTGCAACATCCTTCAGAGACCACCAGCCTTGGTCTCAATATTGAGCTGTCCCGCAAGACCTGCATTGCGATGCACTTCAATTTCCTGATACTTGGGCGACATCGTCATTTCGAGCATGGCTTTGCGGGAGGGATATTGCGCCAGGGCGATCAGGTCCCAATCGTTCTCCACTTCGCCTATCAGTGTCAGAGTGACCGCTCCGCCATACATCATTTTGCCGCCCAGCTGATCGAGCAGCTTGCTGACTTCGATGCCATAACGCTGGTAAGCTTCTCTGCCACTCAGATCAGGGTCACGTCCATCCTC
>CAZFHW010000033.1:0-23856 GCA_964518885.1 uncultured Parvibaculum sp. | reverse complement strand
GGGGGTCGAGCCTGACCGGATCAATGACGCCGATTTCCGGCGGCGGGGTTCCCAGGACGGGCTGGAGGAAGACGTCGAAACCTTCAAACATGGAAAGGACTTGTCGGTTTAACAGGCGCAGGGTCTGCCAGCCATACATAGCCTGTTCGCCGGTGATTTTTCCCCCGTTGCGATAGGCGGCCCAGGTGAGAGGCTCCAACTCGTCTTCCCGCGGTTCGCGGCCCGCAGCCTCAACGCGGCGGCGCATGCCTGCTGCGAAATTACCCGCCCCAACCAACCCTTGCGCGCGATAGAGAGCACGGAAGTCCACATCAAGATCATGTTCGATCATCTCGTGACCCAGGCCTTTCAGAAGCGCGACTGTCTCTTCAAAACCTTTTTGCACTTCCGGGTCGATCGGCTTTGCGTTTGGTGTTTTTGATGAGTATGCAATCTTCAGTTTGCCAGGGCTTTTCTCGATCTCCTCCAGATAAGGTCGGTCCTTGTGGGGCGTTGCATAAGGAGAACTCTTCTCCGCATATCCGGTTGCGTCCAGCATGGCGGCACTATCCCTCACCGTGCGGGAGACAACGTGGTCAACACTGAAGCCAATGGCGCGGTCAAAATCTTCGGGGCCATTGGGGTTTCGGTCGCGGGTGACCTTCATGCCGACAAGACCACAGCAAGCTGCTGGAATGCGAATGGACCCTAACCCGTCACTGGCGTGAGCGAGGGGGACGATGCCCGCCGCCACAGATGAGGCTGCACCACCGGACGAGCCCCCCGAAATGTGATCCGGGTTCCACGGGTTACGACACGGCCCCAGCAAGGCTGACTCCGTGGTGCCGGTGATGCCGTACTCCGGCGTGTTGGTTTTGCCGACCATCACCACACCACTGGCGCGAAAACGCTTCGTGAGTTCGCTGTCCACCGTGTCCACGCCGTCAGCAGTGAACCGGCTGCCATTTGTCCGGGGCCAGCCGGAGACTTTTAATCCCAGGTCCTTGATGAGAAACGGCACACCTTTGAACGGGCCATCGGGCAGGTCGCCTTTTGCCGTGGCGCGCGCGTCGTCATAGGCTTTGTGCACAACTGCGTTGAGGGTGTCATTGTGTTGTTCAATGCGCTCAATCGCGGCTTCTGTTAGCTCGGGTGGTGTTATCTCACCATCCTTGACCAGCTTTGCTAAGCCGAGGCCATCGTAATTGGCATATTCCGAAAAACTCATCTTCTCCTCCCCAGGAAATTCATGTTTCTTGTTCTAGTTCCAGATCGGTGGTCGTTTGGCCGCCCATGGTTGCGCCTTTTCCAACTGTCCAGCGAGGCAATAGAGCAACCCTTCTTCGCCAAATCCTGCAGCGAACATAACGCCCACCGGCAGGCCTGATTTGCTCCAATGAAGAGGCAGCGACATTGCCGGTTGGCCGCTGGCGTTTTCAATTGCGGTGAAGGGCACGTAATCCAGGATAGGTTCAAATGCGCCTGCCGGGTCGCGGTTGCTGGTATCGACGACACCGAGTGCCAGTGGAGGTGCGCCCAGGGTTGTTGTCATCCAAACGTCGTGAGTGGCGTGGAAGCGCGCCATCTCACGGCCGAGCATTTGGAAACCGCCAAGGGCATGCTGGTACTGAGAGGCGGTAATGGATTTGCCCGCCTGATAGAGGCCCCAGGTGAGGCCTTCCAGTTCGTTGTCGCCCGGCGTGCGGCCCGTCGCCATCGCGAAGGCATCAATGCCAGCGGCAAGGCCTGCGGCCCAAACAGCCATGAATGCTTCTGAAAGCATTTGCATGGGAATGGCAGGGGTGGCCTCTTCTACTGTGTGCCCAAGCGCGGTGAGCAGCTTGGCTGTATTTTCAATGGCGATGAGGCATTCTGGGTCCAGCTTTTTACCATCGAGATCGGTGGTGCTGAAAGCCACGCGCAAATTTCCGGGTTCACGGTCAAGTTCATCCAGATAGGGCCGGTCCTGTGTGGGCGCGCAGTAAGGATCTCCGGCCTCCGGCCCGGCAGTGCAATCGAGCATTGCGGCGCTGTCTCGAACCGTGCGGCTCACCACATGTTCCTGAATGAGGCCGCCCATAATGTCTCCCAGGACAGGACCGAGCGGGTTGCGTGCGCGGGTTGGTTTCATGCCCACCAGTCCACAACAGGCAGCAGGGATGCGGATCGACCCGCCGCCGTCATTGGCATGGGCCAAAGGAACCATTCCAGACGCTACGGCGGCAGCTGACCCGCCTGACGATCCACCTGTGGAATGATCGGTGTTCCACGGATTGTGGGCCGGTCCGTAGAGGGCTGACTCCGTGGTGGGCAGGAGGCCAAATTCGGGCACATTTGTTTTGCCGAGGATAGAGACGCCCGCCGCCTTGAAGCGTTTGACCAGAGTGGCATCCTGAGTGGCGGGTACCCCCGACATAAAGCGCGACCCGCTTCGGGTCTCAACACCTTCCAGGTCTCCCAGAATGTCTTTCAACAGAAAGGGCACGCCCATGAAAGGTCCCTCAACGGGGTTTTTTGCAGCGTCGCGTCCAACGTCATAGAGTTTTGTGATGACCGCGTTCAGTTCGGGATTGTGTTTTTCGATGCGTGTAATGGCTTCTTCAGCCAATTCCTCTGCGCTTACTTCTCCCTTGCGGACAAGCTCGCCCATCGCCAGTCCATCGAGTTCCGCGTATTCCTTGATCGTCACGTTTCTGCTCCCTGCACGGTTTTCCAACCTTGTTTTATCTGACGTTATGATAGGCAGGATTGGTGGGCGATGTCGCCCCTGGTGTCAGGTGAAAGGAAATGCGGGTTCGCCCTCGAATTTCACCTCGCCCAGACTGGGAGATGACCCATCCCGCCAGTCCGCCACCTGGAAGATTGCACGGCGCAGCACGCTTTGCCCTTCTGGACCCGGTTCTTCCTTTGCGGAACCGATGTTGACCAAAGTCATGGTGGCCCCGTCGTTTGTGATGGTGGCAAGGCCGTAACCGTGGCCTTTTGTGTCAAGATAATCGAGACCGGGACTTGCTTGATCTGTGGCCACGAGGCCTGCAAGCCAACCATTGCCCGTGTAGCTGGCAGTAAGCCCGCTCAAAACACCGTTCATGATTGTGTTGTTGAAATTCTCGATGAGTTTGCCACCACTTTCAAAGGCGACAAAGGGGCGGAAGGGATTATCCTTTTTGACACCGCGCTCCGCGCCATCGAACAGGGTGCCGGACGTGATGCTGGTGGTGGCGAAGTCAACGGCCACGAAGTCCGGATCGTCGATGTCGGGATCGACGGCCAGCCGACCTGCCGCATGGGTGTGGTAGTCGCCGGAACAGGAGATCACGTTGGTGATCTGGTTGTCCTTCAAAAAACCCATAAGCTCGCTAAGCTCAGTCGGGAACCCCTGCCAGGCGTCAATTCCCAGATAGGAATCCTCAAGATCTGCCGCAGGCATTTTGCTCAAATTGAGCCGCATGGAAACTGCCGGAATGGGGTTTGCCCAGATCCGCCACGTTGCGCCGGAGCCCTTCATGGTTTCCTTGAACCATTGTTTCTGCACGGCTCCCATGCACGTGCCTGCTGGGGAATCTTTGCGAGGGTTGTCGATGGTTCTGTCTTCGAACGAAAGCGTGTCGAGAGGCTGCCCACCATTGGCCGTTCTGCCTGCGTCCAGCTCTCGGACGATGCGAACCGGTGCGAGGCGGGGACTGCCGCCCAGAAGTTCCATAACCTCCTTCGTCGCGACGGGAGGGCTGCGATAGGAGCGCAGATCCGTCACCACAAGATCCAACATCTTGCCCCATGAAAACGACCGGTAGATGGTCATAGAAGCCAGTGCCGCTAGGTTGTCTGGATTGGTGTTCATGTAAGTGTCGTCGTAGCTGCCATACTCCGTGGTGGCGACCGCTCGGGGGCTAAAATCTCGAGCCTCGTTGGGCACGCTGGCGATTGAGGGTGCATTGCTGAGCACAGCCGGGATGAATTCAAACCAAGCTTGATTGGACGCGAGCTTGCGAGACTGTGCGGGTTTTCCAGGATGGAAATAGGTGTCGTGGCTCTGCCATGCGTTATTTGTGAACTCATGGTCGTCCGAGGTGCAGACGAAAGGAAAGCGCGCACGTGCTGCCTGCAGGTTCATGTCTGTCAGGTAGGTCTTGTAGAGGTGGCGATAGTCATCGACGGTGACAGCCCATGCTGCTCCCGCCTTCCACCACGGTCTGGTCCCATCGGGCACCCAGGGCTCGGAGCCATCAGGGAAGGGCGGAATTTTTCGGATCTGACTGACGCCCTCGGGTACATCACGGATCACCTCATAAATGAAGTCCCCCAGATGCAGAATGAAGTCTAACTGTTCTTCGGGTGGGGCGGCCACATCATCGGCGATCAACCGCGCCCAGGCGCCGTAAAAACCGGACTCATAATTTTGACACGACACGAAGCCAAACCGGACGGGCCGCTCTGCATCGGCTGCGGGGGCAGTGCGGGTTCGGCCAACATGGGCCCCGACTTCGCCATTCGCGACGAAGCGGTAGAAATACCGGGTGTCGGGCGCAAGCCCCTGTACGAAGAACCGCACCGTGAAGTCGCTTTGCGCCGTGGCGCGTAGGGCCTTCTCAACGATGACAGTTTGGAAGCTTTCGTCGGTAGAAAGCTGGCAAACAAGGTCAATGTCACCAGCAGGCATGTCGGGCACGGCCCGGGTCCAGAGCATGATAGCGTCCGGCTGTGGGTCGCCGGATGCCAGACCCTGAGGGAAGCGCTTGGTGTTTATCGGTAATGGCCCATCGCCGGAGATCGCGAAGGCCGGCGTAAAAGCACCGCTCGCCGTGACAACAAAACAACCTGCGAGAGCTGTGAAACTCTTCAAAAATGATCGGCGATCCATCTTATTCACGCTTGTCTCCCCGTAAGTCTCAATCTAAAATACTCATTCCATATTATCTTAGCGATCGCTACTCTAACCAAAGTGGAACGCAGACGCACATAGCTCTTTTGTGAACCGGCTCCTTGTGATCGAGGGCTTTGCCATGGTGACGCCAAGTTGGAATTTTACGTCCTGTGATATCGCGGGTGCTATTCGCCGCGTCACCGGCGGATCGGCTGACCCTCGTGGCATTGACTGGCGGGGCGTGCGGGTGGCGCATATCGACACGGGAATGCGGGCGCATCCCATCTTTGGGGACATTGCGGGAGGACTGTCGTGGGTAAAGCTGTCCCAAGGCGTGAACTATGTTGAGACAGGCAAATCTCCCCTCGAGCCACCGCACAGCAGTAGCGGGCGATTGCCCGACGATGCCATGGATTGGATATCAGATCTCACAGCCGAAGGTATTGACGGTCATGGCACGCGGACTTTGAGTGTGCTCTGCGGAGATGGGACTTATGTGAGAGGTACGCAGAAGAGCCGGGTAGGCATGTTGCCGGGTCTGCCTGTTGTGCCTTACCGGGTGACAGATACGGTGTTGCTGGCACAAAGGACGGTGCTCACCAATATTGGCAAAGCCATCCGCCATGCCGTTGATAATGATTGCAAAATCATCTCCATGAGTCTTGGCTTTCCGATTATGCGATCAACGGCTTTGGGGGAGGCGGTGGATTATGCCTACGAAGCCGGCGTGATCGTGGTCGCTGCGGGGGGGCAGTTCATCGACAAGGTGACCTATCCCGGCAAGTTCAGCCGGACGATTGGGGTCGGGGGCCACACACCACAACAAAAAATCTGGCACCTCGCTCACTACAGCAAAACCATGCAGCGTTTTATCGATGTCTGGGCGCCTTCCACGGAGATTGTTCGCGCGAACCCGAAATGGAAGAGCGACGGACGCCTGTTTGATGATGAAGGCGGGAAGGGCACATCCTACGGCACGGTACACGTCGTGGCTGCCGCTGCCTTGTGGTTGCGCCATCACGGAGAGAACAGGCTACAGGCGTACTACCCGAAAGGCTGGCAGCGGGTGGAGGCTTTTCGCCACGCCCTGCGGGCAGGCGCGGTGCCGCTGGTTGAGAAGAAAAACAGACAACCGGTGAATGGTACCGGACGTCTGAATATTGATGGTACGCAAAAGAAAAAACTGCCCGCACGGGCGTCACTTGCCATACGACCAAAGGCTGTGGGGCAGGTCGTTTAGCATCCTGTCACTCTGCCGCCTGACGCGAAGAACGGCGGGCGGGTTTCTTTTTTGGTGCGGCTTTCTTGGCGGTCGTCTTTTTCGCAGACGCTTTCTTCGGCCCGGCCTTCTTTTTCACAAGCGTGTTGCCCTTACGTTTGAGCAGGGTGCGGAGGTATTGCCCGGTGTAGGAGCGAGGTTCTTCTGCCACGTCTTCGGGGCGGCCCACTGCGACGATTTCACCGCCGCCGTCTCCGCCTTCCGGACCCAGATCAATAACCCAGTCGGCGGTTTTGATGACTTCCAGATTGTGTTCAATCACCACCACCGTATTGCCGGTATCGACGAGCTCGTGGAGGACTTCCAGAAGCTTCTTCACGTCGTGGAAGTGGAGACCTGTGGTGGGTTCGTCCAGAATGTAGAAGGTGCGCCCGGTTGCGCGACGGGAAAGCTCTTTGGCGAGTTTGACGCGCTGTGCTTCACCGCCTGACAGGGTTGTGGCCTGCTGGCCAACTTTGATGTAGCCAAGCCCGACCCGTTGCAGCACATCCATTTTCTCACGGACTGTTGGCACGGCTTTGAAGAATATCTGAGCTTCATCGACGGTCATATCCAGCACGTCGGCGATGGACTTGTCCTTGAATTTTACTTCCAGGGTTTCGCGGTTGTAGCGCTTGCCGTGGCAGGCATCACATTCCACATAAACATCCGGCAGGAAGTGCATTTCGATCTTGATGACGCCGTCGCCCTGGCACGCTTCACAACGTCCTCCTTTGACGTTGAAAGAAAAGCGTCCGGGTTTGTAGCCTCGTGCTTTTGCTTCCGGCAGGCCCGCAAACCAGTCCCGGATATGGGTGAAGGACCCGGTATAGGTCGCGGGGTTGGAACGAGGCGTGCGGCCAATCGGTGACTGGTCGATGTCGATGATCTTGTCGAGAAATTCGAGGCCTTCAATCTGCTCAAACGGGGCCGGGTGCATGCGTGCTCTATTGAGACGACGGGCCATTGCTTTGTAAATGGTCTCGACCAACAGCGTGGACTTGCCGCCGCCGGAAACACCGGTGACACAGGTGAAGGTTCCCAGCGGAATTTCAGCTGTCACATTCTTCAGATTGTTGCCGGTGGCGCCCACAATCCGGATTTTCTTTGTGTCTGAAATCGGACGACGTTTGGCCGGGATAGCAATCTGCTCTATGCCCGTCAGGTACTTTCCCGTCAGGCTGTTGGGATTGCTCATAATTTCTGCGGGCGTGCCTTCTGCGACGATCTCGCCGCCATGAATACCTGCAAGCGGACCCATATCCACCACATGGTCTGCGGTGCGGATAGCGTCCTCATCATGCTCCACCACAATTACGGTGTTGCCCAGATCGCGCAGCCGCCGCAATGTTTCCAACAAGCGTTCATTGTCACGCTGATGCAGACCGATGGACGGTTCGTCGAGCACATAGAGAACGCCGGTGAGGCCCGAGCCGATTTGTGAGGCCAGCCGAATGCGCTGGCTCTCGCCGCCAGACAGTGTGCCGGAGTTGCGCGATAGGCTGAGATAGTCCAGGCCGACATTGTTCAGGAAATGCAATCGCTCTCTGATTTCCTTCAACACCCGGCCAGCAATTTCGTTTTGCTTTTTGGTGAGCTGTTTGTCGATGCTTCCAAACCAGGCCTCAGCTTCTTTGATGGAGAGTTGAGAGACTTCACCGATGTGCGACGGACCCACCCGGACCGCCAGTGTTTCAGGCTTCAGGCGATAGCCGGCGCATGCGCCACAGGAAGTTACATCCTGATATTTTTCAATTTCTTCGCGCGCCCAGGCGCTGTCAGTCTCACGCCAGCGCCGCTCCAGATTGGGGATGACCCCCTCGAAAGCTTTTTTGGTTTTGTAGGACCGCAAGCCATCATCATATGAAAAGGTCACCACCTCATCGCCCGAGCCGTTGAGGATCACGTCCTGTGCTTTCTTGGGCAGCTTGCTCCACGGCACGGTGACGGAGAATTTGAAATGTTTAGCCAGACTGTCCAGCGTCTGGGTGTAGTAGGGCGAGGTCGACTTGGACCAGGGCGCAACAGCTCCTTTGCGCAAAGAAAGTCCGGCGTCCGGGATGATGAGATCAGGGTCAATAAAATATTGAGTGCCGAGCCCGTCACAGGAAGGGCAAGCCCCGAAAGGATTGTTGAACGAAAAGAGACGCGGTTCGATCTCATCAATCGTGAAGCCGGAAACCGGGCAGGCAAAGCGTGAGGAAAAGACAATGCGTTCAGCTTCCTTCTCGCCTTCTTTCACATCTGCATATTCCGCGACGGCGATACCGTCGGTCAGTTGCAGCGCAATTTCAAACGAGTCCGCCAGACGGTTGCCCAGATCATCACGCACAACGATGCGGTCAACCACCACATCAACGTCGTGCTTGTATTTTTTGTCGAGGGGGGGCAGATCGTCCAGCTCATAGAACGCGCCGTCAATCTTGACCCGTTGAAAACCCCGCTTCAAAAGGTCGGCAAATTCTTTGCGGTATTCGCCTTTGCGCCCCCGGACGATGGGCGCCAACAGGTAGAGCCGCGTGCCGCTTGGCAGGGCCGCCACCCGGTCAACCATTTGCGTCACGGTCTGGCTTTCAATGGGCAGTCCCGTGGTGGGGGAATAAGGTATGCCGACGCGGGCCCACAGGAGGCGCATGTAGTCATAGATCTCGGTCACGGTGCCGACAGTGGAGCGGGGATTGCGCGAGGTGGTTTTCTGCTCAATGGAGATAGCGGGGGACAGACCATCAATCTGGTCCACATCCGGCTTTTGCATCATCTCCAGGAACTGGCGCGCATAAGCCGACAGGCTTTCCACATAACGGCGTTGGCCTTCTGCGTAGATGGTGTCGAAGGCGAGGGAGGATTTCCCAGAACCGGACAGGCCGGTGATGACAATGAGTTTGTCGCGCGGTAATTCCAGCGACACATTCTTGAGGTTGTGCTCGCGGGCACCTGTTACAATGATATTTTTTTGCATCGGCTTTGTTTACTCAGTCTTGCAGATCGTGGGTGCAGATCGTGTGGTGTAGATCATGTGGTTACGCTGAAATTTTGTGACGAGCCGGATCGTCCGTCTGGTCCAACGCGAAATAATTGTGCAGCATGCCGCCCTTCATCAAGTCTTTCACATAAGGCAGCCCAAGTTTTTTCATCACCGCCTGGGACGGTGTGTTGTCCGGCAAAACAACAGCAACAATGCGGGGGAGGGCGAGATCGCCAAAACCGTGGTCGAGTAGCCTGCGCGCGGCCTCGGTTGCGTAGCCCTTGCCTTGGCTCTCCACGGTGAAATGATAGCCGATCTCTGGTTCCCCCGTCTCGGGCAGAGGTTGCAGGATCACTTGCCCTATAAAAGTTGCTGTGTCCTGCTCAAAAACGCCCCAAATTCCCATGCCGCTTTCTTTATGTCGTTTGATTGACGTTGCCAAAATCTTTTCCGCTTCCGCCAATGTGCCGGGCTCCTCGCGCCAGAAAAAAACCCGCAGGTCGCTGATGATCAAATGAATGAGGACCGCTTCAGTGGTTTTATAGGGGCGCAACTGAAGGCGTTCTGTCAGCAGGGTTGTCATCGGCTTGACCTTCATTCACATTGAAGAACATAATAGGAACAAATTGCAGTTTTGGTCGATTCTGGCAAGAGCCAATCTCGAGGCCGGGAAACCGGAAGATTTCCGGATTTCCTGGTTTTAAGCTTGGAAATTGCGAACGCGTTAGGCTAGGTTCGGCCCCAATTAACCAGCTTTGAGAACAAAAGGGGCGTCTAATAATGGCCGGAAGCGTCAATAAAGTCATTCTTGTCGGTAATCTGGGAGCTGATCCAGAGATCCGCAATATGCAGGACGGTCGCCCGGTCTGTAATCTTCGTATCGCGACCTCTGAGAGCTGGCGCGACAAGAGCAGCGGCGAACGCAAAGAACGCACAGAATGGCACCGTGTGGTGATCTTCAATGAAGGCCTGTGCCGGATTGCCGAGCAATATCTGAAAAAAGGGGCCAAGGTTTATATCGAAGGCCAGATCCAGACCCGCAAATGGCAGGATCAAAGCGGTCAGGACCGGTATTCCACAGAAATCGTCCTGCAAGGCTTTAACTCTACCCTGCAAATGCTCGACAGCCGCAATTCTGGCGGCGGCGGTGGCGGCGGGGGTGACTTCGGCGGCTCGTCGGGCGGCGGATATGACCAAGGCGGCGGTGCTCCCTCTGGTGGTGGTGCTCCTTCCGGCGGCGGCGGCGCCCCGATCGACGACGAAATTCCATTTTGATTGAACGGGGCGAAAGCAACCAACTCTAGCGATTTTCCGTTAGAGGCTCTTCGGGCCAGATAGTCGCTGAACAACAAGCTCCGTGCGATACATTTAGCTCTTTTATTTCAAAGAGTTAGCGAGGCTTCTTTGCTCCCGGTTTGTTTGCGCATCAGATAGCGAAATGATAAGCTGTGAGTTCGCCTACTAGGGGATTCGGATGGTTGCCGAAGCCCCTATTTTTCAATCAATCGAAGCGGTCGCGTTGTCCGCAGACAGCTTCTTTGAAGGTTCGAATTTTGTCCGATACGAATGATACGGATACCTCTGGGGAACCCACGGGTGCAGGGGGAAATGGGAATTCAAATGGCGACGGCGGCAATGCTGTCAGCGCTGGTGGATTACCTCCGGAGCCAAATGTAACCCCGATCTCCATCGAAGAAGAGATGACGCGTTCCTATCTCGATTACGCGATGAGCGTCATCGTCAGTCGAGCGCTGCCAGACGTGCGTGATGGTTTGAAACCTGTTCACCGCCGCATCCTCTATGCGATGCATGAGAGCGGCTATGACTGGAACAAGCCGTATCGCAAGTCGGCGCGTATTGTCGGTGATGTCATGGGTAAGTATCACCCTCATGGCGACAAGGCGATCTATGACGCCTTGGTGCGGATGGCGCAGGACTTTTCGCTCCGACTGCCTTTGCTGGATGGCCAGGGCAACTTTGGTTCCGTGGATGGTGATCCACCGGCTGCGATGCGGTACACCGAGGTGCGCATGGGCAAGTCCGCGCATGGCCTGCTCACGGACATCGACAAAGACACGGTCGACTTCAAAGACAATTACGATAATTCAGAGCGTGAACCTGAAGTCCTTCCGGCTGAGTTTCCAAACCTGCTGGTGAACGGGGCGGGCGGCATTGCCGTTGGCATGGCGACCAATATTCCACCACACAATCTGGGTGAGACAATTGATGCGTGCTTCGCCATCATGGATGACCCTGACATTGGAATTGATCGGCTGATCGATATTGTCCCTGGGCCTGATTTCCCCACCGGCGGGATTATTCTGGGGCGCCAGGGCATTCGCTCGACATACCATCTGGGACGCGGCTCGATTATGATGCGGGGCGTCACCGAGATTGAAGAAGTGCGGAAAGACCGCATGGCGATCATCATCACCGAAATTCCCTATCAGGTGAACAAGGCGACGATGGTTGAGAAGATCGCGGAACTCGTGCGCGACAAACGCATTGAGGGCATCTCAGATATTCGGGATGAAAGCTCACGACTGGGCATGCGGGTTGTTGTGGAACTGAAGCGCGACGCGGTGCCTGACGTGATTTTGAACCAGCTCTACCGGTTCTCCCAGCTTCAAACGCCTTTCAGTGCCAACATGGTGGCTCTGGATTATGGGCGTCCGCAGCAGATGAACCTCAAGCAGATGCTTGTGGCGTTTCTTGATTTCAGAGAGCTGGTTGTTGCGCGGCGCACTAAATTTGAGCTGAAGAAGGCGCGGGACCGGGCGCACGTGTTGGTTGGGCTGGCGATCGCGGTTGCCAATATTGATGAGGTGATTGCGCTGATCCGAGGGGCGCCGGACCCTGCGACCGCGAGAGCGCAATTGATGGAACGCCATTGGCCTGCCATGGAAATCGCGCCCATTATTCAGCTGATCGATGACCCGCGTCACAAGATTGCGGAAGATGGCACATACCGTCTTTCCGAAACGCAGGCGCGGGCTATTCTCGAGCTTCGCCTGCAACGTCTGACAGCTCTTGGTCGTGATGAAATCGGCGACGAAGTTAAAGTGCTGGGTGGAAAGATTTCCGACTATCTCGACATTTTGCGATCACGCGCCCGCATCTTGAGCATCCTCCGAGAGGAACTCGGCAATATTCGTGATGAGTTCGCGACGCCACGCCGCACCGCCCTTGCTGACGCTGTGGATGACATGGAAGATGAAGACCTTATTCAGCGCGAAGACATGGTCGTCACCGTCAGCCATCAAGGTTACATCAAGCGCGTGCCGCTTTCGACCTATCGGGCACAGAAGCGCGGTGGCAAAGGCCGTTCGGGCATGGCGACGAAGGACGAAGATTTCGTCGCACGGATTTTTGTCGCGAGCACCCATTCACCAATGCTGTTCTTCTCGTCGACAGGCATGGCTTACAAGATGAAAGTCTGGCGCCTGCCTCAGGCAACACCGCAGTCCCGTGGCAAAGCACTGGTCAATCTGTTGCCACTCAAGACCGATGAGCGGATCACGACAATCATGCCATTGCCAGAGGATGAGAAAAGTTGGGATGCGCTGGATATTATGTTCGCAACCCGCTCAGGTAGCGTACGTCGCAACAAGCTTTCCGATTTTGTCCAGATCAATCGAAACGGCAAAATCGCGATGAAGCTGGACGAGGGCGACGGCATTGTTGGCGTTCAAATCTGTACCGAGATTGACGACGTATTGTTGACGAACGAAGGCGGGCGATGCATTCGCTTCCCGGTCACTGATGTCCGGGTTTTCTCCAGCCGCAATTCAACCGGCGTACGTGGTGTGAGGCTCGGCAAAGGCGACAAGACCATTTCGATGACCATCCTGCGTCATCTGGAGGTCACACCACCGGAAGCACGCGCCTATCTTAAACAAGCTGCGATCGCTCGCAGGGCTCTTACGGGTGAAGAGCATGAGGAGATTGCGGAGCAGGGGGATGAGCCTGTTGAGAGTGCTGATGAGGGGGAAATCACCTCCCTTTCACAAGAAAGATATGCTGAACTTGGCGCTCACGAGCAGTTTGTTCTCACGGTCAGCGAGAAGGGCTATGGCAAACGCAGTTCGTCGTTTGAGTACCGGACCTCTGGCCGCGGCGGCAAGGGCATCATCGCCATGTCCGTCTCTGCTCGCAACGGTCCGCTGGTCGCCTCTTTCCCGGTTGAGAATGACGATGAGATTATGTTGGTAACCGATGGGGGTCAGTTGATCCGGTGTCCTGTTGATGGCATTCGGGTTGCCGGTCGTTCAACACAAGGTGTCACTGTTTTCCGCACAGGGCCTGACGAAAAAGTCGTTTCTGTGGAACATCTGGGAGAAAGCTCAGATGGGGATGACGAAGAAGAAAGCCCCTCCAGTGGTGAGGGATCTGAACAGTCATGAAACGTATAGGTCTTTATCCGGGCACCTTCGATCCTGTTACCTATGGGCATACTGATATTATGCGCCGGTCGTTTCGTCTGGTTGATCATCTGGTCATTGGCATTGGCATCAATTCATCAAAAAAACCAATGCTCAGCTTTGAGGAGCGTGCAGCGCTGATTGAGGCTGAAATGCAACCTCTGGCAGAGGAAGCCGGATCGACCCTAGAGGTTCAATCCTTCTCCGGGCTGGTGGTCGACGCGGCTGATGCGGCGGGTGCTACGATTATTATTCGAGGGCTCCGGGGCGCCGTGGATTATGAGTATGAAAACCAGATGGTGGGCATGAACAGTGCCATGAACCCGAATGTGGAGACCGTTTTTCTGTCTGCGGCACCTGATGTTGGCTTTATTTCGTCCACACTTGTTCGTCAAATTGCCACAATGGGTGGAGATATTTCACAGTTCGTCCCAGCACGGGTAGCGGAGATCGTCCTCGCTCGGGTAAAAGACGCCTAATCAACCGGTTCTGTTTCTCAGGAGTTATTGATGTATCGACTAGCCGCAGCTGCCTTTGCTTTGTGTTTCACAATTGCCCTAGCGCTTACGCCCGCGAGTGCTAACGATCTTGAAAACACCCTATATCTGGACCTGAAAGACGGTCGGGTGGTGATTGAGTTGCTGCCAGACGTTGCCCCTCGGCATGTGGCGCGGATCAAGACGCTGACCCGTGAGAAATTCTACGATGGCATTGTGTTCCACCGCGTCATTGATGGCTTCATGGCACAGACCGGGGATCCAACCGGCACGGGCACCGGCGGATCGGACTATCCCGATATACGCCAGGAATTTTCCAGTGTGCCTTTCCAGCGCGGTGTTATCGGGGCCGCTCGCTCGCGCCACCCGGACAGCGCCAACAGCCAATTCTTTATCGTGTTGGATGATTCAAACTTTCTCGATGGCCAGTACACCGTCTGGGGCCGTGTCGTGGAAGGTATGGAATTTGTCGACAATATCAAACTGGGTGAGCCACCGGTGAACCCAGACACAATGGTGCGGATGCAAGTCGCGTCCGACGTTACCGAATAAATCACTTGAGGAATAAGTCAGCTATGGCCGATATCAAAGATCCCGAAAATGCACTCTTCCTCGACCTTGCAAAGGGGCGGGTCACAATTGAACTCCGCCCTGATCTTGCGCCCAAGCATGTGGCGCGGATTAAGGAACTGGCCCGCGAAGGTTTTTATGACGGGATCGTTTTCCACCGGGTCATCGAAGGCTTTATGGCGCAAGGTGGCGATCCGACTGGCACGGGCACAAGCGGATCCGGCAAGCACATAGAGGCTGAGTTCTCAGCTGAACCGCATGGGCGGGGTGCCTGCTCGATGGCCCGCTCACAGGATCCAAACAGTGCAGACAGCCAGTTCTTCATCTGCTTTGACGATGCCCGTTTTCTCGACAACCAGTATACGTTCTGGGGTCAGGTCATCGACGGTATGGAGCATGTTGATGCGCTCAAGCGCGGTGAGCCCCCTGTGGACCCCGACAAGATCATCAAGATGCAGGTAGCCGCTGACGCTGAGTAAGCACGCTGCTCTTTTTCACGAAGGTTGCACATGCGCGTTGATGCGTTTGATTTTGACTTGCCGGAGGCGCGCATAGCCCTCCGGCCAGCGCGGCCTCGTGACGCGGCGCGTCTGCTGGTCATTGGTCCGGAGCAGGGTGTCCTTCAGGACGCCTCGGTTTCGGCTCTTGCTGATTGGCTGGTGCCCGGCGACGTTCTGGTCTTCAACGACACCAAGGTTATTCCTGCACGGCTGTTTGGAACACGCAGCCGGGGGGGCGTCGTTGCCAAAGTAGAGATAACTCTCCATCAGCGGCTTTCGCCGAACGAATGGCTGGCCTTCGTCAAACCAGCAAAACGATTGGCACCGGGAGACCGGGTTCAATTTTCTGATGCACTTTCGGCCGAGGTGATGGGGCGGGAAGGGGGTGAGGTCCATTTTCAGTTCTCCCAGACGGGAGCTGCCCTTGATGCCGCTATTGCGGCCGTGGGGATCATGCCCTTGCCGCCTTATATTGCCAGTAAGCGGGCAACGGATGAAGCGGACGTGTCCGATTACCAGACCTATTTTGCACGCGAACCCGGTGCGGTTGCAGCCCCCACAGCCGGGCTTCATTTCACGCAAAGCTTGCTTGATAGTCTTGAAGCAAATGGGATTGGCTTTGCCAAGGTAACGCTGCACGTGGGAGCGGGGACGTTCCTGCCCATGTCCGTCGACGATACAGACGATCACAAGATGCATTCGGAAGTCGGGTCTGTCTCTGAGGCGACGGCGGACATGCTGAACACAGTGCGCCAAAAGGGGGGCCGCATCATTGCTGTCGGAACGACAAGCCTTCGGCTGCTTGAGTCCGCCACAACAGAAGCAGGTGAGGTTCAACCCTGGTCAGGAGCGACGGATATTTTCATTACGCCCGGGCACCGTTTCCGAGCGATTGATGTGCTGATGACCAATTTTCATCTGCCGAAATCAACGCTTTTCATGCTTGTGTCAGCCTTTCGCTCGTTGAGTGAGATGCAAAATGCTTACGCTCATGCTATCGAGACCGAATACCGGTTCTATTCCTATGGCGATGCCTGCCTGATTTTTCCTGAGAAAGACGCTTCGTGAGTTCATTCAGTTACGACCTGTTGGCTGAAGATAATGCTGCACGGCGCGGTGTTATCCATACCCCTCGGGGCGACATCCAAACGCCCGCCTTCATGCCGGTGGGCACGTCGGGCACTGTGAAAGCGCTCTATACGGATCAGGTACGTGACACCGGCGCCGACATTGTGCTCGGCAATACCTATCATTTGATGTTGCGGCCAGGGGCCGAGGAGATGGCGGCTCTTGGGGGACTGCATACCTTCATGAACTGGCAAGGCCCCATCCTCACCGACAGCGGCGGCTTTCAGGTGATGTCCCTTTCCAAGCTGCGCAAGATGAGCGAAGAGGCGGTGACCTTTCAGAGCCATATTGATGGCTCCTCCCACTCTCTGTCGCCGGAACGCAGTATTGAAATTCAGTGCCTGCTGGGCGCGGACATCCAGATGGTGTTGGACGAGTGCACGCCGTTTCCCGCGACCCACGAAGAAGCAGCGTCTTCCATGCAGCTTTCGTCCCGGTGGGCGAAGCGGTCGAAAGACGCCTTTCTCTCTCAGCCTCATCGCAAGGACGGGCAGGCCCTTTTCGGGATTGTTCAAGGCAGTACCTACGAAGATCTTCGACGTGCCAGCGCAGACGCATTGATCGAGATAGGCTTTGATGGGTACGCGGTTGGCGGATTGGCTGTGGGAGAGGGGCAGGCAGAAATGCTCAAAGTGCTCGATTTCACAGCCCCTATGCTTCCTCGCGAGCGCCCTCGCTATCTGATGGGGGTCGGTACACCAGATGACCTGGTGGAGGCTGTGAGGCGCGGTATCGACATGTTTGACTGTGTGATGCCCACAAGGTCCGGGCGGCATGGGCAGGCGTTTACGCGCTTTGGTAAGATCAATCTGAAGAACGCCCGGCACGCGGCCGATCCCCGGCCACTGGATGAGACGAGTTCGTGTCCCGCTGCCCGGGATTATTCGCGGGCCTACCTGCACCATCTCCTCAAGAATGGTGAAATTCTGGGCATGATGCTGCTTTCGTGGAGTAATATTTCTTATTACCAGACGCTGATGGCGGGAATGCGGGCGGCTATTGCGGAAGGTACATTTGCTGCCTTCGCCCGGCAGTTCAAAGCAGACCAATTAGCAGGTGATCTGCCGCCTCTTTAAGGAGGCCCCCAATCTTCAAACATTTTTAACCATGTTGCGTCCCAATCGGCTTTTTCACCAAACGGGAGCCTTGAAAGCAATGGCGATGATGTCGGGGCATATCGAGGGGCAGGAAGACTTTGAGTTGGGCATTCCCCGGACGGTACCCGTCACATTTACGGCTGAAACCCCGGAGGATGGTCCTGCCGATGGGCTGGTGTTTTTGATCCCTGGTTTTGGGGGGGACAAAGACGAGAGTTTCTCCACACTGGTACGGCGGCATATTGCTGCCAAATACAACCTTGTGGCTGTTTCTGTTCGCGCTCATTGCCATGTCTGCCGACCCGGTCAATCCGCTGATGGAATGCAGGCTGGCTTTGAAATTGATCCTAACTCTATTGCTCAGGCGCTCGGGTCACTTTTACTGCAAGGTGATACATTTGACGGGCTCACGGCTCTTGATACCACCGCTGTGCTTGCTTTTTTGAAGACCCGCAAGTCGCAACGGTTTGACATTAGAGCGACTATTCTCCCACCCTCCAGCGACTATCAGAATTTTGGGGTGCTCACTGCCTTGGATCACCTAAAAGTTCTCCACCATTTGATGGATCAGGACGTCCCCTTTCGACATGACAATGTCGTGTGCCTTGGAACATCCCACGGCGGATACATTGCGCATCTCATCCATAAATTTTCACCCAATAGCATTTCAGCTGTAATCGATTCTTCCGGCTACTCCGAGACCATGCCTGCGTTTCTTGGTTTTGGCGGCGTGGAATATACCGGCCAGGATGAAAACATAAACTTAGTTTGTACGACCCGTACGGCGTGGAGCAACGAACGTGTCGGCGCCGCCAACTACTTTGGGGTCGATGAAGCGCTGATACGCGACGTTGCCCATCCAGGCCATCTCCAGACACTTGCTGAAAAAACACAAAAGCGGCGCTGCCAGTTTCGCCTCGTTCATTCGACCAAGGACCGTTTGGTTGATATCTCGCTTAAACGTCGCCAAGAAAATCTCCTGACCCGGTTCGGGTATGACGTTGTTCTGGATGAAATGGGGGAGGGTGACGTTGACGGTGATTTTGTGACAACCCTGGAGCACGGGTTAGGGATCGGCCTCAACAAGCTCTTCGACCGGTACTATCCAACACTCTCCTTGCAGCCAGGAATCACCGACCGGGACGTGGGAACCAGCCTCGAATTCGACGGTATCCACAAGAGCTATCGGGTGGAACACCGGGGCAAACTGGAGGACGGAGCGAGCTCTCTTTCAGCCTCTCTTTCGATAAAGTGAGTGGGGACGCCCCCCTAGGGCACTTTGTCGCCCAAAACCGCTCAATTTGCCCCCAAATCAGTTGACCGTTTGACCTAGGGTGACTAGTTTCCGCCCGTCCAGAGCGGGTTTCTCTCGCAATAGTGACGGGCCCATAGCTCAGCTGGTAGAGCACCTGACTTTTAATCAGGTTGTCGCAAGTTCGAACCTTGCTGGGCTCACCACTACTTTTCCCATTTTTGAACTGTTTGTTGTTTTAGTTAGCCCTATTGGCTTGTCTGTTTACTCAAAATTTACCCTGTTTGGCTGGAATGAGCATTGGTCTACAGCGTTCAGCAGGGTGCCATCATGGCGTTACTTTCTTTTTGGAAGAAATCTGGCGGGGATACCGCGACAGCGCGCATCCTGCGTCGCATAGATGAGACGCCGAACCGCCTTTACGCCCGTGTTCAGGTCAACGGGCAGAACACCAGCATCAGCTACCAGCAGCTTGCCACATGTGCAGCGCCTTACGCGGCAGCTTGTAAGGAAAATGGATTGGTGCCGGGAGACCGCGCGCTCATTCTTTTCGATCACGGACCAGATCTTCTTTATGCGTTTTTTGGATCAATGCTGGCCGGCATCGTGCCGACCCTTATGCCACCCCCGAGTCCGCGACAACATCCGGCCCACTTCTGGCGCGGGCAAATGCAGGTCATCAACCGGGTCAATGCGAAAATCGTGTTTACCAGCACGAAGCTGAGATCAACACTGGACAGTGTCGCGCCGGATCATGGCATCTGCACCGTCACACCCGAGACACTGCCTGAAGAGACACGGCTTCCCAGCATTGCTATCGCTTCAGAAGATATTGCCTTTCTGCAGCACAGCTCTGGTACGACGGGCACAAAAAAGGGCGTGATGATTTCCCACGCGGCACTGCTGCATCAAGTCGATGCCTATGCGCGCTCTATACAGCTCAGCGAAAGCGATCGTATCGCCAGCTGGTTGCCCCTCTACCACGATATGGGACTGATAACCTCCTGCTTGATGCCGGTGCTCACTGGGGTGCCCGCCACATTGATTAGCCCATTTGACTGGGTCATTCGCCCGACACTTCTTTTCGATGTCATTGAACAAACGAAAGCGACTTTGATCTGGCAGCCCAATTTCGCATTTCAGCACCTAATGAATTGTATGGGCCGCGACGAAGACGAATGGGACCTGTCCTCGGTCCGCGCCTTTATTGATTGCTCTGAAAAGTGCCGGCCAGAGACTCTGGACGCCTTTGCTTCGATGGTTGGGCGTTTTGGGGTCGGCAAAACCAAGCTGCATACTTGCTATGCCATGGCCGAGACCGTATTCGGCGTGACGCAGAGTGATTTAACGACAACACCACGGGCTGAGACCATTGAAACACGGGCGCTTATTGAAGAAGCTGTCGCGCGGCCGACATTGCCCAGTTACTGCCCGACCACCAATATTCTTTCATGCGGAAAACCAATCGACGGATTTTCGGTACTGGTGATGGACAGTGACGGCAACCGACTGCCTGACCGCCGGGTAGGGGAAGTGTGTATTACGGGACCGAGCCTGTCGCGTGGTTATGATCAGCAGCCTGAGAAGACTGCAGAGGCCTTTCAGGCAGGGCGATATCATTCCGGCGATCTCGGATACATGGCAAACGGCGAGCTGTTTGTTATCGGCCGCCTGGATGACCTCCTGATTTTGAATGGGCGCAATCACTACGCCCATGATCTGGAGTTTTGTTTGAAAGATATCCCTGGCGTCGTGCCAGGGCGGGTGATGGCGCTTTCTGTCTATAGAGAAGAAATTGGCAGCGACACGCTGGTTATTCTCGCGGAAAGTCGTGAGACCGATGCTGCCGCTCTCAAGCTTGTAAAAAAATCCATTCGCGACGCAATGGTCGATGAGACCGCTCTTGTACCGGCCGCTATTCACCTCGTGCCGCCGCAATGGTTGATCAAAAGCACCAGCGGGAAGATCAGTCGAAACGCAACCCGAGAAAAATTCTTAGCTGCGTCAGATGTGGAAATTTCAAATGCCTGATGGAACAAAAACCCTAGGCGAAGTCGCTGCTATCATTGGTGAGGAACTGTCGTGCGATCCCACGACGGTTGGTTTAGCGACAACCGCAGAAGATGTTGATGGATGGGACTCCCTTGCGCATGCCCGCCTGATTTTGCGCGTTGAAACAGAACTCAATATTCGGTTCCCAGGGAACAGGCTTTTTGATCTCGAATGTGTTGGCGACATCGTGTCGCTGGTCGATGATTGCCGCGCCTCGCGGGAGAAAACGAATGCCCTCTAGTCAATATCAAATTCCAGGTCAGCCGGATTTCGAGCTCGCCAGCGATCGCAATCATCCGGTTACAATTCTTGTTGAGACACCGGAGACAGAAACTGCGGATGGCCTGGTCTTTATCATCCCAGGCATGGGGGGAGAAAAGGATGCCAACTACTCATCAATGATCCGCCGTTATATCGCGGACAAATACAATCTTGTTGCGGTCTCCGTTGACGCGCATTGCAATACCTGCCGACTTAATAGATCAACTGAATTTGGCAAGGTGGAGCTAAACATCAGCCCAAGCTCTCTTGTCGATGCTCTCGGCCAGTATGTTGCCCACGGGGGTAAACTTGAGACACCGGTCAAGACTCATGATGACATTCTTTCACTGCTCAAGCAGAGATCAGATGTGGTCTTCGGCGTCGACGCAACTCTGGTTCCGCCCGGCGGGCAGTATCAGAACTTCGGTGTCCTGAGTGCTCTTGATCACCTCGCTGCGTTGAATTTTTTGATCGACCAGCCGATCGCTTTCGATACCGAAAATGTTCTCTGTCTTGGGTCGTCACATGGTGGTTACATCGCTCACGTGATGCACAAGTTTGCGCCCAATACATTCAACGGGATCATCGACGCCTCCGCTTATACGGAAACACAACCCACATTTGTCGATGGGCGCTGGCTCGAGCTTGCACTCACCGAACAAAACATCACCTTTCGGTGCTCGACGGTTCAAAAATGGCAATTTAACCAACATGGAGAAGCAAATTTCTTTGGTGCAGACCGCAGTTTGATTCGCGATGTCGCTTACAATGCCCACCTTGCGGAGGCGGCTGCGAAGACACAACGGTCTTGCCAGTTCCGCATGATCCATTCTGCTGATGATCGGGTATCACCTCCGCATTTGAAGACACGACAAGCTGCACTTTTGGATTCTTACGGATTTGATGTGCGCTTGGATGTGATTGGCGAAGCAGACGTTGATGGCAAGTTTATCAAATCTGCCGATCACGGCATGGGAATAGCGCTCAATCTGTTGTTCGACAAATATTACCCCACACTAGTTCGGCAACCCGGAAAAAGTGATCGAGAGTTAGAAACACATCTGGTTTTCGATGGGCCGAAAATGTCTTACAGCCTGAAACATGTGCGCAGCCAAATTCATCTTGATGCAATATGTCGAGATCTCGATGTGAGTGCGCCATCACATGCGCGTCTACAACAATCTGTGGCTGTGTAGCTGGTATCCCGCTCAGCGATCCAGCGTCACGACCTGACACCAGATGCCCCGGTCTTTCAGGCTCGCGCATCTGCTCTCTGCACCAGCAGGGTCGAGAGGTCCTGCAACCATGCGGCGATAGAGACCATCATGATCACTGCGATAATCCACGATGTTAAGTTGCAGACCGGACAGGATATCGCCCTGGGCGGCCTGTAGTTCAGCCCAGCCCCGTTCAACATTCTCCTGATTGCGGTATGACGCCAGATGAATGCCGACTTTAGGAAAGCTTGTGGATGCGGGTGACACATAGGCAGGAGTTGAGGTCTCTGCCGGTGAAATTGAGGCTGTGATAGGCCCGAACGCGCTCTCAATTGCTGCGAGGCGGGCCTCCAAACCTGTTTCTGAAGAAACGATCCGCTCCATCGCAGGTCTTACGATCGAATAGTCAATTCGCAGGTTGGCGAGTTCTCGCTCGAGCCGGTCTACCTTCTGCGCAAGGCTCTCATCTGAGCCTGAGCGGGCTGATCCCGCATTTGGTGCCGTGCAGGCTCCCAACAAACCACCGCACAGGATCAGGGTGATCGCAAAAGACCACGGCGTGCTTAGCCGACCGCCTCGGACGCTCCTGGTATGGAACTGGGCGCTTGAAACGGGAACCAGATGGGCGGTCATAGCGGCCTCGCTCATGGACACGGCGCACTGCCAACCGGGTGCGTCAAATGTATTCCTTCTGGTTAGAGTGAGTCGGAGAGGGCGTCAAACCTGATCTATCGGGGATTACCGTACATCTGCCCTTGATTTTTCGCATCACTCAGCTTAACTCACATAAAATCAGTGGAATACATTCTATTTTCCGTTTTTTTAATGTTATATGAGTTGCCTGTGAAGATCGCCACTGAAACAGAGTTTGCGGTGTCCCGACACGCTGTCCTGCTTGCCGGGCCAGATGATGTGGGTGGCTTCCATCTGTCCATCGGCGAGGCGTTGGAGATATTCGCCTCCTGTACCGTTTTCGACCCAACCACCTGGGATGTCACGACGCTTAGCAGCCAACAGAGTTTCCCCGTCATCCTTCTTGATGCAACGCAGGGTATCCGCGAATTGGATCGTGTTCACGGGCACCTAACGAAATTTTTTCCCCACCAATCGCCGCTCGTTCTTGTGGGTCGGATGGATGAAATCGATTTTGAGCAGGAACAATTTGATCTGATTGCTGAGGAGTACCGGAACCTTTTGAGCAGCATGGGGATCGAAGCGTCTGCCATACTTCCGGCACCACTCGCCCGTCTACCCCAAATGAACTGGTATGAAGGTCCGCCCCTCGACACAGTCATTGCTTCACTTGAACGGACAGCTGCTGAAGAGGGTGCGCCGCTTCGTATACGTGTGGGCACGGTGGTCTCTGAAAATGGCCATTGGTATCTGGAAGGTGATCTTCTCAGTGGACAGGTGAATGTCGGTGACACGGTGCTGAGTTCCCCCTCCAATCAGACAGCGATAGTCAGCGCAATCCGGCAGCAGCCGGATCCTGCGGCGGGAACGCCCTCGAATAGAAAGGTCGGCCTGGTTTTTGACGACGCTTTTTTTACAGATGCGGGTGAAATTCTCTCGCATGGAATGAACGCGCCAGTAGAGACGGACGTGTTCCGCGCATATGTGATGTGGGGCGGCACACAGGCCGTGGTTGGCGAGACCTTCCGATGTGAGACCTCATATGGCGAATTTTCGGTAACGCTGCAGTCAATTGACCTCGTTCTAAATCCCGGAGAGAGAGCAATACTGTCGCGCGAGCGTTTGGAGGCAGGCGCTTACTGCGAAATCGTTTTGCGGTCGG
>CAZFHW010000032.1:16443-24063 GCA_964518885.1 uncultured Parvibaculum sp. | reverse complement strand
GTCCCGACCCTGTTTCATTCACCATCATGCTCTCCCAGTCGCAATATCAAAAATCATGTCATTGCTGATGGAGAAAAGTGGCGACAGCAAGGCGCTGCGCGTCGGCAAGAGAAGCGGAAGGACTTTTTACGCGTACTAATCCTCAGAAAAGGGGTCGTTTCCGTATTTGTGCAGCGCTGGGCCTTCCCTTTCGAGCCACCGCATAGTGGCGCGGTAGTCCGGCGTGAGTGAACCCACGACACGCCAGAATTCAGGCTCATGGTTCATATGAACAAGGTGAGCAACTTCATGTGCGGCCACATAATCCAACACATCAGGCGGTGCCAGAATGAGACGCCAGGAAAATGAAAGGGCCCGCGTTGAAGAGCATGAGCCCCATCGGCTCGATTGATCCCGCACTGTAATGCGGCTTGGGCGCACGCCCAGTTTTGTTGCGTGGCGAAGCACACTCTCATTCAGGTCACTTTTGACTTCCCGCTTTAGCCAGTCTGTAACCCGGCGCGGAAGGAAGGCAGCATCACCCGATACACGAAGTTCCGCGATGCCACCCTCGTTGGGAGCGCATTGGAGGACCGCACCCCGCGCACAGGAAACATGGCGGATCACATGTTGCGTGCCTCGGACAGGAAGTGTTGCGCCGTCACAAAAAGGTTCAGCGGGGGCAACCTGTCGGCGTTGTTCGGCAATCCACTCAGCATGGCCGCGCGCAAAGGCCACCGCACCTTTGACGTTTCGTTTGTTCGGAGTGGTGACGTGAACCGCACCCGTTGTCATGTCAACACGAACAATGAAACGGCGTGCGCGAGGATTGTGTCGCACGACAAGGGGCACCTGTTCGCCAGAAACGGAAAGGGTGTCCATATGCAGAGCGCGTGACGTCAGCGGTTTGGTCATGAAGAGCTTGGGTACTCGTGCGAATCAACAAAGATATTTGTGAGTGTGAATAGACCCCACAAAGCGGGTAAGCTTGTCCCATGTCAAGCACACCAAGGTTTCATCTTGCATTTCCTGTAAACGATCTTGCCGCAGCACGATCATTCTATGTCGATGTTTTGGGATGTGCGGTGGGGCGCAGCGATGAGACCTGGATGGATTTAGATTTTTGTGGGCACCAGATTGTCGCGCATCTAAATAATGAGGGAAGTGCTGATCGCGTTGTTAATCAGGTAGACGGTGATGCCGTGCCAGTCCCCCATTTTGGTTTAATTCTTGACTGGAAAGAATGGGAAGCCCTCGGCGCTCGATTGCGAGACGCCGGCATTGTTTTTATCATTGAGCCCCATGTTCGATTTGCCGGGAAACCTGGTGAACAGGCCATCATGTTTTTCAGAGACCCGGCGGGGAATGCGCTTGAGTTCAAGGCGTTCCGTAACGACGATCAGATTTTTGCAACCGGCTAAAGCATTGCCCTGATTTTTTCCGCCATTGCATCGGGTCCTGTTCCCGGCCCGAAGTGAGCAAGGAAGCCGCCATCGGGAGCCATCAAAAAGACGATCGAAGAATGGTCCATTGTGTAAGCGGCATTGGAGCCAGGATCTTCAACCTTTTCGTAATAGACCCGGTAGGCGCGGGCGGCTATTGCAATCTGTTCTGGTGTGCCCGTCAGGCCCATCAGTCGAGGGTGGAAGTTGGCAACATACTGCGCCATTGTTTCCACGGTATCGCGCTCCGGGTCGATGGTAATCAGGATAGGACGGACCTTGTCAGCATCTGGTCCTAGAAGGTCAAGGGCGCTGGCCATCACCTGAAGTTCTGTCGGGCAGACGTCGGGGCAGTAGGTGAAGCCGAAATAGATCAGCATAAATTCACCCTCAAAGGTCTTGTTGGTAACTGTTCTGCCGTCATGGGCGACAAGTTCAAAAGGACCGCCAACAAGCGCCGTGCCGCTGGTGCGCTGTGGATAGGATGTCTGCTCGTCGGGCGAGGCGAAGTAGAGGGCCATAGCAGAGGCCGCAACAAGGCCAGCCAAGGCAACAAGAAATATCGTTAATCGTGACATAGGGATACTTTCTCTTTGGCAATGACAGCGTCTGCTGGCAGTTTTGTTCCATATTCATGGGCCATTCAGGTCCCCTGCCTCACGGTGCAACACCTATATGCTATGGTTTCACGGAAGTGGGGCAGGTTTGCTGTGTTGGTGCGCCTTGTCTATAGATGTGATCTTCAAGTGTTACTGTGCCTTTCGTCTGCTGGCCAGCGCAAGGCTCACCGCAAACAAATTTGAGAGGCTGGTTAGCGAGGGTGCATTGCATCTCAAGCGGCACCGGTTGGATTTTATGATGAAAAATCTGGATATCAAGAAACAAACCGGATTGTTTCCCGCGCGTTTTGTCGCGCTTGCCTCATTGGTATTTTTTATTGCGGCTCTGGCCGCTCTTCCAGCCGACGCTGCCCTGCGGCAGCCTACCATTATTATCCCTGACTCAGCTTTTATCGAAGCTGTGCGTGATGGTGACCAGGAACAGGTAGAGGCTGCTTTGGTGCGGGGACAGGCCCCGGATGCGCGCGACAAGGTGGGCACACCGGCACTTTTTGTGGCGCTGCAATATCGTCAGATGGACATGTTTAAATTTCTGATCGAAAAGGGCGCACGGATAAGATTGAAAGACCGCAATGGCGATACGCTTTTGACGGTTCTGGCTGATACGAAATATGTTTCTCTCGCAGACCTGATTCTCAGTTTGGGAGCTGATCCAGACCAGTACGGGTCGAGCGGCGAGCCGCCGATCATCATTGCCGCGCGTGCAGGAGAGCTGGAAATGATCCGTCTTCTGCTGCGTTATGATGTGGACTATGACGCCACCGACTTGACCGGGCGGGGGGCCCTTACCATTGCTGAGGAGGGCCGGTTTTCAGCCATCGTGGAGTTGCTTCGGGAGGTGGGTGCTTACTAGCATCGCCACGAACGGTCTGCCTTAAATGAGCCTTTCATAACCCCTTTTTTGTGGGGCCGTGACACCCTATCTTTCTTTCTATGAGCAAATCAAAATCACCTGAGGCGGGAGGAATGCCCAACGCGAGTAAGCGGCCTTGGCATCACCTGCCCGACGGCACCTTCCGGAACCCTAAGGGAAGTCCCAAAAAGAGCGTATCACTTCGCGTGACACTGCCCTTTTTTGCTGAAATGTTCGGCAAGAGTTTCAGTAAGGTCGAAGTGCCCTCTTCCCATATTATGAGCCGGGCGGAAGCGACGGCAGGGTTGGCGGACCAGCTTGCGGGCACGGATGATTTTTTGACATGGCTTGGCCATGCGTCATTCCTGATCCGGATCGCCGGGAAAATTATTCTGACCGATCCCTACCTCACCTCCTATGCGGGCCCTGCGGGCCTTGGTCCCAAACGCTTTGTGAAAAGCGGCATTGCCATTCGCGATCTACCACCGATAGACATCCTCGCGGTCTCCCACAATCACTATGACCATCTGGATGAACGGGCGCTTGCTCGCCTGCCCGGTAAAGAAACCATGACCGTGGTCGTCCCTCTCAAGCTCGGTGATTTTTTCCGCAAACGTGGCTTCACTCATGTTGTTGATATGGACTGGTATGACGACCTCATGGTGAATGATCTGAAAGTGACAGCCTTGCCTGTTGTTCATTGGTCGCGACGGGTTGGATTTGACTACAACACATCGCTTTGGGCGGGATTTGCCTTTAAAGGCCCGGACCATCATCTCATGTTTGGGGGGGACTCAGGTTACGGTCCGGTTTTCAAAGACACCGGCGAGCGATATGGACCCTTCAACACAGCTCTTTTGGGGATTGGTGCTTATGCGCCCCGCGAGATGATGCGCGCCTCCCATGCAACACCGGAGGAGGCGGTCAAGATGGGGCAGGACCTGCGCGCGCATACGCTCGTGGGTATGCATTGGGGCACGGTGGTGCTGACCCAAGAGCCGCCGTTCGAGCCCCCTAAACGCTTTCTCGCCGCCGGTGCCAGAGCGGGGTATGATGAGGGCGATATGTGGATCATGAAGATCGGTGAAACCCGGAGCCTTGAGCCGGGTTGGCCGTCCAATAGCTAACGCCATCAAAAGCGAGCCAATCAATGGCATCATCTGTCACCCGTCCTGCTTTTTCCGCAAACCCCACCGGCGTTCGCCTGCAGACGCTCGTTCTCCTGCGATGGCTCGCGGTCGCCGGACAGTTGGGCGCCGTGTTGTTTGTGAACTATGGCCTGGGTTTTCCTTTGCCGCTGGGGTTCTGCCTGGCAGCCATCGCGGCTTCCGCCTGGCTCAATGTGGTGCTCTCAATCCGGTACCGGGCAACCGTGCGATTGCCCGACCATCAAGCGGCTGCTTACCTAGCCTATGACCTGGTTCAGCTTGCCGCATTGCTTTACCTGACGGGAGGACTTGGAAACCCGTTTGCCCTTCTCTTTATGGTGCCTGTGACAATTTCAGCGGCAACGCTTTCACCCAGAGCCACCACTTTGCTTCTGGCCCTTGCGTTTTTCTGCGTCACGAGTTTGGGTTTTTTCTATCTGCCGCTACCGTGGACACCGGATGTGCCTTTGGTGTTGCCGCGTATTTATCAGGCGGGCATTTGGGCGGCCCTCTTATTGGGTCTCGGGTTCGTGGCCATGTACGCTTGGCGTATCGCGGATGAAGCGCGGCGTATGTCTAACGCGTTGGAGGCAACGGAAATGGTCCTCGCGCGCGAGCAGCGGCTGTCAGCTCTCGATGGATTGGCCGCCGCTGCGGCACACGAATTGGGCACTCCTTTGGGAACCATTGCGCTCGTGGCACGCGAACTTCAGAGAGAAAAACCAACCGGTGAGCAGTTGGAAGATGATCTGGCATTGCTGCGGTCGCAGGCAGAACGGTGCAAGGAAATTCTCTCCCGGCTGACACGCAAACCCGATGAGCGTGATGCTCTCTATTCGCGCATCGAGCTTGGTGCATTGATTGGAGAAATTGTCGCACCCCACCGGGACGTGGACGTGGATTTTGAGCTGACATCCAGCTGCGACGAGGGCGTGCCCCCGGTTTCACTCGTGCGTCGCCCGGAAATTCTCTACGGCCTGGGAAATTTTGTTGAAAACGCTGCGGACTTTGCAAAGTCGCTGGTTGTGGTGAACGCAGAGACCAAGGACGGTCTGATCCGTGTCACGATCATGGATGATGGGCCTGGTTTTCCCATGGACCTGATTGATCGATTGGGCGAACCCTATATAACCACAAGGGCGCGGGGAAGCGCTGCGGCCATGGAGGCGCAGTACGGATCTTCCAGTACTCATGAAGGTATGGGGCTTGGATTTTTTATCGGCAAAACCCTGTTGGAGCGTAGCGGTGCGCGTGTTGCCATTCGTAATCGCACCGATGGCCTGACGGGAGCTATGGTTATTGTTGAGTGGCCTCGCGAGGCCGTGGAAGCGCCCCCGATGGGGGGTGCGCAGGAGCAAATCACCGACTCTGAGTTGGTATGAGCGCCAGAAGGGCGTAAAATAAAATTCCTCAGCGGGTGGAGAATTTTTTGGCACCCCTGGAAATTAACCTGGGTCGGCAGGAGAGATATGACGGACGATATGAAGGAAACGGTTGCGGTCGGAAACGAAAGCGGCAGGGCAACAGATGAGGCGCGGACGCTGCTTCTGGTCGATGATGACGCACCTTTTTTGGGCCGTCTTGCTCGGGCGATGGAAGGGCGCGGCTATGCGGTGACACAGGCGGGGTCGGTTGCTGACGGTATTCGTCTGGCTCAATCCGGTAAACCTCGTTTTGCCGTTGTCGATTTGAGGTTGGACGATGGCAATGGGCTGGAGGTGGTCGCGGCCCTGCATGAGGTGCGCGAAGATGCACGGGTCATCGTGCTGACCGGTTACGGAAATATTGCGACGGCTGTGGAAGCAGTAAAACTTGGCGCTGTCGACTATCTCTCAAAGCCCGCCGACGCAGATGATGTTGAAGCGGCACTGTTGGCGGAACCTGGAGCGAAAGCAGATCCGCCTGAAAATCCGATGTCTGCCGACAGGGTGCGCTGGGAACATATTCAGCGCGTTTACGAACTCTGCAATCGCAATGTCTCGGAGACAGCACGGCGGCTCAATATGCATCGCCGGACCCTTCAGCGCATTCTTGCCAAGCGGGCGCCGCGTTGATCGCTAAGAGGTCTCGTCTTCTGCATTTCCCAGCAATGCTGTAACGCCGGGGTCCAATGCTCTGTGCACCCGGGCTGCCGCAGCACGTGCAAAAAGCAGCGTCACGGCTTTGCGTCGCGGCGCAGAAATTTTGTCCGTCTCAGGCTCGCGCAACACCTCAGCCCCAAATTTGTCTGCAGCGATAAGGCCGACAACCGTATTATCCGGCAATACGTCGAGTGGGAAGTCGGGCGGCACCGCAAAGAAAAACCGGTCGCAATAGTCGAGATATTCGGGCCACTTCTGGTCAACCCGAAAATCGGCCAGCGATGATTTGATTTCCACGATCAATATCTCACCTTTGGCATTGATCGCGGCAACATCAACCCGACGTCCGGTTTTTAGTCCGAGTTCCGTGAGGGGCATGTACCCCATGTGGATGAGCAACCGGCAGACACCCCGTTGAACCGCCGCCGCAACGGATGATTGTCGCCCATCAGATGTAGCGTGCGAAAGGGGATTGTTTTCATCCATGAGACATCATTCCTCCAGCCCTGCTTTGCTCATGCAATGGCGCACCATGCCGCGAAGGCGCATCCCCACACGCGGATCATTGGCGGTGACGCCCGGTTGCACCGTTCCGCCAAAGTAAAGTGTGGCGAGTGCATTGACGGTGGCGGCGAGGTAGTAGGTCTCTGTATCGATCGGTGCGCCGCTGACCGCCCGGTAGCCTAGAAAAACCGCGTCACGAAGCTCTGGGCGGCTTTCCAGGTGGCGAAAGTCGGCATGGGCTGGCCCGTATCCGCATTCTGCAAAATCAGCCAGGCCGAACCCGCCCTCCTCATCGACAAGCACATTGCTGAAATTAATGTCGCCATGCAGAAGGACTGGCGTGGGCGTATCCCGTTCGTGCCATCGTGTGCGCAATCGCTCACAAAGTATTTTGTCCTCAGGTTTAGGCAGTGCCGTTTGAAGTAATCCGATGGCCCGATCAATCGGGTCAGTGATCGGTATCTTGCCAGCGTTGTTCAACGCCGGTGTGGCGGCATGGAAATCGGCAATGGCGGCCCCAAGCCGTTCACCAAGCCGCTGCCGTGCATCAGGGTCCGAGGGTACCCGTGCAGACAGGATTTCCCCGTTCAGCCGTGACAGCCGCAACCAGCCTTCAAGCGGTGCAACGAAAGGGTTTGCGGGCAGAGAGAGCGTGCCATGACCCAGAAGCGCGGGGAGTTGAAAGCCACCTACGCGTTGGCCACCCAGCGCAGCAAGGGCGCTGGTTTCGCGGTGGATCAACCCCGCTGCCGATCCAAGGCCGCCGCGTTTGCGCACCAGCTTGAGGACGGTGCCATCGCCAAGGTCGTAGACAGTGCCCCAAACCCCGTGGCCCGTTTCTTTCCATGGAGGCGCTGGAAGGTCCGGTTCGCTCTCTATCAGAGCGTCGTGAACCACTTCTTCTATCGTCATAAGATTCATGGTCGGCATGCTAAAGCGTTTCCAGTAAAAGCGGGAGCTGCTTTTACGTCCGGGAACGCGACAGGGAGAGGG
>CAZFHW010000032.1:0-16343 GCA_964518885.1 uncultured Parvibaculum sp. | reverse complement strand
GTTTCCAGTAAAAGCGGGAGCTGCTTTTACGTCCGGGAACGCGACAGGGAGAGGGTGTTTCCAGTAAAAGCGGGAGCTGCTTTTACGTCCGGGAACGCGACAGGGAGAGGGTGTTTCCAGTAAAAGCGGGAGCTGCTTTTACGTCCGGGAACGCGACAGGGAGAGGTGAGCCTCTCCCATAGAAAAAGGGCGGCTTGAGGGGGGTAGCCGCCCTTTGCACTACGCACGATGAGGATCGTGGGGATAGTGTCCTAACTTATTCCGCCGCTGAGACGCTCGCGAGTACGTTCTCATTGGTAGAGAAATTGATGGTCTTGAGGTACTTGATGCCTTCTTCGGCAATATCGTCCCCAACCATCCGGTCGCCCTCGTCTTTCAGCTCATTCATGTCCACGTAGACCGCATAGAAGTCCTTGGTGCGATCTGTGATGATGCCTGCCTTCAGAAGGGTCTTGATGAGCACACGGAAAATATTGGTGCCTTCGCGCATGGCTTCGCGACGATCATCGTCGCTCACGGCTTCGAGCATCTCTTTCTGCACCGTCTCCCAGTCAAGTCCGAACTCGGGATACAGGACTTTTTTCTGTTCTGGGTTCACAAGGTTGAACAACAAGGTCTGGAAACAGTGTGCCGCCCAGTCTTCGATTGTATCGCGTTCTTCTTCGGAGAGCTTGTGAATCGTGCGGTCCGCCCAGATCTTGCCGAACTTGTGGTGAAACGCTTCGTCCGTCATCACCAACTGCATGAGCTTTACCATCAGCGGGTCATTGGATTTGGTGTAGATGGTCGCAAACGCGCCCATCGCAAGACCTTCCACGAGCATCTGCATGCCGACGATCTTTTTATAGACTTCCTTGGAGCCAACAATGTCAGTCAGCAGGTCGCTGAGTGTCTGACCAACAGGCAGTGGTTTGCCCCAGCGCGCCTCAATGTATTTGGAGAAAGCCGTCACGTGGCGTGCTTCTTCGCGGGTCTGGTTGGCCGCATACTCCTGTGCGCCGGGATCAAGCAGAATGTGACAGAGGCTGGAGGACAGGTTTAACGCCCCTTGTTCACCATGCAAAATAGCCGACAGCATCCACCGCGCACTTTGATTGGCAAAACGTGTCTTTTCCTTTTCCGACAGTTTTTGGAAGCACGGAAGGCGCAGTTCAATGAAAAACTCATCCGGCAGCAAGCGTTCGTTTTCCATGTCGAAAGGTTCGGAGAAATCAATGTATTTCGTATCCAGCGGATCCCAGAAATGGTCATGGGTCGCGGAAATGATCTTGTCAAAGGCGGTGGAGCGGTTGCTGTAACGCTCAACTTCCATCATCGCTGGGAAGTCGTCAGGAGCGCAGGCGTTATAAGCCTCGTCCTTGGTAATCTGCTTAGTTTCCGCCATTTATTCCTCCAGTAAGTAGGTCAAAACAGCCGATTACAGCCATTCCACCATTCGTGCCAATCATTTTGACCCAGATGGTCAAAAGCGTCGGCGCTCCATGTCCAGTACTCGACCGACTTGGTGTCGGAGGAATGCCAAAATCTGCCTTGTCGGGAAGATAGGGACGGGATAGGGAGGTATCAAGAATAAAATGACACAAGCGTCACCTTTGTTTAAGGCGAGGTTAAGCAAAAGAACATGCCGCATACCACGCCGCCGCCCAAGTTCATGGTGGGACAAGGTTTGGTTAATTTTGTGGCGTGTTGTCCCGGGGAGTTCAAATGGAAGCAGCGGCACTGTTTCTCGTTACATTCATCCAGAAACTGTGCTATCCGAGAACCATCAACCCCGTTGCAATTGAACCAAACTTCGTTCAATCAACAGGTTCGATAGGGGGACCAGGCGCAGACCTTCTAAGCGTCGGGTCACATTAAGACGATAATAATGGATCGGCTGCAGAATGTCGGCAACCCGCTTCGGCGGGACTTGGGAGGGGGTAGTCCTGTTAGTCGCCAGCCACTTGGCAAGCGGCCAACAGCGGTCAAACGGATAGATGGGACGACCAGTCAGGTCTTCCATCTTTACGTTGACCATCAAGAAGTGGGGTGTACGGATGTTCACCCGCGGAAGGATTTTCCCCCAATTAGTATTGCGTTTTTGGCGCAAGGAGCCTGTGCACTTGGGTAGTGTGTTGGCCTCTTGTGCAAAGAGCGCATGTAGTGTGTTTTCGGCCGCGATGGATGCGGTCAGGGAGACGGGAAAAGTCCATGGTCAAGTTACTTGAAGCCCTTATTTTCAGGACCCGCCTGATTATCCTTGCCGTGCTTGCAGTGTTTACGCTTTACGCAGGCTATTATGCGACCCAGCTAAAACTAGACGCCGGGTTCGACAAGCAGTTGCCTGCAGGGCACGAATACATTGAGACGTTCCAGGAATATCGCGAAAAGCTGTTCGGCTCGAACCGCGTCCTGATTGTCCTGGAAGCCAATGAAGGGTCTATTTGGACCAAGGAATTCTTCCAGGCCTATAAAGACATCACCGACGATATTTTCTTCCTGCCAGGCGTTGCCAGGCACACAGTGACATCCCTTTGGACCCCCAATACCCGGTATCTTGAAATTACCGAAGAGGGTATCCGCGCGGACGACGTGATCCCGGGAACTGTCACAGCAGAGACAATGAACCCGGTAGCGTTGGCAGAGATTGAGAACAACGTGATCCGTGGCGGCTTTGTTGGCCGCCTTGTGGCTCAGGACTTTTCCGCTGCTATGATCACGGCGGAGTTGCTTGAGTACAATCCACGGACCCAAGAGAAGCTCGACTATTTCGATCTGGCCGCAAAGCTGGAATCAGAAATTCGAGGCAAGTATGAAACTGAGGGTGGCGACTACACTGTTCGCATCATTGGTTTTGCCAAACTGATTGGTGACATCGCGGATGGTGCCCAGTCGGTTGTCTTCTTCTTCGGTGTCGCATTCGTGCTTACGGCGTTGTCGGTGTACCTCTATTCACGGTCGATTATTCTTACCTTCCTACCGCTGTTTGCATCACTGACATCGGTAGTTTGGCAATTTGGTGTTCTGTCTTTCCTTGGCTACGGCCTGGATCCACTTGCGATCCTGGTGCCCTTCCTCGTCTTTGCGATCGGGGTGAGCCACGGTGTTCAGCAAATCAATTTGATCACCGCGGAAATCTCGGCGGGGGCTACCTCGGAAGAAGCCGCGAGGACGAGTTTCTCCGGACTGCTCATTCCAGGCACCATGGCGCTGCTAACTGACCTTGTCGGTTTTGGCACCTTGATCTTGATCCCGATCCAGATGATCCAGGAACTAGCAATCACCGCATCGATTGGTGTGGCCCTGAAAATTATCACCAACCTCATCATGTTGCCGATCTTGGCGTCTTACTTCACGTTCGATGAAGGGTTCGTCGAGCGGGTGGGAAAGGCTCGGGAATCGCGCATCAAGATCATGCGTGTCCTTGGCAACATCGCCAACCCGAAAGCAGCCGTTATCACGTTGCTGATTTCTACCGCTCTCTTCGCAGCGGCAGTTGTGGAAAGTCAGGACCGTCATGTGGGCGCGCTGCATCCAGGGTCAGCAGAACTGCATCCTTATGCACGTTATAACGTGGACAGTACGACCATCGCGGCCAAGTTCGCGCTGGGTCTGAACCTGCTCACGATTGTGGTTGAGACGCCGACCGAAGCCTGTATCAAATATCCCTACATGGAGTATTTGAACCGTTTCACCTGGGACATGGAAAATGTCGAAGGCGTGGCGCTGGCGATTTCTCTGCCCTATGCGGTGAAGAATTCTTCAGCCGGTTGGAACGAAGGCAATCTAAAATGGCGCGCTTTGCCTCGTAACCAGTTTGCTCTGGTGCAGGCAGTGGGGCCGGTGCCGCCTTCAACAGGTCTGTTGAACCAGAACTGTTCTGTGATGTCGCTTTTGGTCTTCCTGGAAGATGCGAAGGCAACCACGATCACACGGGCAGTCGCTGCCGTAAAAACGTGGCGTGACGAGAATGCGCGAGACGACGTCGTCATCCGTTTGGCCTCCGGCAATATGGGGGTTCAGGCAGCGGTGAACGAGGAAATCGAAGAGTCAGAACTTCCCATGATGTTGTGGGTCTATGTGGCCATCGTTGCTCTTGTGATCCTCACCTATCGTGACTGGCGCGCAACGATTGCGTGTACGATCCCGCTGACCTTTGCCACCTTCTTTGGCTACTGGTTCATGGAAGTGCTGCAGATCGGGCTCACGATAGCAACCCTGCCGGTGATGGTGTTGGCGGTCGGGCTAGGTGTGGACTACGCCTTCTACATCTACAACCGGGTGCAATTCCATCTGGCGGAAGGTTTGAACATTACCGACAGCTACAAACAGACATTGTTTGAAACAGGTATGGCCGTTGTGTTCACAGCCATCACCATGGCCGTGGGTGTATCGACATGGACCTTCTCTGCTCTGAAATTCCAGGCAGATATGGGGCTTTTGCTCACCTTCATGTTCTCAATCAACATGATCATGGCGATCACGACCCTGCCTGCCATTGCAGTGGTCCTTGATATGCTGTTCCCACGGAAGCGGCCTGTGCGGGCGCCATCCGGAGCGCTCTCGCACTAGGCAGCGAGGCGATACGAAAAAATGACGCCGCCGCGGGACAGCATCCCTCGGCGGCGTTATAGTTTGAATGTATAGGAGGCGGGCTTTCAGCTCCGTCAGATGCAGAGATCGGAGGCACCCATGCTCGACAAAATTCTAGCCCTTTTGAAAGATGGCCCCAAGGCACCAACGGCGGCAGTATCCAGCGGCAATGCCAGTCAGGTTGCAGCGGCAGCGCTGATGGTGGAAGCCGCCCGGCTTGACCGCGACTTTGATGATGGGGAGCGTGCGACGATCACGCGACTTGTGAAAGCGCAGTTTGGTTTGAGTGATGCAGCCGCGACAGACCTGGTCGAGGTTGCTGAGCAGCGCCAAAAGGCAAACTACTCAGATATGGCTTTTATCAACACCGTTGCGACCAGCTTTGATGAGGGTGAAAAGAAGGACCTTCTCAAAATGCTCTGGGCCGTCGCGCTGTCAGACGGAAGCCTGCATAAGTTTGAAGAACATTTGGTCAATCACGTCGCAAGTGAATTGGGTCTGAGCGCTGAAGACGCACAAGCTGCAAAGGCTGCTGCACAGGGCTAAGCACACACCAAAGCGTTCATATGACATGACAAAAAGGCCGCCTTATCGGGCGGCCTTTTTATGGGCGTATGAAATGAGCAGACAGGAAGCCTATCGCAGGGACAGGCCCACCGCTGCTTCCAGGTCCTTGAGGGCCTGTTCTCCGTTCAGCACCTTGATGGTTGTCATACCCAAAGCCCGGGCGGGTTTGAGGTTGATCCCCAGATCGTCCAGATAGATCGACTTGCTGGCATCGACCCCCAACGTCTCGCATGCCATCTCGTAAATGCGGGGATCCGGCTTGCGCATCCCAATCTTCGAACTCTCAATCACATGATCGAAGAGTGCCATGACATCAGAGACCGCAGTGGCCTTGTCGCGGCTGCGCGCCATGCCCGCCCCTTCACCGGCACTGACATTGTTGGTGATGCAGCCAACTTTGAAATGCTCTTTGCAGCGCTTGAGCGCCGTCACCATAGCAGGGCGGATATCCCCCGAAAGAAGACTGACAACTTCCCTGCCTGTGACAGCCCCCCCAAGAGCCTTTGCCTCCTCGGCAAATTTCTTATCGAACACATCCAGGGAAATATCGCTGCGTTCAAACAGGGCCCAGGCATTGCTGTCCGGGTTGGTGGAATTGACTTGCCGTATGAAATCCTGTGGCAGGCCCCGTTCGGCCTCAAACCGGTTGAAGGCCTCAAATGGGCTGGATGTCAGCACCCCGCCAAAATCCCAGATGACAGCCTGAATATCATTCTTCATGTCGTTCCCACTCATCTAAACCTTCTCCCATTTTGATGGGCGAACCCTACCGGAGCGGGCATGCGCAGCCAATGACTTTGCCAACCTGTCGCGAATATGAGTTCGTCCGGAAAGGGGAGCTCAGCGCATTTAGGTGGTCAAGGTGATGGTGTGATTCTCAGATAACGCCACATGGTCCGGCGGGCGTAGATCCCGAAAAGAACAGAGATGAGAACGGCGATGGCAATGCCGGAGGGGGAAAATGCGCTGGTATTCCCGGCCCACACAAGGCGCAACAGGCCATACGCGGGATAGATTGCGAGCAGGAGATAGGCGCTCAGGGTGACCGCGATCTGGTTGACCGTTTTCATCTCAACAATGAAGGGACGTTGTTTGAAGTCGCCAAGGGGGGGCAGAAGGTCAGAGCTCATGATCGTCCTCAGAAGGGTTTCACAATAGAGAGAAAGAAAGTGAAGGTAATGGAGATGGCCACGATGGGTGTGGTGATGACCAGGAACCACCAGTGGGTGTGGATTGCGGCCTCATGGGCTTTCGCGTTGCCCGCATGCCGCAGCTTCGCTTTATTGCCACCGAAGTGAGCCAAGTGATAATCAGCAATTTCGATTGGCAGAAAAACAAGGGCCACAATCACGAGCTTCATGGCAAACCAGCCGCTGTCCGGGCTCCACCCTCCTGCAAGCATGAGCATCGGGCCGGTAATAAGCAGCACCGGAAAGGCGATATGTTCCAGCTTTGCGCCCTCGTCAAAACGCTCCAGGGCCCAGTTTCGGAGTTGCGTCTTTTCCGGGTCATCCGGGTTGCGTTGCCAGTCGCGAAACAGAGGGACGAGATAGGCCATGTAAGCGACCGATGTACTCCAGGCCCAAATGGCTGCAAAGACCATATGGAAAAATTTTATGTAAACATAATATTCCGCGAGAAGGTCGCTCGCGTCACCCAGCAGACTTTGCATTAACAGTTCCCCCCAGCATCAACGGTGGGGCTGTAGGCGTTTCACCGAGTGTCGCCCACAGCTCTTTTCGCTCTCTTGCGTTCCTGTTCGACCAAAGGCGTGTCCCCCCAATCTGCGCCAAGAACGGTCGCCAGATTGCGCATGGATTGTTCTCCCAGCCGCTCAACCAGTGTTGCCTCAAGTGCGGCCATGATTTTCACGGCCTTCAGGCGCACCGGGTCTCCGGCTCTTGAAAACTCGATGATCTTGCATCGCCCATCTCTTGGGTCCGGTTTGAGCTCAATCAGATTTTTTTGCTCGAGCTCCCGCATGGCCGAGTTGATCGACTGCCGCGTCACGCCAAGCGTGCGCGCAAGATCTGTGGGCTGTCGAATGCCTGAAGCGGCGTAAAGCATAATCATGGATTCAAGGCGCCGGACGTCGGGTAAATTCAGCGCCCGCAGGCTCTCCTGCAGTCCTCGGTCGAGCCACATAAAGCCCTCCAGAAGTCCGATCATCAGGCTGCCCGTCATGGCCGGTGGTGTGTCAGGCATGCTCTCTACTCTCTCGCGTGGATTCGTTCCTTGAATATATTGTAAGAATAACTTACAAAAAAGGAAGATCAAAAACGAGGAGGCATGAGATGCCGAGACTGGCTGAAGTACCAAAGGCCGAGGCAGACCCTTTTGTGGATCAGCTTTATCAGGTGCTGTTCGGTGATCGTGACCCTGTGGCAGAGCCTGGCACCGCAACAGGGACGCCGGGAAACTGGTGGACTGTATTTGCGCTCGTACCGGATTGTTTCAAACACGCAGTGGATGGCTTCCGGTTTTACCGCGATCCCAACCGCAAGCTTGACCCCAAGTTGAGAGAGTTGGGGCAGACACGCGCAGGATATGTGCGTGGCTCGAAATTTGTATTTTCGCAACATTGTAAATCCTGCCGCGATGTGGGGATTAGGGAAGAGCAGATCCAAGCACTGCCGCACTGGGCGGTTGCTGATTGTTTTTCTCCCGTCGAGCGAGCGGTTCTGGCCTATACCGACGAAATGGTCAGGGACAATGGGCGCGTGTCAGATGGTACTTTTGCAGCGCTCAAATCCCATCTGGACGATGTTGAGATTTTGGAACTGACTTACATCACAGCCATGTATGAGATGCACGCGATTATGAGCCGGGCGCTGCGGCTTGAGTATGACGATGTGGACGACCCGATTGTCGAAATACCAGTGCCGGGAGGTGGCGGTGCGTCATCTGATGTCATGAACATGGTGGATGAGACGTAACCGGCTTCGGTTTCGAAACGGTTGGGAAAAAAGAGGAGAGAGCATGGGGTATCATCATCTGGCGCTTGCTGCCAAAGACATGGATGCAATTCACACTTTCTATGAAGGTGTGATGGGTTTCGAACTCGTCAAAGTTGAAGTTGGTCCTGTGCCCACCGGTGGGTGGGCGAAGCATTTTTTCTACAGGATGGAGGATGATTCAAAATTCATTGCCTTCTGGGAGATGCATGATGTCCCTGGGACAGAGAATTTTGAGACCAACCTGTCCAAGGCAGCGGGTGTGCCTGACCAGATCAATCATATTTCGTTCGATGTAAAAGACGCGGATGAACTCGAAGACCGTATGCAACGATGGCTCAAAGCCGGATATGACGTGCTGGAATTGGATCACGTCTGGTGCAGGTCGATCTACACCAAAGACCCGAACGACAATTTCGTTGAGTTCTGCTTGACCACAGGTGAGTTCACGATGGCGGACCGGGAGCACGCCCTCAAACAACTGACTGCCAGCGAGCCAGAATTTTCCAAGCCACCGGTCAAGATGGAAATTCACAAAGCAGAAGCATCCGCCGTTGCAGAATGACGACATCAAGGTTCAGAAAATGAGGCCGAAGGCCAAAGTCTGAAGAGGTTCGCCTAGTTCACCCGCTTGACTAGGCAGTCCTGGCCCGATTTCAGGCTGAAGGGCGCTGGTTCTTACTTCTCTTCCAGATCAACTTTGAGTTGGAAGAGGTCCAGCATGTCTTTAAGCGTCAGGATGCCAACAAGTTGCTGGTCTGACGAGATCACCATGAGCCGCGAGCGCTGGGTTCTGTTCATGCGTGACAGAGCCTGCATCGCGTCCTCATCCACCCCAATGGTATTGGTCAGCGAGACCGGTTCTGTAATTTCAGCCACGGTCACCTCGTCCCACTGTGCAGCCGGAACCCCTTTTATATCGATAGCCGTCACCTGCCCCAACAATTGTCCGTCGGCAAGGACCGGAAATAGTTTGTGATGATGGTGATAGAAATAGTTCTCAAGCAATTGGCGGACATTCATGTCGGGCGAGACGCAAATTGGATCAGTTCCCATGAACCGGCTGACGGGTTCCCCTTCAAGGACATTTCGCATCTGCGCCTGCTTGTAAGAGGAGGCTGAGGCCGTGCGCATAAAGACGCCGATGAGGAACCACCAGAGGCCACCAATCAGGCTGCCTGTGACAAAAGCAAATATGCCTAGGAACATAAAGCCCAGTCCGAACTGCGAACCGATGCTGGCCGCCCGTTTCGTCGCTTCCTGAAGATTGCCGCTGCGATGCCACAGGACGGCGCGCAGCACACGTCCCCCATCAAGCGGAAAGGCGGGGACCATGTTGAAGACTGCAAGCATCCCATTGACCCAACCAAGATATTGCAGGACGGCATGGACAACCACGGGCAAAGCGGCATCTTCAGCGACGGCAGCCAGCAACATGAACATGGCAGCCAGAAAGAAACTCGCCAGAGGTCCGGCAATCGCCATATAGAATTCGGCATGCGGCTCATGAGGCTCGTCGGTCATTTCCGCCACGCCCCCGAAAATGAAAAGCGTGATGCTTTTGATCGGGATGCCATAGCGCCGTGCCACCAGCGAATGGGAAAATTCGTGAAAGATAATCGAGGCGAACAAACCGACCGCACCAACCACACCCATGATCCAATAAGTGTTGGGTGATAGTCCTTCTTGCCACGAAGGAAAAAGTCCAGTCGCCAACGACCAAACGATCAACAGGGCGATAAAAATCCAGCTCAAATCGATATAGACCGTAAAGCCCAACAGCTCGAACAGGCGCATGCGTTTCAGGAACATGAAGCTGCCATTTGCCTCCAGAATTTCAGAACTGCGGCAACCCTACGTCATTCATCTAAATTTTGCTATGAGCGAAGGCTTCGGTCCTGAGAGCACTGATGGAGCTCTAGTTTACTCGCTTGACCAGGCAGTCCTGACCTTCCGCCTTAAGAGTTTTACAAACCGCGTTGGCGTCGCCGCGTGCGTTGAAGGCGCCAAAGCGCACGCGGTAAAAGATCCCGCGTTCCCCAAGATCGGCCTGCTCAAGGTTCAGTGTTTCATTGCCAAGCAATGCATCATGGGCCACCTGCACCCGCGCCCATGCAGCCCGCGCAGCATTTTCAGAGCGAACGGACAGGATTTGAACAAGATATTGGCCGGCTACAGCAATTGTTGGTGGGGTGGGCCGGTCTGTAATGGCAGCTGCCACGTCGGGTGTAGAGGCCTCGAGGGAAGCAACTGGTTGTGGCGGAGTAATCGTTGCAGTTTCGCGCGGCGGAGAGACGGGCGCTGTCTCGACGACAATGGGCTCCTGCGTAATGGGAGCAACAGGCGTGGTCGGTTCTACCGGGACCGGTGAGGAAGCAGCATTTACCTCAGCTGTTGTCGTCTCTGCAGGGGCAAGCCGCAGATCAGGCTCGCCAGGGGCCGTCGGGGTCCCGACGGACGCTGGTTCTGGAGCAGAAATGATGGGGGCAACGCTCGGCGTGTCCGCTGCCACAACGTTATTCCCAGCGCCGGAAGGGGCGACGGAAAGGGTTGGTTCCTCTGATCCAAACATGTTGATCGCCAGCACGGTCGCCGTGACGACAGCGACCAGTCCGAGGACGGCGGCAAGTCGGCGCCGTGATCCATGCGTCGTATCCGTGTCTTCGTCTGCCGCCAAAATGATTTCCGGCTCAGGCGTTTGGGGACGTCCCGCATCGGCAGGTGTGGCGGAAAGAGGGGCTGTGGGAGCACCTCCAGCCAATTCGACATCAGAGGAGCGATCCGCCGGATTGACGGACGAAGGTGTTGCCTCCCCTTTACGTACCAGCAAGTCGCTCGTCAGGGGAGCGGGTTTCTTAGCCATCAAGCTGCCCCTCGAAGAGACGTGTCCTCATTCACCAGCGTAAGGGTTTCCTTTTTGCTGCAGGGCTCGGTTGAAGACAGCAGTGGCGCAGCAGTCTCACCCGCAAGGCGATTTTTCAAGAAACCCCAAAGAGCAGAAATTTCACCCGGCGAGCGCGATGAACCTCCCAACTCCATTACTGTCCGTCCATCAATCATGGCGGAGGCGAAATCCACGCGCTGGTGGACGATTACAGGAGAAACAGCGCCGTGCTGCGAGAGAGCAATGGCGGCCTCGGTGGTGATGCGCGCGCGCGGCGCTGCCCCGTTAATGGCAAACACCAGCGGCTTATCCAGACTTTCGCATATCCGCACCGTGGCACCCGCCGCTCTGAGATCGTGAGGGCTGGGTCGCGTCGGAATAACCACAAGGTCAACCTCGGCGATGACATTGCTGATCGTCGATGTAATAGCTGGTGGTGTATCGATCACAACCAATCCCGTTCCCGATGCTCTGAGTGTCGCTAAATCTGACGCCAATCCATTTTCTGATGTTCGGACAAAAGCTGGTGTTTCAGCTTCCCGAACATTCCACCACTGGGACAAGCTCCCTTGCGGGTCCGTGTCCATTAGCACCACAGGGCCATGCCCTGCACGCTCTGCTTCAACCGCAATATGCCCGGCTAGGGTGGTCTTACCCGACCCACCCTTTTGAGACGCGAACGCAATCACGTACATACACACGAACCCCTGCTCACAGACGGGGTTGTTAAAGACATGTTTCCTGATTGGATCTCCACGAGACTGCGTCTCTTGGTACCCGGAAGCCGTGTCTTGTCGCGCCCGGCCTCAAAGTTCCCGTCTGACTTTAAGGCTCTTTTAGGCGCTGAAACTCAACTGAAATACGCGAATCAGTTAAGCGAAATGAGACTAACTTTTACTCCTATTTGGCTCAATAGGGGTAGGGCTGAGATCGTCCGGATCGGGACAATGGAAGCCCAGAGCTCACTTTTCTGCCCATTCTGCCACTATCTTGAGCATTGCGGTCGTCAGACACCCCAGATCATCGGCATCAATGACCAGGGGAGGGGTTGTATAGATAATATTGGCAAACGGTCGGACCCATACACCTTCTTCGACAAAGCGCCGCTTCAGCCACTCATTGTCTTTCAGCGTATCCACCTCAATGACCCCAATGGCGCCCAGCACGCGGACATCCCGCACCCCTGGGATCGCGCGGGCTGGTTCCAGCTCTCTTTTGAGTTGTGCTTCAATATTGGCGACCTGCTCAAGACGAGGTTCGCTCTCAAACAGATCAAGAGAGGCATTGGCCGCCGCACAGGCTAGCGGGTTGCCGGTATAGGTTGGCCCGTGCATCAGTGCCTTAGCTGGGTCATCACCCAAAAAAGCCTCAAAGACGGGGGCCCGGACCGTGGTCGTGGCAAGCGCCATCGTGCCGCCGGTGAGCGCCTTTGACAGGGTCATGATATCGGGAACAATCTCCGCCCGGTCGCAGGCAAACAGTGTTCCCGTGCGCCCGAACCCGGTGAAAATTTCATCGACAATCAACAGCACATTGTGGCGGTCGCAAGATCGCCGAAGTGCCTGCAAGGTTTCAAGTGGGTGGAACAGCATACCGGCAGCGCCCTGCACCAGCGGTTCTGTAATCACAGCCGCGACTTCGTGGGCGTGGGCACCAAGATAGGCGTCAAACACGTCTTCGGCGCTGGCATCTTTTGGCAGATCGGTCAGGAAATGTTCGGGAATGACGCCCTTAAAGAGTGTGTGCATGCCCTCGTCCGGGTCGCAGACCGCCATGGTCCCCAAAGTGTCGCCGTGATACCCGCCCCGGAAACTGACAAAATGGCGCCGCCCCTGTTCGCCCCGGTTGATCCAGTATTGAATGGCAATTTTCATCGCGATCTCAACGGAGACCGAGCCGGATTCGGAGAAGAACGTGTGGGCAAGGTCGCCCGGCAGAATGTCGGCAAGCCGCCTGGCAAGGGTAAACGCCTGCTCGTGCGCAAAGCCCCCCAGCATAATGTGCGGCATTGCTTCCAATTGCCGCGAGACGGCCTCGCGTATGTGGGGGTGGTTATACCCGTGCGCTGCCGTCCACCAGGACGAGATCCCATCGATCAGCTCCCGGCCGTCTTCCAGTGTAATCCGCACCCCATCAGTTTTAACGGCGGGGAGGGTCATGGGCACCGTCTGCATCTGCGCATAAGGCAGCCAGACGTGTGGCGCCCCTTTCTCCAGCCATTCTGGTGGAGAGGGGTAAACGGGATTGGGTGGGGGGATGGATGTCATGGGAGACACCTATGGATAAAGCGCATGAGGCCGCGCCCCTAGGCGAACGGTTTCATACGCCGAGGGCGGGTGTTAAACTTCCGATGGGCAGCTATGGGCTGGCATTGGTTTGAGACCGAGTGTTTCAAACATTTTCTCGTCTTTTTCCAGAGCCGGATTTTTCGTGGTCAAAAGTTCTTCGCCCATGAAGATCGAATTGGCGCCAGCCAGAAAACAAAGCGCCTGAGTTTCATCAGACATCCATTCGCGACCGGCCGACAGGCGCACAATGGATTTGGGCATCATGATGCGGGCAACAGCGATGGTGCGCACAAATTCGATCGCTTCGATCTGAGCATTGTCACCAAGAGGCGTGCCCTCGATCGGGATCAGCATATTGATCGGCACGGACTGCGGATGCTCGGTCAGGTTCGCAAGCGTCATGAGCATGCCAGCCCGGTCGCTGCGTTCTTCACCCAGCCCCAGAATGCCGCCAGAGCAAACATTGATGCCGGCCTCGCGAACACGCTCAAGCGTGTCGATGCGATCCTGGTAGGTGCGGGTCGAAATAATGGAGGGATAAAACTCCTCCGACGTATCAACATTGTGATTGTAGTAATCAAGCCCGGCATCTTTCAGGCGAATGGTCTGTTCCGGCGACAGCATGCCCAGTGTCATACAGGTTTCCATACCAAGTGCGCGCACGCCTTCAATCATAGCGACAATGGCGTTCATGTCCCGGTCTTTGGGCTCACGCCAGGCAGCACCCATGCAGAACCGCGAGGAACCGGCTTCTTTGGCACGGCGCGCCCCCGCAATAACCTTCTGGACTTCCATCATCTTCGAGGCTGACAGGCCGGTGTCGTATTTTGAACTTTGCGAGCAGTAGGCACAGTCCTCGGCACAGCCGCCTGTTTTGATGGACAGAAGCGTGCTTTTTTGCACCTCGTTGGGATCAAACCATTCCCGGTGAACTGTCTGCGCCTGAAAGACCAGGTCGTTGAACGGCAGGGCAAACAAGCCTTCAACTTCGCCGCGAGACCAATTGTGCCGAATACTGGCGTTTTGGGCACTTTGAGGTGCGGATTGTTCGGACACGGGTGTTTGAATGTTCATGGCTCATTCCCAGTCAGTCGAAGTGGTTCAGGAGGTGCATCGCGGGTTTATCGCAAAGCCTCAAATTTGAGGGAGAGCATAGGCGGAACAGCTTTGAATGCAAGCAAGAGAGTCAGTCCATCTGGGGTGCCAATTATTGACTCTGAGAAGCTCTCGGCGCAGGTTTGCCGCGAAATTTGAGCCAGGTCTCCAATACGCTGCCTGCCGCTGCGGCAGTTGAAAAAAACAGGGAAAATGTGCTGAAAATGGGCAGTTTGGATGACATGGCACATGCCAAATTGGCAGATCTGGAAAGCCGCCGTCTGCGCCGCCGGTTTGCTGAGACAGACCGCCGGGCGGGCGCTTATGTGGAGCGCGGTGGGCGCACTCTGATCTCTTTCTGCTGCAATGATTACCTGAACCTGGGTCATGACCCCCGGGTGATAAAAGCCGCCCAGCAGGCGCTGGAAGTTGCGGGAGCAGGTTCCGGGGCCTCCCGGCTGGTGACGGGCAACCATTCGCTTTTTCGCGAACTTGAAGGGCGCCTCGCGCGTCTTAAACAGGCTGATGATTGTGTGGTGTTTGGTTCGGGCTATCTGGCCAATCTCGGCATCATTCCCACCTTGATGCAGGCCGATGATCTCATTTTGGCCGATGAACTGTCTCATGCCTGCCTGCTGGCGGGCACCCACCTGTCCGGTGCCAAAACGTTTCGGTTTAGGCACAATGATTTGGATCACCTGGCAAGCCTCCTGAAAGAGCATCGCGGACATGCCCGTCATTGTCTGATTGTAACCGACGGCGTTTTCTCCATGGATGGGGACTTGGCGCCGGTGAACGAGATGGCGGAACTAGCCAAAACACATGATGCCTGGTTCATGACCGATGATGCGCACGGCATCGGTGTGCTGGGAGAGGGACGAGGCTCAAGTTTTCTGCAGAGCGAAAAAGCCGCAGTTTCTTTGCAGATGGGCACACTCTCCAAAGCCATCGGGTCCTATGGTGGGTATCTCTGTGCCAGCCAGCCGGTGATCGACCTGATCCGAACCCGGGCGCGCACCCTGATTTATTCAACCGGTCTGCCTCCAGCTAGCGTTGCTGCCTCCATCGCCGCTCTCGATATCATCGAAGCGGAACCAGACTACGCAAAACGCCCCGTTGAAAAAGCCAGGCGCTTTACCCGCGCCCTGAACCTGGCTGAGGCGCAAAGTCCCATCGTGCCGCTTGTTCTGGGAGAGCCGGAAGTGGCGTTACAGGCCTCCGCATTTCTGGAAGAGCAAGGCTTTCTGGTCACCGCCATCCGACCGCCCACGGTGCCTGAGGGGACCGCCCGGCTGCGCTTTACGTTTACAGCCCAGCACAAAGACGCAGACATTGACCGGCTTGCCAATCTGGTGCGCTCTCATGTGCTGACCAGGGCAGCAGCCGAATGACACATATATTTGTAACTGCGTCCGGAACCGATATTGGCAAAACATTTGTGAGTGTTCTGCTGGTACGCCAATTATTGGCGAAGGGCCTGCGCGTTGCAGCACTAAAGCCTGTCTTGTCAGGGCTCGAGGGCATGTCTTGGCCAGAAACCGACGCCGGGCGATTGCTTGCGGCCCTTGGCGAAGAGATTACGCCTGAGGCAGTTGACCAAATAACACCGTGGCGTTTTGATCCCCCCCTCTCGCCCGACATGGCGGCGGTGCGCGCGGGCAAAAGCATCGACCTGAATGAGCTCACAGATTTTTGTGTGGCCCCAAAAGACAAGGATTTTGTTCTGGTCGAAGCAGCAGGCGGCGTGCTCGTGCCGATCAATGAGAGGGCCACGATGGCAGACTGGATGATAGCGCTGGATGCCCGCGTTGATCTTAAAGTGCTGTTGGTCGTGGGCTCTTATCTCGGCACCATCAGCCATACGCTAACGGCGCTGGAAAGTTTGGCCGCCCGCAAGTTGACCCCGGCTGGCATTATTATCTCAACATCTGAGGTGAACCCCGTGCCGGTGGAGGAAACCGCAGAGGTGATGGCCCGGTTTGC
>CAZFHW010000031.1:15654-24088 GCA_964518885.1 uncultured Parvibaculum sp. | reverse complement strand
TCTTCAAAGAAATTGCCCGCCCCCACGGCGTCACCATTAAGTTGCGCTGCCTGCGCCGCCAGAAGCAATGTCATGGCCGGCTCATCAAGCAGCTTGTGGGCCTGTGCTGCATAGAGCGTGCCCTCGCGCGCGTCCCCCGCCGCAATTGCCACCATGCCCCGCGACAGCGCCTCATAGCCTTTGCGCCGCTTGCGTGATGCAAGAAACGACGTGAACCCGGCAGGACTTTTCATGAAAGTGGCAAACAGTCGGTAGCCAAACAGCACAATGAATGTTGTCAGCGAAATCGCAAAAAGACCCGCAACAAAACTGGTGCGAATTTCATAACCCTGCCACAGCACCGTCACCGTGCCTGGATTGTCTGCAAGCCAGATCACAATGCCTGACAGCGCCGCCAGCAAACCAAAGGGAACAAGGACCCGCCACATGGCCTTACTCCCCACCGCTCGCAAGCTCACGGAGCACACGCGCCGAAAGCTCTCGGGCCAGGCCCTCTGTTGTCACCCGCGCCTCAGCTTGCAAGAGCCAGGGTGCGGCAACTTCTGCCGCCGCTCCCGAAAGTGCCCGCACTTCCGAAAGAGCGCCGGGCAAGTCTTCTAGACCGAGCCGGGTTTCTGCGCGCGCCACAATAGCCTCGACACTCTCCCCCTCCACGTCCCCGACACGTCGCACCGTAACGATGGAAAGAACATTCCCCACGAACCTGTCCCAGTAACTGTCCCGCCCGGCTTGGCGTTCAGCAACCAGCAGGGGATCAACAAGATTTGCAAACGCAAGCTTGAGCGCTGCAAAGGACTGCACACCCAGCGGCGCAATTTCAATAAGGCGCGCCACCGCCGGGTCCTCTGGTGCCAGAGCAGCAATAGCCTCAAGTTCCGCAACAAAAGGGGTGCCTGCATCAACGGCGCGCGCGAGATTGGCAAGGGCAATGCCGAGAGCCGCCTGCGCGCTGGGATCGGGCCGCGCCACTTCTTCTTCAAGGGCGTTGAGCTTCTGGCCAAGGGAATTGATTTGCTCCGCCGCCGCATTCAACCCTTGCGCCACCTGTCCCACCCGGTCCGGCAGGCCGGCGGGCAGCTGCGCGGCTTCAAGCTCTTGAACCGTCCACGCCAATTCATCAAGCGTCGTCTCCAGAGCCCCAAGGGTCCGCGCGAACCCATCCGTATCAAGCTCGGCTACTTTATCTTCCAGCCGGGCCATGTCTTCTTGCACCTGGCCTGCGTGATTTTGCAGCGCCAGCAGCCGGTCAGCGATAGGGGCGTCACCAATCTGGTCGCCATGTCGCCGCACATGCTCCTCAACCATCGCCAAACGGGCATAGGCCCCCCCGGTTTCTTTCCCCAGGCGCACATCCAGCGCTTTGAGATCAGCAGCAAGCGTCGTCACTTGATCGTCAAGTCCGCTTGCGCGCTCCGGCATGTAGAAAAAGAGACCAGCCCCAACAAGAGCAGCTCCGATGATGCCGCCCGCAAACCCTGTTCCCAACACAAGCAACCGGTTGCGTGCCGTCACATCGACCGCAGCTCCTTCGATAGTTTTCTGTTCGGGGGTCTCGTCCGCCGTTTTCTGCGAAGCGGCATCGTTTTTGGAAGCGGGTCCGCTGCTGTCTGTCATGGTTCCGTCTGCATCCTGTTGGTACCCCGTTGGATTTTCACTATAGGTGAATTAGGGCCGGATCAGGGCCAGCAATTCTCTTTCATTGGGGTGGGGGGCCACGTGAATGGCACCTAGACCAAGATTGCGTAGCGGCTTCGCGGCATTTGCCGATAAGCAATAGGCAGTCAGGCCACCCAGAGCCGCGAGGAGATCGGCCGCCTCGCAAAGATCGGCAAATGTCTCTGCCGACCGACGGGAATAAAGCAGCACCGCATCAATGGCACCGCCGCGAAGCCCGCGAACGGTTTCGGCAGCCAGACAGTCCGCAGCTTTCGCTTCATAAAGGACCACGCGGTCAACCTGAAAACCTGTCGCTTCCAGCGACCCTTTCAAATCACCCGCCGTCACAGTTCCTGCAATGTGCACAATGGGACCTGCCTCGGGATTGGCTTTTTCGGCCAGAAGCGCTGAAAGGAACACAACGTCACCACCCGCCTCATGCACCTCCTCGAACCCCGCCTCACGTCCCAAGGTTGCAGTGGTTGCTCCCACCGCGAACAAAGGCACACTTTTCCACTCCGCAAAATCCAAACGGCGCCCAAGTGCACGCAAGCCGTTGGCACTTGTGACCGCAAGAGCCTGCACGCCCAGAGACGAAAGCGGGACTTCAGGTTTAAAGGAGATAGAGAGAAGCGGATCGATCACAACCGTATGACCAGCGGCACCCAACACGCCAGCCAGAACCTCCGCATCTTGCAAGGGTCTTGTCACCAATACGTGCATAAATCAGATGTGCTCCCGGTCACCAGGTGGCAAAAAAGGCAGGGCCACCTTTCGCCTTCAACTCCGTTGCAGCATCCGCACCCAGCGCCGCCGCAAGAACAGCCGACCCGCTGCGTTCCACCGTATGAACGGTTTTACCATCAGGGGTCAGAATCTGGCCTCGAAATTTGAGCTGACCGTTTTTGAAAGTTGCATGGCCGGCAAGCGGTGTGCGGCAGGAGCCATCAAGACCGGCCAGAAAGGCGCGCTCCGTCGTCATGACAACAGCGGTTTCCAGATGATGGATCTTCGCAATCAAATGCGCGATCTCTTCGTCATCCACCCGGCGTTCAATCCCGACAATACCCTGCGCAACAGCCGGAAGCATGACCTCCAGAGAGATCGGTTCTCTTGCCACATCTGACAGACCCAGTCGGTTTAGGCCAGCCATAGCAAGCAAGGTTGCACTAGCGACCCCGTCCTCAAGCTTTTTAAGCCGCGTTCCTACATTCCCACGAAATGGCACAATCTGAAGATCTGGACGACGCGCCAGAACTTGGGAGGCGCGGCGAAGCGATGACGTCCCGAACTTGGCGCCCTGCGGCAGCGTATCGATTGAGCGGGCAACCGGGCTGATGAAAGCATCACGCGCATCCTCCCGCTCCAAAACACAATCAATAATCAGATCAGGTGGAAGCACGGTCTGCACATCTTTCATGGAATGGACGGCAATATCGATCCGCTTGTCATGAAGAGCCACTTCAATTTCTTTGGTAAACAGCCCTTTGCCACCAATCTCCGACAGTCGCCTTTCTTTCTCGGCATCCCCGGTGGTTTGGATCGGAATAATCTCAAACTGGTCCGCGGCAAGCCCGTTGGTTTCGGCAAGCGCAGCAGCAACAGTGCGTGCTTGAACAAGGGCAAGGTCGGAACCACGGGTTCCAATACGAATAGGACGTTGCATACAAACCGGACCGGGTGCTAGAGCATTTCCAGCAAACACATAAAGATTTGCGGTTCGAAAATGCGACAGATGGCGAGGATTAGGAGCGCTTGGTAAAGTAACCTGTTTAGGGCAAAGCGCTCGATAGCGAGTAGGTGACCTTCTTATAGCGAGTTTCGCCCAGCAGGCGAACCCGTTCAGGTTTATTGTGCGAATTGGTCACACGCGGTGCAGGCGCCGGACTGATCCTTACGAGGAGAGAAATGAGAATGTCTGCATTCACCATTATGGGGATCGAGACCAGTTGCGATGAAACCGCGGTAGCTATTGTCCGTCGTGAAGGGGACGGCACACCCATCCTGCTCGCCAATGAAGTCCTGAGCCAGATTGAGGAACATGCCCCTTATGGCGGTGTTGTGCCCGAAATTGCAGCGCGCGCCCATCTGGTTTACCTGGACGGTTTGGTGAAACGTGCCCTCGCCACCGCCAAGCTCGACTTTAAGGATCTTGATGGCATCGCCGCCACCGCCGGGCCCGGCCTTATTGGTGGTGTGATTGTGGGGCTAATGACCGCCAAGGCTATTGCCCTTGTTCATCAGCTGCCGTTTTTTGGCGTTAATCATCTGGAAGGACACGCGCTCACCACCCGGCTCACCAACGAGACGCCCTTCCCCTATCTGCTGCTCCTGGTCTCCGGTGGACATTGCCAGCTTTTGCACGTGAAAGGCTTGGGAGACTATGAGAGGCTGGGCTCCACCATTGATGACGCGGTCGGCGAGGCCTTCGACAAGACGGCAAAGATGATGGGCCTGGGTTATCCCGGCGGCCCGGCTGTGGAAGCCTATGCAAAAAAGGGCGACGCGAGCCGGTTCGACCTGCCCCGCCCTTTGCTCAATCGCCCCGACTGCGATTTTTCTTTCTCCGGCCTCAAGACCGCGACCCGCAAACACATTCTCGCCTGCCGTGAGCAGGGCGAGCTGAGTGAGACCGACAAGGCAGACATCGCGGCGGCGTTTCAGCTCGCCGTCGCCGACGTACTGGCAGCCAAAGTCACCCGCGCCATGAGACTGACGCAGGCAGCCCTTGGTCCCAACCCTCGTCTTGTGGTGGCGGGTGGGGTTGCAGCCAATCAGGCCTTGCGAACCCGCCTTGCCGAGACCGCCGCCGACCAGGGCTTTACCCTGGAAGTCCCACCCGTGGCACTCTGCACAGACAATGGCGCCATGATCGCCTGGGCCGGGCTCGAACATTTGGCTGCAGGCGACCGCTCCCCCATGGACCTGGAGCCCCGCGCCCGCTGGCCTCTCGACAAAACCACCAACCGCTAGTCATCCAAGCACTGGTCTTCCGACTTCGCGCAAAAATCAAGTGAAGCCAGAAAGAGCATGTCCTCGAACCTGATCCGGGGATGCGCGGTTTTCCGTCCGGCTTCACGCAAAAAAAGAGACGCCGGCGGGGACCGGCGTCTCGGGATGCCAAAAGCGGGGGAACACTTTTGGCAAAACCCGGATCCTCAAGGGAGGGGAGTGAGAACCCGGGGAGGAGTTCGTTAGACTATTTGGCTGGCTTGAACCACCAAAAGCACGGCGTAGGCCGACAGGGCAAGGGTCACGGCACGGGTGCTGAAAGTTCGGAATGTGGAAGTCTTTTCACTGTGGAACATGGGGACGCCTATTCATCTATGAGGGGAGGAGGATTTTGAGGTGAGGGAACAAAGATCGTTTAGAGGAGGTACTGACCGGTTATCTGGAGCATCAGGCCAATACCGTACAGTCCCAGCGCGAGGGTGCTGATGAGGAGAGGACCGAGGGTCAGTCTCTGGGCTGCGTAAGGCATGGAAGGCTCCATCTGATTATCAAATTCATTTTCTGGATCCGCTTTGAAAGTCTGTCATCGCGTCCATGCAAGCTATGTAGGGTGCCCTGAACGAAAAACAATGAACACAATCAAAATTATTCATTATTCACAAAAATGTCGCACTTTTAGCAGCGCTGAAACATGACAAACAGCCCCCTCACAAGGGGGCGCCTAAAATAGACCAATGATATCAGGGAGTTAAAAAAATTCAGTTGGGTCGAGCCCGAGGGGGCTCTTGAGCGTCACCTTCGCGAAGCAATCCACGTACGACCAGCTGATAGACCCCTTCAAGCTCATTTTCGAGCTTTTCCAGACTCAAACGGCTGAAAAGCTGGGGATAGGAAAATTTCATCGTCGCAGCCTGAATGGTCTCCGCGGTGTGTACCGGATCATCCACCTGAAATTCGCCGGTCTCCTGCCCCATTGCCACAATCCGCGCCAGCACTTCACGCTCCCGTGCCAGGCCCTCATTGTGAAACTCGGGCCGCTCAGCCGTAATAAGCTGCGCCAGTTCAACAATCCGGGGATTTTCTTCAAGCGCCCCAAAGGTGGACCGAAGATCCTGGAAAAGAAATTCTCGAAGCCGTTCTGCTGCCGTCCGGGCTGGGCCCTTCAAAATAGCATTCAGCTCCTGGGCGGTCTGAATAGAGGCCCTCCGGCATATCTCTTCCGCAATATCGAGCTTGCCCGCAAAAAACCGGTAGAGATTGCCCGACGACATAGCACAATCACAGGCCAGTTCGGCCATCGTCGTCTTGCCGTATCCATAGTGAGTAAAGCGATCGCGCGCCGCTTCGATGATCTTTTCGCGCGTACTGTCTGTGGTGGTCATGATAAACAGTGTAGACAGGCGCCCTGAATAATCAATGAAACGTTCAACGTTCGCATCTGCGAAGCCATTGCTGCCCTGCAACAAATTAACCCCCGGGAGAAGAGAGACCAGTGACCTCCGTGCAAACCATGACTGTCGTTGGTGGCGGCGCCTGGGGAACCGCCCTCGCCACTGTTGCCGCCCGTGCTGGCCTCGACGTCATGCTGTGGGTCCGGGAACCAGAGGTCGCCGACACGATCAACACCGCCCACGAGAACACTGCCTTTCTACCCGGTATCCCCCTTGACCCAAAAATCAAAGCAACAACGGAGGTTGCAGATCTTGTGGGGCTGGATGCCTGCCTGCTGGCTTGCCCGGCACAGCATTTGCGCACGGTGACAAAGGAGCTAAGCCCCGTCCTGCCAAAAGGAGCGCTTGTCGCAATCTGTGCCAAGGGAATTGAGCAGACGTCGGGAAAATTGATGAGCGAGGTGCTGGCAGAAACCCTTCCCCACGCGGTTCCAGCCATCCTGTCCGGCCCCAGCTTCGCCGCCGATGTTGCCCGTGGCCAGCCCACCGCCGTCACCCTCGCCTGCCGGGAAGAAGAAAAAGCGAGCGCCCTGGCAGAGATCATCGGCTCACCAACCTTCCGGCCCTATTGGTCACCCGATGTCGTCGGCGCCCAAATTGGCGGGGCCATCAAAAACGTGCTGGCCATCGCCTGCGGCATTGTCGATGGCAAAGGATTTGGCGAAAGCGCACGGGCCGCACTGACAGCGCGCGGGTTCGCCGAAATGACACGCTTTGGAACCGCACTTGGCGCGGCGCGGGAAACGCTCACCGGTCTGTCAGGCCTTGGTGACCTGATCCTCACCTGCACAAGCACCCAAAGCCGCAACATGTCGCTCGGCCAGGCATTGGGAGCAGGCGAAACACTCGATACCATATTGGCCGCCCGCAACAACGTAGCGGAGGGCGTTTACACAGCCTCTGCCGTGCGCAGGATCGCGGCCGAGCGGCATCTCGACATGCCGATTTGCGCCAGCATTGCCGACATCGTCACCGGAACCCAATCTGTCGACGACGCCATTGCATCCCTTTTGGCCCGGCCCTTCACCGCAGAGCTATAAGCCCTACACAAGCCCAAGCCATCCGCCTAAGCTCACGCAAATCGTTTTGACCGCCACGAGGAACCTCACATGCTCTTTTGTATTATCGGTATCGACAAACCAAACGCCCTCGAGTTGCGCATGGCCAATCGCGACGCGCACCTCACCTATTGGGGAGAGACCGGCACTGTAAAAATCGGCGGGCCTTTTACGTCGGATGACGGCGAACGGCTTGAAGGATCCATGCTGGTGATCGATGTAGCAGACCGCGCTGCCGCACAGAAACTCGCCGACGAAGACCCATATGTGAAAGCCGGTCTTTTTATCACGCGCGAATGCCGCGCCTGGAAATGGCTGTTGAAAGACTAAACATGCCCGACCAAGCTGAGCTATGTGATGCAATCAAAACAGCACTCAACAGACTTCCGCTGGAAAACACCTACGACCGAGCCCGGTTTTGGCCCAGCGAATGGACTGGCCGAATAAAGACAGCCATAGCCGAACTGGGGTATGAACGCCACTATTCGGTGTGGGGATCAGGGCTAACAGAAAAGGAAGACACCGCAACGGATGGAAGGGTCGTCAATCAAGAATGGATGTTTGACCTTGCCTGGATCAACTACTCAGGACGCGGCCTGACACGAAAGATGAATTCATTACCGCTCGCGATGGAATCTGAGCTGCCAATAGATACAGAACGCCTCAAGAAAGAAAAGGTTCTCGATGATTTCGAGAAGCTGGTTATTTCACATGCAGCCTTGAAGGTAATGGTTTTCCAAGTAAACAAAATCTGCCAAGCAGAAGATCAATTTGGGAGACTTGAACATCAAGCACAGCTCTTCAATTCACAAAATCCCGCGTCAAGCTATCTACTTGCCGCTCTCGTGTGGCGGAAAGAAACCAAGTTTCTATTCCACCATTTTTCGTCATTCGAACAGGTAAACTAATGGCTTACTGGCTTTTCAAAACGGAACCAGGCACCTGGGGTTGGGACGATCAAGTGAAACGCGGGGCCAAGGGCGAACACTGGGACGGCGTGCGCAACTACCAGGCCAACAATAATATGAAGGCCATGAAGGTGGGCGACCTGGGGTTTTTCTATCACTCCATCGATGAGAAGTCCGTGGTTGGCATTGTCCGTATCATCAAGGAACACTATCCAGACCACACCGACCCCAAAGAACGCTTCGGCATGGTGGACATTGAAGCAGTGGAAGCTCTCCCCACCCCCGTCACCCTTCAGGATGTAAAAGACAGTGAGGAACTGGCCGACATGGTTCTGGTGAACAATTCCAGACTGTCCGTGCAGCCTGTGACAGCGGACGAGTGGAAACGCGTCTGCAAAATGGGCGGCCT
>CAZFHW010000031.1:8240-15554 GCA_964518885.1 uncultured Parvibaculum sp. | reverse complement strand
ACCCGGCGCAAAAGGCTTCACCTTCGGGTCAGGATCAGATCTGTTCGACATGTTTGTTGTGAGGACGCAGGACAAAGTATCTGCCTATGTGAATGCCTGCCCGCATGCTTTCACGCCGCTAGAGACGTTCACAGACAGGTTCCTCACCCGCGCAAAAGATCAAATCCTCTGCACGACCCATGGCGCTCTGTTTAATTTGGATGACGGGTTTTGTACCAGCGGACCATGTGCCGGAAAAAATCTGGTGCCCCTCGCCATTGCAATCGAGGAAGGCCAGATCAGACTGGCCACCCAGTCATCCGTCACGCGCTAAGAAGAAGCGAACGCAGTGAAATCCTCAATCAGTTCTTTGGCTGACATCTCGACCAGGATCTTGCCCTCTTTGGGGTCAGCGAGAGAAGGATCAGAGCCAATCCGTCCATCCGGAAATTTAGCCCGGTAATCATCCGCGTCCGTGTACCGGCCACGCGGCGCGATCTTGGGACTCATCTCGACCTGCTTGATTGCCTCTGGATACGCATAATAGGTGATCGCAACTTCAGACGGCGTGGCGTGCCCACCATGCGACTTCCCGTACGTGTCCATGCAGTATTTGAACACCGGCTTATAGTCCCACCAGTTTACCAGTTTGCATTTAACCGGACCGCGGTTGGACCCGTCGCGCGCCAAGGACCGGTCCGCATAAATCTCTGCAAAGGCAGCCTGGATGGTGGAAATATTTCCCCCGTGCCCATTGAAAAAATAGATCCGGTCAAACCCGTGCCGCCCCAGCGACAAAACCCAGTCATAGATAACCGCGATCATGGTCGAAGGCCGCAGCGTCATGGAGCCCGGAAACGCCATGTGGTGCTGAGCGCACCCGACATTAAAGGTTGGGGCAATCAGCATGTCTGTTTGGGTCGCCGCATGTGCCGCAATCACTTCCGGGCAAATGGCATCCGTACCAATAAGACCGTTCGGCCCGTGCTGCTCTGTTGAGCCGATCGGGATGACAATCGCTTTGGAGCGGGTCAGGTAGGCTTCAACTTCCGGCCAACTGGATGTCTGAAGATGCATAGGGCGTCCTTTCAAGAACCACAGTCTTGGCGATAGAGCCTCACAAAGCCAGCCGAAACTCATGGCCAAATGGACGACAATCAATTCCCCTCATCTGAGTGCCGTTTGCTCTACTATCACCCCGAGTACAGTAGGGAATTCAGACCATGAGCCACGCCCCCCGGCGCGCAAAACCATCAGACGGCGCTGGTATTGCGACCGTCTATCTCCGCAGCACTGCGAAACTTGGTTTTCTCCGGCGGTGCCATGGCGCAGAAGATATGTGGCACCATTTTACCCAGCTACACCAAGAACAGGAAATCTGGGTCACCGTCGGGGCCGGGCGCATCGCCGCCTTCCTCGCCTTGACACCTGGCTGGATTGAACATCTGTATGTGCACCCCGCCCAACAAAACAAAGGGATCGGCCACGGACTGTTGAGCATTGCAAAACAAAGGTCAGAAGACGGCCTGAGCCTATGGACCTTTCAGCAAAATACAGGCGCCCAAAAATTCTACGAAAAAAACGATTTCAGGCCTGACCTTGTGACCGATGGCCGCCGCAACGAAGAACGCCTGCCCGACATTCGCTATATTTGGACCAACGCCGATGACACAAAGTAAACCCACCGACGACACCGCAGCTCCCAAAGGAGCCCTTGATGGCATTCGCATCATCGACCTGACCAGTGTCGTCTTGGGAGCGTATGCAACGGCGCTCCTGGGGGACCTGGGAGCTGACGTCATCAAGGTGGAAACCCCCAATGCGCGCAATGGCAATGGCGGAGACATTATGCGCTGGGCGGGGGACACACCGTCCGGTGAGCGAAGTGGGCTTGGGCCGATGTTTCTCTCCCTCAACCGGAACAAGCGGTCGCTTCAACTTGACCTGAAAAACAAGGCCGCGCGCGACGCACTCCTAAAACTCATCGCCACCGCCGACGTGGTGACAGCAAATGTGCGCTATGAGGGTCTAAAGCGCTTGGGGCTCTCATATGAAGACGTGAAAGCGGTGAACCCTAACATCATCTACGTCATCGGAACCGGGTATGGAGAAGCCGGGCCGTATGGGGGAAGACCCGCCTATGACGACATGATCCAGGCTGTCTCCGGCATCGCCTCCATGATGAGCGAGGTGGATGGTGATCCACGACCGCGTTTTTTTCCGACACTGGTCGCCGACAAGACAACAGGCCTGTTCATGGCCAACGCCGTTCTCGCGGCCATCGTTCACCGGGAGCGAACAGGCAAAGGTCAGTTCGTCGAAGTACCGATGATGGAAAGCATGGTGACTTTCCTGCTGACCGAACATCTCTATGGCGAAGTTTATGATCCGCCGACAGGCCCCATTGGCTATGTCCGCGTCACTGCTCCAGACCGCAAACCGTACAAGACCAAAGACGGCTATATCGCCATCCTCCCTTACTCCGACCAACAGTGGCGAACATTCTTTTCCCTTGGCGGCAAGCCGGATCTGTTCGACACCGATGAACGTTTTTCGAGCTACGAGAACCGCACCCGTAATATCCGCCATCTCTATGCCTTGGTGGATGACGTGACGGTCGAGAAAACCACCGACGAGTGGGCAGATCTTCTTGGACGCAATGACATTCCCTTCGCCCGGGTGAACCGACTAAAGGACCTACGCACCGACCCGCATTTGCAAGCCGTGGGTCTATTTGAAAAGCGGGTCCATCCGGTGGAAGGTCCTTATTGGAGCCTCAACCACCCTGTGAACTATGGAGAGAGCCCCGCAAGTGTGCGGCGCGACGCCCCGGTCCTTGGCCAGCATAATCAGGAAATTTTGAAAGAGGTGGGCCTGAGCGAAGAGGAAATTTCGGCTCTATCGGCTTAGGCTTCATTTTTGAGAGCCACAGCAGCACGACCGGCCGCATCCCGCATCAACGCTTCAAACGCATCACTTTCTATGGGTTTGGAGAGCAGGAAGCCCTGAAGTTCATCGCACCCAATAGCAGTCATGAAATCGGCCTGCGCTTCTGTTTCAACGCCTTCCGCAACAATCTTGAGATCCAGCGATTTACCAATGGAAACAATCTGCCGCACGAGGATCGCACTGGTCGGCTCCATAATATTGGAAACGAAACTACGGTCGATTTTGAGCTCATAAGCCGCAAACCGTTGCAGATAGGACAGCGACGAATAGCCGGTTCCAAAGTCATCAATCAAAACCATAATGCCCGCTCGCGCCAAAGCTTTGGTCTGCGAAATGGCTGCCTCCTCATCCGTGATCATGGCAGACTCAGTGACTTCAACCTGCAGGCATTCCGGCGGCAGGTCATATTTCTTCAAGGTAGACAGAACATCGTGCAGGACATCGGCATCGGCAAAATGCACTGCCGAGATGTTGACGGAGACCGGGCCCACATCAAGGCCTTCAGATCGCCAGCGCGCAATATCACACCCCACCTTGTCCAGCACAACACGACCAAGTTCAACTACAAGACCGGTCTCTTCGGCCAGTGGAATAAACGCGCCGGGGGACACCAACCCTTTCTCGGGATGCCGCCACCGTGCCAGCGCTTCTGCTGCCACCGGCAGCCGTGTTCTCGCATCGTACCGAGGTTGGTAGGCAACAAAAAACTGATCGGTGGTGATCGCCACACGCAGGTTGCGCTCCAGTTCGATGCGCTCATGAACCACGCGACTGAGTTCCTCATCAAACAGATGAAAACGACCTCGCCCTTCTTCTTTTGCGCGGTAAAGCGCAAGGTCCGCGTGCTGCATGAGAGCTTCCGGATCACCTTTGTCCAATGGGTATTGGGTCACTCCAATAGAAACACCAACATGGGTACTGGCGAAACCAATATCGAATGGTTCGCTCAACGCATCAATAATCTTTTGCGCCAGCACACTTACGCCACGGGTCCCACTGAGATGGCGTGCGATAACCGCAAATTCATCACCACCCAATCGAGCCACGGTATCAGTAGCCCGCAGCACCCCCTTGAGTCGCTCCGCCGCAATAACCAAAAGCTTGTCACCAGCGCTATGACCAAATGAATCATTCACGGTTTTGAACTTGTCGAGGTCAAGGAGAAACACCGTAAATCCATCACCGGAACGGTTCGTATTCGCGATATTGAATTTGAGCTGATTTTGAAACTCCGTACGATTGGCAACACCCGTAAGAGGATCGGACGTCGCTTGCATGCGCAACTTCTCCTCCAGAGCACGGCGTTCCGTAACGTCGTAGAGGATCAGATACGAGGCCGGCTCACCGTCATAATCGATCACCACACCTTTTACCGAAACCCAAACAGGATCCGCGCCAGCTAATCCCATGGGAATTTCATGATCGCTGCTCGTGCCCGTAGCAACCAGCTCATCTCGAATGGTTTCGTAAATCGATAGATCTTGGATGACGTCGGTAACTTGGAGGTTCTCAGTCTCGCCGCCGCAAGAAGATATAAGACGCTTCGCTTCGTCATTCAGATACAGCACGCTGCGATCACGCGGCCGGGTTATCAAGACCGGGTAGGGAGCTCTTTCAATAAGAGAGCGGAAGCGAAGGGCACTGCGTTGCAGTTCATTAAGGGTGTCGACCTGATAGGTTGTGTCTTCAACGGACCCCGCCATCATCTCGGGCATGCCGTCAGTGCCTTGCGAGACATGTCCTCGTGCCCGCAACCAACGGACCGTGCCATCAGATCGGCAAGAGCGATAGGTGATGTCGTAAGGTTCACCGTTCTCAAGATACTTCCGCACACGGGTCTCAACTTCTACGTGGTCGTCTTCGTGCACTGTCGCCAACATTTCCTCTACATCGTAGGTGCCTTCCCCAACACCCATGACAGTGCGTGCGTTTGATGACATATGAAAAGTATCACTGCTCACATGCCAGTACCAGGTACCGTACTCTGCCTGCTGTTCCGCCAGTTCCATTCCGGCCTTGGCAAACTGAGCATCAAGGGTGTGTTTTGGTGATTTTGCCACACGGCGGCGTGACCTGGCGCGCTGGCGCCCCGCCCTCTTGCTCAACTTATCTGCGCGTACACCTGGTCGACGTGGCATGTTTGCACCCTTCAGTGCCTGACAATGCGCACCGACAATGAAGGAAAGCTTGAAACCGGTGGTCGAGCGAGTAATCCCCAAAACACAGCAAACAAACCGTTAACCGATAGCCTGCCAACGCCGAAATCGGCTAAAAACTCAAGCGAGCTCCCACCAGGCCGGTATGAGAGGTTTCGTTGCCCGCAAAATATCCGTCATAATCCGCGTAGAGGTGCAATCCATCCTGGAGATGGAAAACAGCACCCCCTCCCAATACCGCGCCACCCCGATCCGTCTGTACGCCCTGCGTCCGAAAGCTTGATGTGGTGCCTGTGAACCGGGCCACCACCGAGGCGTCCTCGTTCAACAAATCGTAAATGCCGCCAACCCTGACTTCCGGGGTCACCCTGATCTGTGATGTGAGCTCGAAGGACCGCGAGAAACGCACGACACCACTCAGGTTCAACGCATCGTTTCTGCGCGACGACACCGTCAAAAGAGCCCCTGACCCGGTTTCAGAAAAACCGTCCGTCGATTGATGCACATAAGCCAGAGAAAGACCCGGCGTGATATCAAAGCCCTGAAATGATACTTTTGCCGTCACCCCGGCATTGGCCGACATCGCCCAGCCGTCATACGCCGATGCCGCCTGTTGCGTGGCACCCCCGATCCGGGTAATCCGCATCGCTTCCGTCTCATTTTTCGTCAGGCTGAACGCCCCGAGAAAATCAAATCCCTCAAAACTGTAACGCCCATAAACCGTTGCGTGGGTGGCACGGGTTTCCGCCCCATCTCCCAACCCCGTGACAATATCCGTATCGGTCTTGGTGTAAGAGATCGCACCCCCCAGCACCAACCACTCACTCACATCGCCATCAAACCCTATTGTTGTACCAAGAATACGATACCCAACACCGGAAGCCTGTGCACTGGCCTCTACGTCGCCATAAGTTCGAAAAGTCTCAAGCCAGACACCCGTCGCAAGATCTGATCTAGCAGGCCCTACAGCAAGGGAACTCGTTGGCACCTGTTTTTCATTCCGAACGTGGCTGACGCGCGAACCAACCACGGGCGCCAGCGTCGCAAACAAGGACGACAGACGATTGCCGCGATGAAGTCGGCGTCCAAGATGGGTTTGAGCACCCTGTGCACCATTCAATGTCTCGGCCTGCTCCTGGGTCAGAGCAGCCAACGTCACACCGGGTCCGCTTGTCGCCCGCCCGATCCGAGCGAGCCGGTTGGCCAGCAGCGTATTGACGCCCGCAATGGCACCCTGACCGAGAGACGGGTCAAGCCCATGATTTTCGCCGGAGAGTTGGCGCAGAATTGCGCGCGCCTCGCCCAACGTTTGCGCTGATCCTAAAGCAGCAATGGCATTTCTCAGCCCTTCTGCTACCCCTTGCGGCAGAGTTTCAAGAACCCGTGCAACATTTCTTGAGCCCCCCTCCGGGGCAATGTCCGCCACAGACATTGTCTTTGTGAGTGTTACCCGTACCTCCGTCCCCGTCTGCGTGAGTGTGGGCACATAAAAAAGAGACGTTGATCCAACACTGCCAAACGCGCCCGATAACGCATTTGCGCTCAAAAATGTAAACGTCTGCCCCGTGGGCAGACGAATATCGGGGGCAAATTGCACGCCCCCGCCAAGCGCCGCCGCCCCAGTGACATCAACCCTGTCCGCGCCCGTGACATCCACTTCTATGAGCATCTGGCCCCCCGCCTGAAGCACGAGTGTCCCATCAACCGCCAACCGTCCAATCGAGTTTCCGGGAGACAAAACGCCTGCATTGCTCAGCGCCCCGACAACAGATCCGCTCCCCCCGAGCACCCCGCCAGACGCAACCTGTGTGGCACCGACGACGCTCCCATCAACACGCACAATTGATCCCGCTCCAACAATCATCTTGTCAATGAGGGTCAAGCTGTTGGCCGTCGTCACCGTCAAGGCTCCGCCGGCCAGCGTCAATCGATCTACTTCATAGTCCGCCTCAACACTCACGTTGCCGGACTGGGAGAGAGTGACATTGAAATAGCGTGCCTCGCCCGGTGTCATCGAGGCGACATTATTGGGCACCCGATTTTCGCTCCAGAGCGCTGCACTGCCCCAATTTCCAGCGGCGCTTGCCGAAACCTCGCGCAATGGATTGTTTTGCGCAATCCAATCGAGATAGGCCGCTACATTCGTATAGGTACCAAACGACGAATAGTTCGCATCGCCCGTGTTATTGGGATCGCCCCCCCCTTGGGAAATACCAACCTGCACCCAACT
>CAZFHW010000031.1:7056-8140 GCA_964518885.1 uncultured Parvibaculum sp. | reverse complement strand
GGTGAGCACCACCGGAACGATATCGAGAACAGGGCGGTCCAGCGTCAACAACGCAACGTCATTTGCGGCGTCACCATCATACGCCTCATTACCAATCACGCCGGTCACAATGTAGGGCGTCGCATCCACGCTGTCGGGAGCAAACGTAATCCGGAAATTGCCGAGAAGGTTGAAATCGTAGGTAAACCCGCCGGCATGGTCGATGGAAAAACAATGCGTCGCCGTCAAAATTGTCCGGCTATTCAGCAATGTTCCTGTGCAGGAATTATTGACCGTGCCGGTGTTGCCAGGGTCAGACCCAAGATTAGCAACATTGGAGAACGTGTTGCCGCTGTCCCAATAAGCTCCAATACCTCCCGGCAAAGGCGCTTTATCACTTCGAACTGTCACCGCGCCTGCTGTCGGCGACCAAGCGGTCACCGTCAAAGCCAGCGCCGCCATGCCAAACAGCAGGCGCTCATGCAACCCCAAAACACTCACCCAACACACCCCCACTCAGCCCAGTCCCCAGACAAGAGAATGTGCCGCGAAAAACCGACACAAACAACCAACGTTCGCACTATAGTGGCAAAAAAATGGCGCCGACAATCAGAGCGGCAAGATACGCAATCGGGAGGCTGAACATGTCGGGAACAGAAATCTTTCCTGTGAGCAAAAAACAGGCGGTACGGGCATTTGTCGATGAAGCCGGTTACAAAAAAATGTACGCAGCGAGCATTGAAGATCCGGATGGTTTCTGGGCGAAACAAGGTAAACGTCTGGACTGGATCAAGCCGTATACAAAAATAAAAAACACATCGTTCGACAAATCAGATCTTCACGTTAAATGGTTTGAAGACGGAACCCTCAACGCCAGCGCCAACTGCATCGACCGACACCTGAAAACCCGGGGCGACCAAGTCGCCATCATCTGGGAAGGGGACGAGCCAACCGTCGACAAGAAGATCACCTACCGTGAACTGCATGAGGCTGTTTGTCGATTTTCCAACGTGTTGAAAGACCGCGGTGTCAAGAAGGGGGATCGGGTCACCATCTATATGCCGATGATCCCCGAGGCCGCTTATGCAATGCTTGCCTGTGCCCG
>CAZFHW010000031.1:0-6956 GCA_964518885.1 uncultured Parvibaculum sp. | reverse complement strand
GAGGAGATGAACGCGGAAGACCCCCTCTTCATTCTTTATACGTCTGGATCAACCGGAAAACCCAAGGGCGTAATGCACACGACTGGCGGCTACATGGTCTATGCCGCCATCACCCATCAATATGTGTTCGACTATCACGACGGCGATATCTATTGGTGCACGGCGGATGTGGGCTGGGTCACAGGACACAGCTACATTCTCTATGGTCCGCTCGCCAATGGCGCAACGACCCTCATGTTCGAAGGCGTACCAAACTATCCCGACGCATCACGGTTCTGGCAGGTCTGCGACAAGCACGCTGTGAATATTTTCTACACCGCCCCCACCGCCATCCGCTCGCTGATGCGCGAGGGAGAGGGTCCCGTCAAATCCACAAGCCGCGCGTCGCTTCGTCTTTTAGGCTCCGTTGGCGAACCCATCAATCCGGAGGCCTGGCGCTGGTATCATAAAGTCGTGGGGGATGAGCGTTGCCCCATCGTTGATACTTGGTGGCAGACGGAAACCGGCGGCATTCTTATTTCTCCCCTGCCGGGTGCCACGGCCACCAAACCCGGATCAGCAACACTCCCCTTCTTCGGCGTGAAACCAGTGATTGTGGACAATGATGGCAAGGAGCTTGAAGGAGTGGCAGAGGGCAACCTGTGCATCACCGATAGCTGGCCCGGTCAGATGCGGTCCATCTATGGCGACCACGAACGATTTGGCAGTACCTATTTTTCACAATTCCCCGGGAAATATTTTACCGGGGATGGCTGCCGTCGCGACGAAGATGGCTACTACTGGATCACCGGCCGCGTGGATGACGTGCTCAACGTGTCCGGCCACCGCATGGGCACGGCGGAAGTTGAAAGCGCGTTGGTCGCCCATCCAAAAGTTGCCGAGGCCGCCGTCGTTGGATATCCCCACGACATCAAAGGCCAAGGTATCTACGCCTATGTCACGTTGAACGCAGACGAAGCAACCAGCGACGCACTACGCAAAGAACTCGTGCAATGGGTGCGCAAGGAAATTGGCCCGATCGCCAGCCCGGACCTCATCCAATGGGCACCCGGGCTTCCCAAAACCCGGTCGGGTAAGATCATGCGCCGTATCCTGCGCAAAATCGCAGAAAATGACTTTTCAAACCTTGGCGACATTTCCACGCTAGCCGATCCGGGCGTGGTCGAAGACCTCATTAGGAACCGGCAAAATCAGTAACCCCGACAAGCAGGCTCTCCGCCGGTTCCACCCTTCTCGCGCCACCGAATGGCTGAGGGGGGTGTCGGGTGAACCTGAGCGGTGCGTTTGGAAGACAAAAAGACACCGTCCAACATGAAGTCTTCTTACAATTTTGAAGGTATTTCTCCAGGTTTTGGCGGAAAACATGTCTTGAACTAATAGTTTCACTTTATATATAAAGCAATACGAACTCTTTACTATTTTCACCATAGATTTCGACCAAGAATTGGTGCATGAGAACACCAGCAAATGGTTTTGGGGGAACCGGGATGGAAATACGGACAGAGGGAGCGCGCAAACTATATGCGTACTGGGACAGCCTGCGTATTGGTCGTCCCTTGCCCTGTTCAACCGATATTGACCTGGTCGACATCCCATCAATCCTGCCCAATATCATGATCTACGCTGCGACCACCGACAATGATTTTCGGCTCCGTTTTTTTGGCACTGCACTGGTTCGCGCCGTCGGGGCAGACCTGACAGGACTTCGCCTCACCGACGTCATGGAAAAACCGGATGCAGCCGAAGCCATCAACGGTTGCTTACGAATACTAAGCGGACCGCTTGCAATGGTGAACCGCTATCAATCCACCGCTCAGGAAGGCGGCGACTATGAAAGCGAGCACCTGCTGCTTCCCTTAGGGGATGCAAATGGGGCGGGGACAGAAATTCTCTGCCATGCGCAAAAGATCGATTCCATGGACGACCCTAAGACTTTCGAAGCTGGCTCCTTTAGCGAACGGAAAATTATCCATCAACAGGTGATGGAGCTTGGGCAATAGGCCCACCGCACCAAACCAATGGCGCCAAGAAAAGCCCCGATCGGGCGGAGTTGCGGGATCGCGCAAACACGCATACAGGGCATTATCAGATTTACACACGTCATGAATGCAATTGCGTGTACAGCACGCTCAAAAATCGCTGATAATGCCTTTGTGTTCCCAGTCACCATACCGGGTGGGTTCTGGTCCTTCGCGCCCCAGCAATTCCCGAGGACGCGGAACAACCTCGGTCTCCGCAGCTTTGGCCCGCCGCTCATCCGCTTCCGCCAATGCCCGCGCAGCAGCAGCGCTCAACGTCTTGTCAGCCGCTCTGCCGCCACTTTCTCTGGAACTCTCGTCGTCCATCTGTTCCTCACCATCTCAATGCACCAGCCGTCTCTGATCTACACCCTATCTCTAACCCGACTTTGCTCTGGCCTCAACCAAGCACCTGTGATCTAAGCGGCCCCAACAACGCGGGAAAGATATGGCGAAGACCCAAAAACCAGATGGCACAAGCGCAAGGCGCGCGGCAGCTCAAGTCCTCCATTCCGTCCTTGAAAAGGGCGAAACTCTGGACGATGCGCTGGCCCGGGAGCTCGCCGTCAAAGGCCTGGCCAACCACCCAAGCGACCGAGCATTCGCGCGCGCTATCGCCACGCTGGTCCTGCGCCGTCTGGGACAGATCGACGATCTACTTGCCGGGCTCCTTGACCGACCCTTGGCAGATCGTGCCGCTTTTGCCCGAAACCTTTTGCGCATTGGCGCAGCAGAACTTCTGTTTTTGGGTTCTGCCCCCCACGCTGCCGTCAATTGCGCGGTAGAACTGGCCAACTCCAACCGGCAGGCGCGTCCTTTTCAGGGGCTCATCAACGCTGTGTTGCGTCGCCTGACACGCGACGGCGCCGAGCTCGTGAAACGCCAGAACGCCGCCCGCCTCAACACCCCCGTCTGGGCTTGGGATAGTTGGTCACGCGCCTATGGGGAGGAGACCGCCACCGCCATCGCCGAGGCCCACCTGGCCGAACCTCCCCTCGATCTGTCCGTGCGGGAGGACCCTAAAGTCTGGGCGGAAAAGCTGAAAGGCGACCTCTTACCAACTGGCTCAATCCGACTTTCCCACGCTGGGCGGATTGCCGATCTTGCCGGTTTTGAAGAAGGGGCATGGTGGGTACAAGACACCGCCGCCGCTCTCCCAACCAAACTGTTGGACATCACTTCTGGTGAAGAGGTTCTTGACCTGTGCGCAGCGCCCGGTGGTAAGACCCTGGCCCTTGCCGCCGCAGGCGCAGACGTCACCGCCGTCGACCGGGCCGGTGGCCGGTTGGAACGGCTTCGGGACAATCTCAAGCGTACTGGTCTCTCAGCCCAGATTGTGAAGGCCGACCTCACCGACTGGCAGCCAGCACGCCAATGGCGGAAAATCCTGCTCGACGCGCCCTGCTCTGCAACCGGAACGGCCCGGCGCCATCCAGATGTTTTGCACCACAAATCGCAGGACGAGGTCGCGGCACTCGCTGGCCTGCAGGCACGACTTCTTGCACGTGCCGCGACGTGGTTGGAAGTCGGCGGCACCCTGGTTTATTGCACCTGCTCGCTGGAACCCCTTGAAGGGCCTGCCCAGATAGCCCTTTTTCTGAAAAATAACCCGGACTTCGAGCGTCTCCCCATCACCGCCGAGGAGATCGGCGGCCTGAGCCAGTGTCTCACCGCCAATGGCGACCTGCGGACCCTTCCCTGTCACTTGGGGGAAAGAGGTGGCATGGACGGTTTTTACGCCGCCCGGCTGAAGCGAACAGGCTAACCCGTCCAAACCAGCCTCAAGAGAACAGCCCCCCTCCGTTGCGTGCCCGAAACCGACCTGATAAGCATTATTCACCATGGCTCACAGTATAAAAATTTCCCCCTCCATCCTGTCCGCGGATTTTGCGCGACTGGGCGAGGAAGTGCGTGCAATTTCGGAGGCGGGCGCAGACTACATCCATATTGATGTGATGGACGGGCACTTTGTCCCCAACATCACCATCGGCCCTGATGTCGTGAAGGCGTTGAAGCCCCATTCGGATCGTCCCTTCGACGTACATCTGATGATCGCACCGGTGGATCCTTATGTGGACGCCTTCGCCGATGCCGGTGCTGACATCATCACCTTTCATCCAGAAGCCGGTGCGCACATGCATCGCACCATACAGATGATCAAGGCGCGCGGTCTGAAGGCAGGCCTGTCGCTCAACCCGGCAACACCCATCAACATTCTTGATGCCGTCCTGGAAGATCTCGATCTGATCCTGGTAATGAGTGTCAATCCGGGGTTTGGTGGCCAATCCTTCATTGAGAGCCAGCTGAAGAAGATCGAAGAAATCCGTAAGCGGATTGATGAAACCGGAAAAGACATCGAACTTGAGGTAGACGGGGGGGTGAATTTCGACACGGCACCCCGCGTCATCTCTGCGGGCGCCACAGTCCTTGTCGCAGGCACCGCAACCTTCAAGGGTGGACCTTCAGCTTATGGCGAGAACATCACAACACTTCGTGGGCAGCCGTAAGCCACACGCACAATAAACGGGGGCCACATGACTGAGACACAAAACGCCGCTCCCGCCCAACTGCGTCGTCAAGAACGACACATTCTCAATCCCGGAAATCACATAGGCCACCTGGCTGCGGCCGCCTCCCGCCGGTCCGTTGATCTGGGGCTTGCCGCCTTCTACAGCACCTGGGTCTATCGACAGACCCTGCACGGCCCCATGCCCGACACAATGGTCTACTACCCTAAAGACTTGCGGCCCGGCCGCGTCGACAAAGCCGACGCCCTGTTCCAGGGCCGGTACGATCTGCCCGGCGGCCAAGTTCGCACAGGCGGTCTGTCCCCCTTTCTCGTTGAAGCGCCGAGTGAAACCTGGGCGGAAGAGCTACATGGGTTTTCCTGGGCACGGCATTTTTCAGGGGCGGGGGGCAATGCGGCGCGCGCCCATGCCCGCGGCCTTGTGAAAAGCTGGATCGAAACGTCCGGCCAATGGCATGACGTTGGCTGGCGCCCCCATGTCATCGGCCGCCGGCTCACATCCTGGGCCTCCAACGGCGCGCTGTTTATGGAAGAGTCCGACCTCATCTATCGCTCGACCCTGCTCCGCAACATGGCCCGCCAGGCCCGCCACCTGTCCCGCACCATCGCCCGTGCCCCCGCCGGAGAGCCTCGCCTGACCGCTGCCATTGGCCTCGCCTTTTCTGGCCTCTGCCTGTCAGAGGGCGCCCGACGTCTGCGCCGGGGCCTTGAGCTGGTTGGCAAAGAGCTGGCAGCCCAAATCCTGCCCGACGGCGGGCACATCAGCCGCAATCCGGCAGCACAACTTTCCATCCTGCTGGATTTGATTTCCCTTCGTGACGCCCTTGTCGCCCAAGGTCACGGCGTGCCCAAACCCATCCGCAACGCCGTTGACCGGATGATGCCGATGTTGCGCTTCTTCCGCCACGGCGACGACAAACTGGCGCTCTTTAACGGCGCCGACGAAGGACCCGATGGGGCTGTGAGCGCCGCCCTCGCAGAAGACGACACCAAAGGCAAACCTTTCGGCTTTGCACCGCACTCAGGCTATCAACGCATGGCGGCGGGTCCAACCTATGTTCTGGTGGACACAGGGCCGCCCCCACCGGGCGCCTATTCGCATTCTGCCCACGCCGGTTGTCTGTCATTTGAAATGAGCGTCGGACGCTGCCGGCTGGTCGTCAATTGTGGGGCAACCCGAATACTCGGAGCCGACTGGCACGCCGCCAGCCGCGCCACCGCCGCCCATTCCACGCTTGTAGTGAACGACACCTCATCAGCCCGGTTCACCCAAGGTGCCCTGTCGCGCATCCTGCTCGGCTCCCGACTGATGGAGGGCCCCTCACATGTGGAAAGCAGACGCAATGAAAGCGAAGAAGGCATCTGGCTGGACGCCGCCCATGACGGCTACAAAAAACTCTTCGGCATCCATCATCGCCGACGGCTGTTTCTGGGCAAGGGCGGAGAAAACCTCCGGGGCGAAGACAGTCTGACCCGGGTTAAAGAGGAGCGCTCCCGACTGCTCATTCCCTTCAAAGCCCCAGAGACGAGAAAATCAGAAGGCGAAGAAGACAACTCAGATACCTATGCCGTGCGGTTCCATCTCCACCCAGAGGCGCGCGCCTCTCTCGCCCATGACGGCTCTAATGTTCTGGTGCTGCTGCCCAATGGCGATGGCTGGCAGTTCCGCGCCCGTGCCGAAAGTGGCGAATGCACCATTGCCCTGGAAGAAAGCGTCTATCTGGGATCATCCGACCGCGCCCGACGGAGTGAACAGATTGTGGTGTCCGGCTCCATTTTTCGGGATGAAGCCAAGATCCACTGGGCCTGGCGGCGGCTTTCCAGCCGCAATGCCGGAAAAGGCGAAACCGAAGAACCTGAACGTCTTGATCTGGAAGACACGTTGGAACCGCTGCCTGAGGCCCCCGCCTCCAGTGGGGCAGATGCCTCCAAGCCCCTCTAGAGTTCCCGGAAATACGCCAAACGGGCCGATTTTGCCGAGCTTCTCTTTTCGGGCGCCTCATTTCGTGCTATCCGGCGCGGACACGTCTCCACCACCAGCTTCAGGATCAACCGATGCCCGCCGACATCCAGCCCGTTACCCGCGCCCTTCTTTCTGTCTCTGACAAAACGGGGCTCATTGAGTTTGCCCGGGCGCTTCATGATGCGGGCGTAGAGTTAATCTCCACCGGCGGTACTTCCAAGGCAATTGCGGCCGCCGGCCTGCCGGTGCGCGATGTTGCTGACATCACCCAATTCCCCGAAATGATGGACGGTCGGGTGAAAACTTTGCATCCCATGGTGCACGGAGGCCTGTTGGCGGTCCGGGACGATGCCGGTCACGTCGCCTCGATGAAGGAATATGACATCGGCCCCATCGATCTGCTGGCCGTCAATCTTTACCCCTTTGAAGAAACCGTCGCTAAGGGCGC
>CAZFHW010000030.1:0-24156 GCA_964518885.1 uncultured Parvibaculum sp. | reverse complement strand
GGCCCATCACCGAGTCTGACGTTGATGCATATGGCCACCTGCCTTTTGTTGTCGGCCATGGTGCCGCGCGAGAGGCCGCAGATTTTACAAGTCTCGTAGCAAATTGGCCTGAATTGAAGGCGCGTGTGCGGGCTTATGTACGCGTTGGCAACCGGCGCTGGAATCTTCGACTTGAAAATGGCGTTGATGTGCTGCTGCCGGAGACGGGTTACGACGCAGCACTTACCGACCTTTTGGCGATTGATGAGACGCATCGTCTTCTGGCGCGCGATATTGAAGCAATTGATATGCGTCTTCCCGATCGGTTTACCGTTCGGTTGAGCCCGGACGCTGCCCGGCGACGGGATGCCGCGACCCTGGAGTGGGAACGTCGTGCCCAGAGGGGGGATGACACATGAACATGGGGCTTAGCGCAAAAGGATTGCAAGGAAAGCCGGTCAACGCAGGACGTCCGGGTGTGATCGCGGCTCTTGATGTGGGCTCGAGCAAAATTGTTTGCTTTATTGCCAAAATTGAGCCGGGGAAACTCGCGAACGGTCTGGCCCCGATGCGCGTAATCGGTATTGGCCATCAAGTATCGCGCGGCGTTCGTGCCGGGGCGATTGTCGACATGGATGCGGCCGAGGAGGCCATTCGCGTTGCTGTGGATGCCGCCGAACGGATGGCTGGCACGACTGTGCGCGACGTGCTGGTAACGGTTTCCTGCGGTGCGCCCAAAAGCCAGTCGGTCGGTGTGCAGGCGCCTATTCCCTCTCGTGAAGTTCTGGACGAGGATCTGTCGCGTTTGGTGGCCTATGGCCAAAGCAAATACATGCCCGAAGGGCGGGATGTTTTGCATGCGATCCCGATCAATTACTCCGTTGACGGGAACCGAGGTATTCGTGATCCCCGCGGCATGTTTGGTGAGAAAGCCGGCGTTGAGCTTCACATGGTGAGTGTTCAGCATGGGCCGGTTCGCAATCTCGAATTGTGTGTCCAACGGTGCCATCTGAATGTTGCCGGTTTGGTTGTGGCACCCTATGCCAGCGGTCTGGCCGCCCTTGTTGAAGATGAAATGGATCTGGGCGTCACGCTCATCGATATGGGAGGTGGCACGACCTCTCTGGCTGTCTTCTTTGAAGGCCAGATGGTGTATTGCGATACGGTTCCTGTTGGTGGGCAACATATTACGAATGATATTGCCCGAGGCCTCTCGACGCCGATTGCAGATGCGGAGCGGATGAAAACACTCTACGGCTCAGCACTTGCGAGCCCCTCTGATGAGCGGGAAATGATTGATGTGCCGCAGGTCGGTGAGAACGACCGAAACTCGGCCAATCATATTCCTCGTTCCATTTTGACCGGTATCATCCAGCCCCGTCTGGAAGAGACATTGGAACTGATCCGCGACCGGTTGGCCAAAAGTGGTTTTGACCGGGTGGCAGGGCAGCGGGTGGTGTTGACCGGAGGTGCGGCGCAACTGAGTGGCGCACGCGAACACACCGCGCGCATTCTCAACAAACAGGTCCGCAGTGGCCAGCCGGTGCGCTATATGGGCCTGGCAGAGGCAACCGAGGGGCCGGCTTTTTCAGCCGCCGCGGGTCTTATTTCTTATTCACAGCTGGCGCCGCACACCATTAGCGCGGACCCAGTTATGGACGGCCCTGAAAATGGCGGACGACTATGGCGTATTGGCCGTTGGCTAAAGGAAAATTTTTGATGATCGGGTTGGTAGCAAACAAGTATGCGATTTGCTGTCTAAGCCGACTTTACGGCGAGGTCGATCATCTAAGTGTCGGGAGATGTGGCAATTAACCGACGCGCAAACCGGAGCATTCTGCTCCACGGAAGTAGGCCAGGAATAAGCCTGCTTTTTTCGACCTCGATACGAGACCCACGATTTGCTTCTAGGAGGCTTACATGAGCATCAATCTGACGGTTCCACAATTGTCTGAACTGAAACCCCGTATTACCGTTTTTGGCGTCGGTGGCGCTGGGGGTAATGCGGTCAACAATATGATCGATTCCGGCCTCGAAGGTGTTGAGTTCGTGGTCGCAAATACCGATGCGCAATCGCTTTCGATGTCGTCGGCAGAACGGCGCATCCAGCTTGGCGAAGCCATTACCCAAGGTTTGGGTGCAGGTTCGCGCCCAGAAGTTGGTTGTGCGGCGGCTGAAGAGGCGCTGGCGGAAATTTCTGAAAGCCTGGAAGACAGTCACATGGTCTTCATTACTGCGGGCATGGGCGGGGGCACGGGGACAGGTGGTGCGCCGGTTATTGCACGGACTGCTCGTGAACGCGGTATTCTCACCGTTGGCGTGGTGACCAAGCCATTCCAGTTCGAAGGTTCTCGACGTGCGCGGATTGCGGAAGAAGGTATCCGGGAGTTATCCCAGTACGTAGATACGCTGATTATCATCCCCAACCAGAACTTGTTTCGTATTGCCAATGAACGCACGACGTTTGCCGAAGCCTTCTCAATGGCGGACGAAGTTCTACATTCTGGTGTGGCAGGGATTACCGACCTTATGGTGAAGCCTGGTCTCATCAATCTCGACTTTGCGGACGTGCGCACGGTGATGAACGAGATGGGCAAGGCAATGATGGGAACGGGTGAAGCAGAAGGCGAGAAACGCGCGATTGATGCTGCTGAGGCCGCAATTTCCAATCCACTGCTTGACGAAGTATCGATGAAAGGCGCGCGCGGCGTTCTCATCAATATCACCGGCGGTATGGACCTGACTTTGTATGAAGTGGATGAAGCGGCAAATCGCATTCGCTCAGAGGTTGATCCAGACGCCAATATTATCGTTGGGTCTACGTTCGACTCATCGCTTGACGGCCGGATGCGCGTCTCCGTTGTGGCAACGGGTATTGATATTATGGAAGGCGTTGAGCCACACCCTGAGACTGAGAAAGTTACGTTGTTGCGTCCTGGTCGCCGGGTCTCCGGAGAGGCATCCATACCGGCTCCTGAAAACGAGCAACAGACTGGCGCAACCGAGGTGCAGATGTCCGTTGCGACTGCTGAGCCAGAGGCGACAGCGCCTGAAGTGGAAACTGAACTTGCATTCGATGCACCGCTGCCTGCGGATTTCGATCCACGGGAGTATGAAGCCGAAGTGATCATTCACAAGGCGGAACCTGAACCAAGTTCGACGCCAGCTGATGACCAGCCCAATCGGCCTTTCATTCCAGCTGGACTGGACCGGGTCGAGGGGCGGCAAGGTGATCTGCAACCGTTCCTTGGTGCGAAGCCCGGACCCATCGCTCGCCCTATGCCTCCGAAACGCGGACCGTCTCTTTTCGAACGGCTGACCGGGCGTGGTAAACGCCAAGCGTCAACAGAAGGGGTATTGAGGGAAAGCGTGGTGCCACGTGATGCCATTCAACCAGCATCCCCTGCAAGTCCCCGTGAGGAGCGACTTGTTGCCGACCCCTCTGTCCAGCCATCTGTTCAAGAGGAAAGAGCCTCCACCCATGAGAGGGCGCAGGGAGTGGATGCACCGACAACGGCGCAACCGGATGACGGAATGGTTGCATCCTCTTTTGAGGAAGATCAGCTGGAAATCCCGACTTTCTTGCGACGACAGGCGAACTAAACCTGTTTCATATTCTTGTGAATTGAAAGCCCGGCGGTTCCCGCCGGGCTTTTGCCATTTTAATCAATGCGTTACGCGCATATTTGGATGTAACAAACTGTAAGAAAGAGTTATTTGAGACGGACTCGCATCTCTTGCTAGAAGAGAGTTGGTTCAATGCCTTGGCCGTTGAGTGTGTGAGACCGGGTGAGCGTGTTGATCGAAGATGGGGACGGCTTCGGGGGAGAAGCCAACTCAGCAGTAAAGTGGTGTAACTGAGTGTCATGTTATTTGGCGCTGAAGTGCTAGCTCAAAATGTCAGTCGGCATTTTTGAGGGCAGATTTAAGGGGACGGACAGTGCGGAAGACTGACCATGAAAAGGTAACAAATGGTCTGCTGGCTGCTGAGGGCGGCGCGACCTTGTCTGGACAGGGGTTGGCGACGTTGAGGCTGGCGCAGGCGAATAGAACTGAGCCCCTTGGCCCAAATGTTATCCGCCAAACAACTATTTCTACATCGGTCGAACTGAGCGGCATCAGCCTTCACAAAGGCACAATGGTGCATCTCGTATTGAAGGCGGCTGAGGCTGACAGCGGGATTGTTTTCCGCCGGACGGACCTCGCTACCGATGATACCGAAGTTACGGATGTTCCTGCCCTATACAATACGGTCTGCGACACCACCATGTGTACAGTGATCGGTAACGCTGCCGGTACCACGATTGGGACCATTGAACACATTATGGCGGCGATTTCCGCGCTTAGGATCGACAATTTGTTGATCGAAATTGATGCGCAGGAAGTGCCTGTGATGGATGGCAGTTCGGACGCGTTTGTTGCTGCCCTTGATCAGGCTGGGTTGAGTGAATTGGCGGCGCCCCGTCGCTTCATTCGGTTGACCCGTTCGATTGCTATCGAAGACGGGGCAAAAAATGCTGAATTGAGCCCCCATGATGATGGTTTGCGGGTTGAATTTTCCATCGACTTCGACAATCCGATCATCGGACGGCAGGAATTGGGTGTTGATGTCTCTCCGGAAAGTTTTCGGGGTGATGTTTCTAATGCCAGGACGTTTGGTTTTCTCGAAGACTACGAAAAACTGCGCTCGTTAGGCCTTGCACATGGTGCATCGCTCGATAATGCGGTTGTTCTGGACGGCGATAAGGTGATGAATGAGGGCGGTCTTCGGGCACCCGATGAATTTGTTCGTCACAAAATTTTGGATGCGATTGGCGATTTGTCACTTGCTGGAGCTCCTATTCTGGGATGCTACCGGGCAAACCGGGCGGGACACGCGTTTAACAATCAGATGCTCCACGCGCTTTTCGCGGATCAGACCGCTTGGGAATATGTGACATTGCGCCATGAGGTGGCAAAGCCAGACATGTCTCGTATCGCGATATCTGCCGACTGATGTTGGCGGTTTGAGGTCGAAAGACCCGACTCTCTCCAATTTGACCGGTTCCGCAGGCTTGTGGGACCGGTTTTTGTTTGGTTTTGACCTGCGGGAGCTATGGCGAAGCCTTGAGGGTTGATATAGTAGCCGTCATTGTGGGCACCGAACGTGGACCTCGAGAGGGGACACCGGTGGATTGTGCGTTCAGGAGCGGCGGGTATGAGCAATAGAGCAGGTGGTATAGTGGTTCGGAGAAGCAGACGACGGATGGCGGCTATTGTCGTTCTTGGTGCAACTCTTGTTCTTGGTGCATGCTCATCCAATGATGATGCTGAAATTGCCTATGAGGAACGCCCGGTCGAGCAAATTTATACTAAAGCGCTGGATTTACTGAATGAGGGGAGGTTTCGCCAGGCCGCGGCGGAATTTGATGAGGTTGAACGTCAGCATCCTTATTCGCAGTGGGCCCGACGGTCCATGCTGATGGCGTCGTATTGTTATTATGAAACGAATGAATACGATTCATCGATTTTGGCAGCGCAGCGGTTTTTGGCGCTTCATCCTGGCAACAAAGATGCTGCCTACGCTTATTACCTAATGGGCGTCAGCTTTTACGAGCAAATTTCGGATGTCGGTCGCGATCAGAAAATGACGCAGAATGCGCTGGCGACTTTGGCGGAAGTTGTGCGCCGGTTTCCCAATACAGAGTATGCCCGTGATGCGCGGTTGAAGATTGATCTCACCATTGACCATCTGGCTGGCAAGGAGATGGAGATTGGGCGCTATTATCTCTACCAGCACTCCTATGTTGCTGCGGTGAACCGGTTTCGGGCGGTGATCATCAGTTATCAAACAACGACACATGTGCCCGAAGCTCTCCATCGACTGACAGAGGCCTATCTGTCGCTTGGTATTGTGACTGAAGCGCAAACGTCGGCCGCCATTCTTGGCTATAATTTTCCTGGCAGCAGCTGGTACCAAGATAGCTACGACCTTCTGGCAGGTAACGACTTGAAGCCAGACGAGAATCAGGATTCCTGGATCAGCAAGGCGTGGAACTCAGTCTTCTAGGAGCGTACATGCTTGCAGCCCTGTCGATCCGGGACATTGTTCTTATCGACCAATTGGACCTCAATTTCGATCCGCACCTTTGTACGCTGACTGGCGAGACGGGGGCGGGTAAGTCTATTCTGCTTGATGCACTCGGCCTTGCTATGGGCGGGCGTGCTGATGGGGGACTGGTTGCGCACGGGTCCGACAAAGGATCGGTCACGGCGGTATTTGATCTGGAGCCCGGCCATCCCGCTTTTGATCTCCTCTCTGAAAACGAAATCGCCGCGGAAGAGGGCATCATTCTGCGACGGGTGCAGACGAAAGACGGGAAGACCCGCGCCTTTATCAACGATCAGCCTGTCAGCGTTGGATTGCTGCGACGGGTTGGAGACACACTGATCGAGATACATGGCCAGCATGATGAGCGCGGCCTTCTGGATGATGCCGGACATCGCGCGCTGTTGGATGCGTACGGTGCTTTTGAACATCTGTTGAAGACGGTTCGCACTTGCTGGACATCGGTTGTCGAAACACGTGTTGCTTTGGAGACTCACAAGGCCGCGCTTGCGAAGGCAGCTGCAGATCAGGAATTTCTCTCCCATGCAGTGGCAGAACTCGATGAATTGTCGCCGGAAGAAGGGGAAGAAGAGCGGTTAGCGCAAGAACGTACGCTCATGATGCACTCCGAAAAAATTGCCGGGGACATTGCCGACGCAGAACGAGCGCTGGCGGGAGACAAAGGACTTGAGGCCCGGATTAATCTAGCGCTGAGGCGTTTGGAACGGACAAAAGACCAAGCTGCCGGTCGGCTCGATGGGGTCATTGCGGCACTCGACCGTACGTTAAATGAAGCCGCTGACGCGCGCGGACAGTTGGCTGATGCTGCCAGATCGATTGAGTTTAACCCTGTGGAGCTGGAATCCTCGGAAACCCGTCTCTTTGCTCTTCGGGCAGCGGCTCGAAAATACAGTGTGACTGTTGATGGATTACATGGGTTGAGAGAGCAAATGCGTTCCGACCTTGAAGGGATTACGGCGGGAGAAGGGCGCACTCGCGAACTGACGCAGGCGCTTGGTGAAGCTGAAACGGCTTATGCCGTCGCCGCAGGGGCGCTTTCCGATGCGCGATCCAAGGCCGCGCTGCGTCTTGATAAAGCCGTGGCGCGCGAATTGAAGCCGCTCAAGCTCGACAAGGCGACGTTCCGAACCCAGGTTACGCAAATCGAACTGGATCGCGGTGGGCCTGACGGGATCGATAAGGTTGCATTTCTTATTTCCACAAACCCGGGTGCGCCGATGGGGCCATTGGCCAAAATCGCATCGGGGGGAGAGCTATCGCGATTTGTGCTTGCGCTCAAGGTCTCTCTGGCCGCTGCCGGGTCTGCCTCCACGCTCATCTTTGATGAGGTTGATGCGGGAGTTGGCGGGGCTGTTGCGGAGGCGGTTGGTAAGAGGCTTGCTGAGCTTTCCCAGCGTTTGCAGGTTTTGGTCGTAACACATTCGCCTCAGGTTGCTGCGCGCGCTGGTTGCCATTTTCTGATCAGCAAAGGGTCGAATGGTAGCCGGTCTAAATCTGCACCGATGGTGACCCGCGTGGCTGTTCTTGGTCAGGAAGAGCGGCGTGAAGAGATTGCGCGCATGTTGGCGGGAGAACAGGTGACGGATGCGGCAAGAGCCGCCGCAGATCAGCTGATTAACGGTTCACGCTGATGGCGAACAAATTGGATCTGAAGCCGATTGAGGACTTGTCGGAAGCGCAGGCTGTGGAAGAGCTCGCGCGCTTGGCTGAAGAAATCTTTAGTCATGACAAGCGCTATCACGGTGATGATGCCCCTACGATTAGCGATGCAAATTACGACGCTTTGCGGGCGCGCAATGCCACTATTGAAGCGCGCTTTCCTGACCTTGTTCGGGCGGACAGTCCTTCGTTTCGTGTTGGTTCGGTGGCGTCAGAACGGTTCGACAAAATTGAACACCGGGTTGCGATGTTGTCGCTTGGCAACGCGTTTTCAGATGAAGATGTGGTTTATTTTTGCCAGCGCATCCGACGTTTTCTGAAGCTGTCGGAGGATGATGAGCTAGCGATAACTGCCGAGCCAAAAATTGATGGGCTGTCCGCTTCCATTCGCTATGAGAAGGGCGTTCTTGTTCAGGCTGCGACCCGGGGAGATGGGCGGGTTGGAGAGGATGTGACTGCCAATATTCGAACCGTCCGGGATGTTCCTCTTGTTTTGGACGGTGGGGATGTGCCTGACGTGATTGAGATCCGCGGCGAGATCTATATGAGCCATGTGGATTTTGAGAGCCTGAACGTACGGCAGGTGAAAGAGGGAAAGGACCCGTTTGCCAATCCGAGAAATGCGGCCGCTGGGTCCCTGCGCCAACTAGACTCTCGTATTACGGCTGCGCGTCCATTGAGGTTTTTTGCCTATGCCTGGGGAGATGTGAGCACACTCCCCGCCGACACCCAGCTTGATACGGTTGCTGCATTTGAGCGTTGGGGCGTTGCGACTAATCCCCTGATGAAGAGATGTGTGACAACCGAGAATTTGCTTGGCACTTACAGAGATATTGAGGAGCAACGGGCAACGCTTGGTTATGACATTGATGGGGTCGTTTACAAGGTAGACCGTCTTGACTGGCAGGGGCGGCTAGGATTTGTCTCGCGCAGCCCCCGCTGGGCGATTGCGCACAAGTTTCCCGCAGAACAGGCGACAACAATACTTGAGGGGATTGATATTCAGGTGGGACGCACCGGCGCCCTCACTCCGGTGGCGCGCCTTGTCCCGGTGACAGTTGGTGGCGTGGTTGTCTCCAACGCAACGCTGCACAATGAAGATGAACTGGCCCGCAAGGGTGTGCGTATTGGTGACACGGTGGTTGTGCAGCGCGCGGGCGACGTCATCCCGCAGATCGTGAGTGTTGTGCTGGAAAAACGACCTGCCGATACGAAGCCTTTCGCTTTTCCGACAGTGTGTCCGGAGTGTGGTAGTCACGCCGTGCGCGATGTGAATGAGAAGACCGGGAAGGTGGATGTGATCCGCCGATGTACGGGGGGGCTGATTTGCCCTGCGCAACGGGTGGAGCGTCTGAAGCATTTTGTTTCCCGCAATGCACTGGATATTGAGGGTTTGGGGGCTAAGCAGGTCGAGGCCTTCTTCAAAGACGGATTGATCGAAGGTCCGGCTGATATTTTCACTCTTGAAACCCGCGATGGGAAAAGTTTCAAAAAGCTCAAAGACCGGGAAGGGTGGGGGAGCACCTCAGTCACCAACTTGTTTGAGGCGATCAGGGAACGGAAAACAGTTTCGTTTGATCGGCTGCTATTCGGCTTGGGTATCCGCCACATTGGGGGAACCACGGCGGGCGTGTTGGCGCGGACTTATCACGACCTGGACGGGTTTCTTCAGGCGATGGAAATGATGACCGGGCCGGAAAGCGAGACCTATCAGGATCTGATTGCTCTTGACGGGATTGGGGCGGCCGTGGCCGACGCATTAGTGGATTTTTTCCAGGAACCCCACAATCGCGAGGCAGTTGTTGCGCTGGCAGACGCGGGGGTTCGGCCCACACCTTTGAAGATGCAGGACACAGGCTCTCCCGTTTCAGGCAAGACGGTGGTGTTTACGGGCGCCCTTGAGCGAATGACCCGGGCAGAGGCCAAAACACGTGCCGAAGGGCTGGGGGCGAAAGTGTCTGGCTCTGTTTCCAAAAAGACGGACATTCTTGTCGCGGCGCCAGGTGCTGGGTCCAAGCTCAAAAAGGCTGCAGAGCTTGGCGTTCAAACTCTCACGGAAGATGAGTGGCTGGTCCTTATCGGAGATAGATGAGGGCTTGCGCTTTAGATGGCGCGGGTTGCCTTCTCTAACCATTCCTTTTCGGCAGCCGATAAGGCAGGTCCAACAAGCTCCGCAACGCGCGCGTGGTAGGCATTGAGCCAGGTTTTTTCATCGGCTGTGAGGAGGCTCGCTTCCACAAGGCTCAGGTCGATGGGGGCCAGCGTTATGGTTTCAAAGCCCATCATTTCTCGTTCCCCACCCTTTATGGGGGCAGGGGACAAAACAACCAGCAGGTTTTCGATGCGGATGCCGAAAGCGTCTGTTTTGTAGTAGCCGGGTTCGTTGGACACGATCATGCCGGCATCCAGCGGCACATGCCCGGTTTTGGAAATGCGTTGGGGTCCTTCATGAACCGACAGATATGAGCCCACACCGTGACCTGTTCCGTGATCAAAATCGAGACCGGCCTGCCACAGTGCCATGCGGGCGAGAGCGTCCAACTGTGCGCCGCTTGTTCCTTTGGGGAAACGGGCTGAGGCAAGAGAAATGTGGCCTTTGAGGACGCGGGTGAAACAATCTTTCATCTCCTGGCTTGGTGTGCCAATGGCAATCGTACGGGTCACGTCTGTGGTGCCATCTAGATATTGCGCGCCGGAGTCGACGAGAAAGAGTTCGCCCTCCCCCAGGGTGCGGTCCGTGTCCGTCGTTACCCGGTAGTGCACGATGGCGCCATTGGGGCCGGAGCCTGAAATTGTGTCGAAGCTGATTTCTTTCAGCATGCCGGTTTCTTCACGAAAAGATTCCAGCTGTATGGCGGCGGACATTTCCGTTACTTTTCCGCCCGGCGTTTCTCGGGCAAGCCAGGCGAGAAATCGGCTGAGTGCCTGTCCGTCTCGAATGTGTGCGGCGCGGGTTCCGGCTATCTCAGCATCGTTTTTCCGTGCCTTTGGAAGTTCGCAGAGGTCGTCGCCGCGTTTTATCACAGCACCAGCTTTGGCCAACCGGTCGTGTATCCATGTTGCACAGGTGGTGGGATCGATGCGGATTTCCCGTTTCCCCGTACCCAGCTTGTCGAGGGTTGGCCCGAGATCGCTCGGTGTTAGAAGGGTCACGACATTGCCTAGGTGGCTGCGTGTTTCCGGCGGAATTTTATCTTCGTCGACAAAGAGTTCCGCGCGGCCTTCTTCGTAGACAATGGCGAAGGAAAGAGGGAGGGGCGAATGAGAGACGTCGCCGCCGCGAATGTTGAAAAGCCATGCGATGCTATCGGGCATGGTGATAATGGCGGCGTTCGCATCAGAGGATTGTAGCTGGTTGGTGATGCGCTTCAGCTTGTCGGCTGCGGGTTCGCCTGCGAATTCCAAAGGATGTGGCTGGATTGGCGCTTTGGGTTTTTCTGGCTGATCGCTCCAGACGGTATCTACCAAATTGTCCTCGACAGCGACGAGTGTGGCACCTGCTTTTTGGGCTGCTTTGCGCAGACGTTCCACCCCCTCGACGGTATGAAGCCAGGGGTCGTAGGCAAGTTTTGTTCCGCGGGGCAGGTTCTCCTCCACCCATTGTGCTGGAGGCATATCCATGAGGGATTGCGGTTCAAAGACATTGATGTCGACCTGATAGCGCACCTGTAGCGTGTAGCGCCCGTCGATGAAGATGGCGGCTTTGTCGAGAAGGACGATGGCAAGGCCCGCCGATCCGGAAAAGCCGGTAAGCCAGCGCAGGCGCTCGGCGTGGGGCGGCACGTACTCGCCCTGATGCTCGTCGCTGCGGGGGATAATGAACCCGTCCAGACCGCGCGTGCGGAGTTCTGCCCGAAGTTTTTCAGCGCGTTCAGGCCCCAAGGTGGGGTCTGCTACATCATCATAGGTCTGGAACATGGAGTTACCTTATCAGGGACGTATACGTATTTTGCATTGTCGCAGGTTTTGGATGCATGTCATCCCGCAAGGCGCAGGGTCACCCATTCATCCAGTGGTAGTCGCTCGACCAGAAAGAGGCCCTGGGCGCGATAGGCGCTTGTCACCATCTGTTCCTGTTCAGCGAGGATGCCTGACAGGATGAGCGTTCCGCCGGGAGCCAGATGTTGTGCGACATCTGGAGCTAACCCTGCCAGCGGTCCGGCCAGAATATTGGCAACAATCAAATCATAGGGCCCCCGCGCTGCCAGTTCAGGATGTCCGAAACCAGCGGCTGTGATCGCCTTGATGAAAGGGTGGGTACCGTTCGCACGCGCGTTTTCGCCCGTTACCCGTGTGGCGATGGGATCAATGTCGCTGGCTGTGACAACGCGACGGGTGAGTTTAGCAATGGCAATGGCCAGGACGCCCGTACCACACCCAAGATCGAGAGCATTTTGAGGGCGCCGTCGACGGCATTCGCGCTCAATGAACCGAAGGCAGCCGAGTGTGGTGCCGTGATGGCCGGTGCCAAAGGCTTCTCCCGCATCAACAAGGAGAGGAATTTTTGCAGCGGGTAAGTTTTCTGCATCATGGGTGCCGTGAACGAAAAAGCGATCGGTTTCGATGGGGGCGAGGCCCTCAAGGGATTTGGCAACCCAGTTAATTTCGGGCAATGCCTCAATCTGGAGGTCGTTGATGGTGTACCCACTTTCAGCCGATGGGCACGACAAAAGCTTTTCCATGTGAGCGCGTTCGGGTCTGAGTTCGTAGTAGGCCTCAACCGACCAGGTGACATGCTCCTCAATTTCAGCAGTTGCGACAGCCTGGCATTCAGGGTCAAACGCATCGCGAAGCGTGTCTGCAAACATCTCTGCTGCCGCCAAAGGTACGGAGAAAGAGAGTTTCCATGTGGTTGTCATATATTGGTCCTACCGGGAGCGGGATTAATCATGACGCTCCACAAAGGTGTCGATCACTTTCTTGCGGCCCGAATGTTCAAAGTCGACGGTGAGTTTGTTGCCATCAATTTCGGCGACGAGGCCATAACCAAATTTTTGATGAAACACACGCTTCCCTGCTTCGTAGGATGATGCCGCCGGATCAGATGTTGCGATAAGTTTCGCGTGCGCTTCGATGTTGGGTGCTCTGGTCTTCATGGCGCCAGCGCGGGCATTGGCCTGGGCGCGTTGCCAGCCGGGACCGCCATAATTGCTTTGCGTGAACTCATGGTCGAAGCGGCTTTGGCCAAATTCGGCATAATTACCAAAGCTCGTGTCGCCCTGGATAACTTCCACGTGGTCTTTTGGCAGTTCATCCACAAAGCGTGAAGGGATTGAGCTCTGCCAGAGATTATGAATGCGCCGGTTGGAGGCAAAAGAGATGCGGGCGTTCTTCTTGGCCCGGGTAATGCCGACATAGGCCAGGCGGCGCTCTTCTTCCAAACCCGATATGCCACTTTCATCCAACGAGCGTTGGTGGGGGAACAGTCCTTCCTCCCAGCCGGGAAGGAAGACCGTGTCGAACTCCAGCCCCTTGGCAGAATGGAGGGTCATCAGATTGACCTTGTCGGTGGTATCGTTCTGCTCAATCTCCATCACCAGAGATATGTGTTCCAGATATCCGGCGAGATTTTCGAAATGGTCCATAGAACGGACCACTTCTTTCAGATTGTCCAGTCGTCCCGGTGCATCGGCGGAGCGGTCGTTCTGCCACATCTCGGTATAGCCACTCTCATCGAGAATGGTCTCCGCCAGCTCAATATGGCCCATGCCGGGCACAAGTGCACGCCACCGGTCGACCATTTCGACAAATGCTTTGAGGTTGCGGCGGGCAGGTTGGCGCAGCTCTTCTGTTTCAACAACAAGTCGCGCGGCACGCATGAGGGAGATGCCCTGGCCTCTCGCCAGTTGATGCAGCGTTTGGACTGCTTTGTCGCCCAGGCCGCGCTTGGGCTTGTTCACGATGCGCTCGAACGCGAGATCATCGTCGGCTTGAGCGACCAGCCTTAGATAGGCGTTGGCGTCGCGCACTTCCTTGCGTTCGTAAAAGCGCGGGCCTCCCACAACGCGGTAGGGGAGACCGAGATTGATAAAGCGATCTTCAAACTCGCGCATCTGGAAAGAGGCGCGCACAAGGATGGCGACTTCGCGCAGCAAATGGCCTTTACGCTGCAATTGCTCGATGTCTTCGCCTATGACACGGGCTTCTTCTTCCCCATCCCAAAGGCCGCGAAGGGTGACTTTTTCGCCTTCATCCAGATCTGTCCAAAGGGTTTTTCCCAGTCGGCTTTCGTTGGCGGCGATCAGGCCGGCCGCCGCGCCTAGAATGTGGGGAGTGGAGCGGTAATTCTGTTCGAGCCGCACAACTTTGGCGCCGGGAAAATCCTTCTCAAAGCGCAGGATATTGTCGACCTCAGCGCCACGCCAGCCATAGATCGACTGATCGTCATCGCCGACACAGCAGATGTTTTTGTGCTTTTGCGCGAGCAGCCGCAGCCACAGGTATTGCGCGACATTGGTGTCTTGGTATTCGTCCACCAGCATGTATTTGAAACGCTCTTGATAGTCGGCCAGCACTGTCGGGTTTTCCTGGAACAGGCGCAGACATTCGAGCAGCAGATCGCCGAAATCAGCTGCATTCAGGATTTTGAGACGTTCCTGATAGGCGGCGTAGAGCACCGCGCCCTTGCCATTGCCAAAATGCTCAGCGTCGCCTGCGGGCACTTTGTCGGGCGTCAGGCCCCGGTTCTTCCAGCCATCAATGTAAGACGCAAGCTGCCGGGCGGGCCAGCGCTTTTCATCAATGCCGTCTGCCCGGATGAGCTGCTTTAGCAGGCGGATCTGGTCATCCATATCGAGGATGGTGAAGTCGGATCGGAGGCCGACAAGTTCTGCGTGGCGACGTAGGATTTTTGCGCCAATAGAGTGAAACGTGCCAAGCCACGGCATGCCTTCCACAACGCCCCCGACCAGCATGCCGATGCGATTTTGCATCTCACGAGCCGCTTTGTTGGTGAATGTGACGGCGAGGATTTGGCTCGGCCAGGCATTGCGCGTCGCCAGCACATGGGCGAGGCGGGTGGTGAGGACCCGTGTTTTGCCAGTGCCTGCACCGGCCAGCACTAGAACAGGGCCGTTCATGGCCTCAACTGCTTCGCGTTGATTGTCGTTTAGGCCGCTGAGATAGGGCGGACGTACGCTTGCACTTGCCTGCGCGCTGAGCGAGCGGGCTGTTTCCTCTTCCGGGATGCTGCCCAGATCAAATGGGTCCGAATCTGACATGTTGGGGCTCAAGATAAGCACTAAACGGGAACAAAACTAGGTGCCAGACCCGAACCTCGCCCGGGAAACTCCTGTTTTAGTGGTGTTCTTCCCGGGAGGCGGCAATAAGCCCATCGGCGAGGGCTTTCAGCGCCGCAACGCGCGTGACCCGGCCAATGGCAATTTCGGGCTCATGGGTTTCGCAGACCGGCAGATGATCCAGTCCATGCGCATCCATAACGTCCAAAGCGCGGTTCAGGCGGTCATGGGGATGTAGCCTGACAGCCTCCTGCGAGGTGTTGACGAGGCGCGGGGCGTCTTCTGAATAGGGGTGGGCCTGATCGAAACGGGTCATCACGTCGCGTACGTGGATACTCATCATCACGCGGCGGTGGGGGCCTTCCTGCAAATGCACGCCACGCTGTTCCAACTGCCAATGGAAGAAGCTTTTGCCGATGGTTGCCTGGGTCAGGGCAGTTGCGATTGCGTTGGCCAATAGAAGGGCGATCGTCACTTCATAATCCGCAGTGAGTTCGAAAACAATCAAGGTGGTTGAGAGGGGAGCGCCAAGCACAGCAGCAGCAACGGCGCCCATGCCCACGACCGCATAAAAGCCGTGTGCCGATGCCATGCCGGGAAAGACATAAGCGGCGATGATGCCAAAGGCGCCACCGGCCATGGCGCCTAGGTACAACGACGGAGAAAACACCCCCCCACCGAAGCGGCTTGCGAGTGTTACTGCCGTTGCGACAGTTTTTGCAATCAGCAGGACAATCAGGAAGCTGAGCGTGTAGCTTTGCTTGAGTGCATTGTCGGTGGCTTCATACCCCACACCCAAAACTTCGGGAACCAGGAGGGCAATAGCGCCGACAATCAACCCACCTATTGCAGGGCGTATCCAAGTCGGCATTTCAATTGATCTGGCAATTTTGTCTGCGTAAATGACGGAGGCCATGAAAGTGATGGCCACAGCGGCTGAGAGAAGACCGAGCAAGGCAAAAGCCGGAAATTCAAAATAGGAGGTGATTGAATAGTGCGGCAGGCTGAAGGCTGGAAAATCACCCAAGTGAAAACGTGCGATGGATGTTGCTGCGACTGAGGCGATGGAGACCGGCACGAATGCTCTAAGAGCATAATGCCCGAGGATGATTTCGTGGGCGAAAAGGACACCGGCGATAGGGGCGTTGAATGATGCTGTAACAGCGCCGGCGACACCGCAGGCGAGAAGTATGCGGCCCCATTCAGGGTTGAATTTGAGGCGCTTGACGGCATAGGCAGAAAGCGTCGCGCCGAGATGAACCGCTGGACCTTCACGACCGGCGCTGGCCCCGCCGCCCAGAGATATGGCGGTCAGAATGGCGCTATAAATACCCGTCTTGAAGGGCATATGGCCTGCCTTGAGAGCGCCAGCCTCGATTACGTCTGAAACAGATTCTGTTCGGCCCATGGGCATCAGGAATTTTATTCCCAAGCCGACAATGATCCCGGCAACAGTGGGTCCGCCAAGGATAAGCCACCAGGGCATGGCGGCGGCTGCACTTGCCGTGCCTTCACCGAATGTGCCGAGCCATGACCATTGTACGGTTGCAATGGCAAGGCGAAAGAGAATGGTGGCATAGGCTGCGGCTACACCCAATACAGCGGCGAGTGCCCATCCCATCAGGTTCCGGGATTGCCAGAACTCGCGCCAGTTCTCCTCAATGGGCCGATCAATCACAGCCTCGAACGCTTGGACAAGGAGTTTGATGAGCTTTGAGAAGAGCCGTTTCATTTGCAGCGACCGATCGATCCTTCTGCGCAGATGCGGATGCCGTCGGTCCAGGTTGCACCCGATACATCGGCGTTTAGCAGATCCGTTCTATCAAAATGTGCGCCAGTGAAATTCGCGCCACGGAGGTTGGCGCGGAACAGCCGGGTGCGGCGCAGCCTTGCGCCTGAGAGATCGGCACCCTCAAGGTTTGCCTTGGTCATGTCGGCGTCACGTAAATCTGTTTCTCTGAGACTTGCGCCCATCAGGTTTGCTGCAACAAATTTGGCACCCTGCGCACGGGCTTCATCTAAAATACTACCCGCAAGGTTCGCCCGCTGGAACCGGGTGTCGAGGAGTGATGCACCGGTCAGATCGGTATTCGAAAAATCAGATTCCTCCAAAAAACATCTGGACCAGTCGACAGCAGGTGCCGCGGGTGCGGAGCAATCGGGAAAGGCGAGGCCTGTTGTGGGGGCCGCAGTGACAGCGAAAAACAGGCTGGCGAGAAAACTCAAGCTGACAAATATATGGCGTGTCATGATACCTTTTTTACCTTGGGTTTGATGCCAATGACGCGCCCCGCCTGATCCGGTCGGGGCAGAGACTTGTGGGCAGACATGAGGGCACGGGCATTTTCCTGCGCACTTTGTGGCATGGGGGAGACACGGCGTGACTGCATGTCCATGTGGATGGTCATCTGTTCGGAGGTTGCCGCCAGATAGCCTTCAGTCCCATGATACATATATCCAAACAGATGTAAGCGTTTCTCGTCCCAATCAAGCATTTGAAAAGCGATGCGGACAGGGTCCCCGTCGTTCAATTCCTTGAGATAGGAGACATGCACTTCTGCGGTAAAGCATGATCCGATGCCTTGTTGGGTATAGTCCCAGCCAACGCCCAGCAGAGAGAGGATGGTATCTGATGTGTCATCGAAAAGGACGTTGTAATAGGCCATGTTCATGTGACCATTGAGGTCGATCCACTGCTTCTCCACTTTGCGGAGTGGGGAGTCAACAAGAACTGGATCGTGGATATTCATGGGTATTCCCTAGTGAGGTGAGATGGGCTGATTGTCTTAGCCAAGATTATAGCGCGCCTGATGGTGTGACCAAAATGGTCACTGTCCCAACCTATGCATGAAAATAGTGTCCTTTCGGTGTTAAGATTGGCCCATGAGCGACACAATTTTGGTTAAAGCGGGGGAAGTCGAACTTGCAGCAGTGCTGGAGGCATTGCGAGGACTTTTGGGTGAGCGTTTGCAAGTCAGCGATGCTGTACGGGATGCCCATGGGCGGGACGAAAGCTGGCATGAAACCCACCGCCCGGACGCTGTTGCTTTTGTCCACTCAACGGATGAAGTAAGCGAGATTGTGCGGCTCTGCTCGGATGCCAGGGTCCCGGTTATCGCGTTTGGGACCGGTACCTCTCTTGAAGGGCAAGTGAGCGCGGTCGCGGGTGGCATCTGTATTGACCTGTCGGGCATGAACAAGGTGCTGGAGGTGCACGCCGAGGACCTTGATTGTCGGGTTGAGGCTGGTGTGACCCGCAAACAACTGAATGCTTACTTACGTGATACCGGACTTTTTTTCCCGATTGATCCCGGGGCTGATGCGAGCCTCGGCGGGATGGCGGCGACGCGGGCGTCGGGCACCAATGCTGTGCGCTATGGCACGATGCGTGAAAATGTTCTGAACGTGACTGCCGTCCTGTCTACCGGGGAGGTGATTTCTACCGGTGGTCGGGCGCGGAAGTCTGCTGCGGGCTATGATCTGACCCGCCTGTTGGTGGGGTCGGAAGGAACGCTGGGCATTATCACGGAACTCACCCTGCGGCTTCACGGAATACCCGAAGCGATCTCCGGCGGCGTCTGTCCCTTCGATACATTGAGCGGTGCTGTTGATGCGGTGATTGAAACGATCCAGTCGGGTATTCCCATTGCACGGATTGAGCTGCTGGATGAGGTGCAGGTGCGTGCTTGCAATGCCTTTTCGAACCTTGATCTTGCGGAAACGACGACCTTGTTTGTCGAGTTCCATGGGACCCCCGCGAGCGTGGCGGAACAGTCAGAGCGTTTTGGCGCGATTGCCCGGGATCATGGCGGTCGAGAATTTAACTGGACGACGGAGGCGGAAGAACGCAGTCGGTTGTGGGAGGCGCGTCACAATGCCTACTACGCGGCCCTGGCGCTGGAGCCGGGCAAGAAGGGTATGACAACAGACGTATGTGTGCCGATCTCAAAACTCGCACTTTGCCTGACAGAGACAAAGGCAGATGTTGAAGCATCCTTCCTGACGGCACCCATTGTCGGGCATGTGGGGGACGGTAACTTTCATCTCATTATGCTGGTGGACCCAGACAATGCCAAAGACATGACGGAGGCACGACGCATTCATGATCGAATGATCTCGCGCGCCTTGGCCCATGAGGGGACGTGTACCGGCGAGCATGGCATTGGGTTGGGGAAAATTGCCTTCCTTGAGGCCGAGCTTGGCCCAGGGGTTGATGTCATGCGGACACTCAAGCGGGCGCTTGATCCGCATAACATCCTAAATCCCGGCAAGATTGTTTCTCTCTAAAACCAGAAAAAGTGGCTAGAGAGACGGCAGCCATTTTTCCAGTGCCGCCCCTATTTCGTGGGGGCTGTCTTCCTGAATGAAATGGATGCCTCGCACGGTTATTTCCTGCTGATTTCTCCAGGTGCGAACAAAATCTCTCACGTCCCCCTGGATCAGGGCGCCGGGTTCGGCGTTGACGAACAGTTTTGGGATGTCGTTCGTTTGCAGCCATTCCGACAGTCGGGCAACCATCTCATATGTGCTCTTTGGCTCGCCGTCGAAAGGGACTTCGCGCGGCCAGGTGAGGGTCGGCCGCCGGTCCTCTCCCGCATTCAGGTAAGGAGCCCGGTAGTGGTTCATTTCTTCTTCCGTCATTTCCCGCAGAACAGAGGCAGGCAGAATTTGCTCGACGAACATGTTTTGTTCAAGGGCCATCCAGTCGCCAAGACCTGACTTGAAGGCTTTGAACATTGCCCAGGGGAACCAGTCCATTTCCGAATAGGAAAAGGGCCGGGTGAAACTCTCCATGAAGCAGATGCCCTTTACTTTGTCTTCGTTGCGGCGTGCCCAGTCGAAGCCCAATGCCGAGCCCCAGTCATGGATAACCAGAGTGACGTTTTCTGTGACACCCAGGTTTTCCAGCAGCGCGTCCAAATAGCGCTGATGCTCAAAAAAGCTGTAACGGGCATCGGGGTCTTCACCTTCCTGCAAAGGTCTCTTGTCTGATGCGCCCATGCCGATCAGGTCGGGGGCAATGCATCGGCCAAAGCTGGATGCATAAGGCATGATGTTTCGCCAGAGATAGGAAGAAGTGGGATTGCCGTGGAGGAAGATGATCGGATCGCCTTCTCCAATTTCCACATAAGCCATTTCCAGATCGAGCACCTTTGCCCGTTTGGAGGGGAGGGGGTCGGTTCCGATTGGTTTTTCGGTGGCGTTTGCCGGGATCGCCGTCACGGCACCTGCTGCGAGGCCAACCGTTAAGGCGCCGCGGCGCGTTAATTCAAAATCCAGTCCCATTACCCATCTCTCCTAAACTTGCAATTTGCAATCTACTGTCGGATCAGACCAATTGGGTCGGAGATGGTCAAGCAGATCGTCCCATCTGCACGCGATTGTGATGAGCTACACCGCCAGGCCGCGAATGAAGTTTTCACAATGCATTTTGATGATGAGCCCCGGATCGATCAAGGGGTCGGGACCTAGGGAATTCACCCAGATGCCGTTCATCAGTAGCGGAAACATGAAAAGCGCCGCAGCTGTCTTGGTATCGCAGGGGCGAAACTCGCCGTCGTCGATGCCACGCTGAATAAGCTTGGCGAGGTTTTCGATCCCGCGCTCGGGTACTTCGGTTCGAAAATAGTCAGCGATTTCCGGGAAGCGTCGCGCTTCGGCGACCACCAGCTTCAAGATTGCCCCGTGACTGGTATAGGCCAGTGCGTGCCCGAGGTTTTGCGCCTTGAAACGTAGAAAATCAGAGACGCGTCCCTCGAATTTTTCCATTTGCGCGATGGTTTGATCAACCATGGGCACAATATTTTCGCGGATTAGTGCAAAAAAGAGATCTTCTTTGCTTTCGAAATAGAGATAGATCGTTGCCTTGGACACACCAGCGCGGTCGGCAATGTCTTCCAATCGGGTGGCTTCGAACCCCAGTTCACAAAAGAGTTCTATGGCGGCGCTCAAAATTTGACGCGGCCGCTCGTTATTTCGTTTGAGGACGCTCTTTTTGGGCGAGCCACTATTTGTCGTGACGATCTTCAAGTCCATTTTCAAACTCCTGACAATCTGCCTTGATATATATATACTGACTGGTCAGTAAGGCTCTGTCAAAAGCATAAAACGTCGCGTCAACTTGGTATTTGAATGCGTGAATACTAGAGTTTTTTCAGTATTTCAGCCCTGTCTCCGTCCAGTGCAGGGGCTGCCGGGCGCTTTGCGGGATCTGCAAAACCAGAGAGTTTGATGGGATTTCCCGCCATCTTAAGAGAACCGATGTCGGGGTCGTCGGTGCTGATCACCATGTTGCGCGCCAATATTTGTGGGTCGTTCAATGTCTGCTCAACGTTGTTGATGGGGCCGTTTGGAACCCCGGCCGCGTCCAATATGTCCAGCCAGTGGGTTGAGGGCTGCAATTTCAGGACGCGCTCCATTATTTCTGCCAACACGATGCCATTCTCACATCGCAATTCATTGGACGCGAAACGATCATCATCGATGAGCTCTATGCACCCGATGGCTTTGGCCATGCGAGCGAAAAGAATGTCGTTGCCAGCCGCGATGACAATGTATCCGTCAGACACTTCGAAGGCTTGAAACGGTGCAATGGAGGGGTGCCGGGAGCCAAGTGGCCCAGGAATCTGTCCCGTTGCGACGTAGCGCGCGACACCGTTTTCCAACATGGCCAACTGGCAATCCAGCATCGAGACGTCAATCCTCAACGCCTCTTGCGTCATGGCGCGATGGTAGAGCGCAGACCCAACGCCGATTGCCGTAAACAGGCCGGCTGCTATGTCACCAATGGAGGATCCCACGCGGGTTGGGGGATTGCCCTCGTGTCCGGTCAGACTCATGATCCCTCCCATTGCCTGCACGACCATGTCGTAAGCTGGTTTTTCCCTGTAGGGGCCGGTTTGTCCAAAGCCGCTTGCCGAGGCCAGGATGAGCTTTGGATATTTTGCGTGGAGGGTTTCCCAGCTGTATCCAAGCTTATCAAGTGTGCCAGGCCTGTAATTTTCGACAAGAATATCCGCAGTCTCAAGCAATGATTCAAAAGTCTTACAGTCGTCCTCGTCTTTTAGATCAAGGGCGATGGATTTTTTTCCTCTATTGAGGGACATGAAATAGGCTGATTTTCCCTCAATAAAAGGTCCGATATGACGTGCATCATCTCCGCGTCCGGGTATCTCAACCTTGACGACTTCTGCGCCTAGATCAGCCAGCACCATGGTGCAGTAGGGGCCCGCGAGAACCCGGGTGAGATCAATCACTTTCAGGCCGGAAAAGGGCCCGGTTGGTGCGGTGGTGGAGGTGTCAGTCATTTATTGGTCTCATGTCTGTGGGAGAGCAAGGGTGGTTTAGGTTTTGGGATCGCGTTCATGGTTGTCGTGTTGTTTTCTGCGCCGGGCTTCCTCTAGCTTATCGCGGCGCTTTTGTGCGCCGGTGCGACCAAATCGCGCGCGGTTTTCGGCGGCCTGCCTTTCCTTTGCCTCGCGGGCGGCATCTTTGTCCTTTAGGCGGAGGTTTTTTCGCGCACTGCCGAAATCGACTATATTTTTCCCTTTAGAATCCATAGGTTGTCTACCAATCGCGGTGCTGCGGGAGGGGGATGGGGGTTCCACCATTTGCGGCACGATAGCGCATAATAAGGAGCGGACAAAAAAATCGCTCCAGGGGACGTGGAGCCGCTCACGGTGAATTCAATTCTTTCCTATATCGCGGGACTTTTGGTTCTGTTGCTGTTCGCAGCGCTCGTTGGTCCGAGCATTGTGGATTGGAATAGTTTCCGCGGCGAGATCGAGGCGCAGATCTCAGATGCGATGGGGCGCCCCGTGTCTATTGGGGGGAACATTAACTTTGTTATTTTGCCTGCCCCGCGCTTCAGTCTCCAGGATTTGAGCATTGGGTCTCTGCATGGTGGAGACCCGCTCGCAGAATTTGGCACGCTTGAGGGGGAGGTTGCACTTGCTCCTTTGCTGCGTAGTGAAGTCGTGATTACCCGGATACGCGCTCTGAATTTCACAGCGCGCCTTCTGCGAGATGAGGATGGCAATCTCAACTGGGGTGATGATGAGGAAAATAATTTCGCAGCGGCATTGAACCTGAACACGATCAGCCTTGAAGTGGCGCATTTTGAGCACGGCACGATCATCTACAAGGATGCGGGCCCAGGCCGTGAATTTACACTGACAAATGTTATTGGTGAACTCAAGGCGACGTCGCTCTTAGGGCCGTTGCGTTTCGATGGTTCTTTTGACCTGACAGACCAGTCCTACGTGGTAACGGCGAGTGTTGGTGTCTTTGGTGGTGACCGAGCGTTTCCTGTGAGCTTTGATCTACGGGCACCAAGCCGTTCCTGGCGGACTTCGTTCACCGGACTGGCGACAGGCGCTACGGCAGACGCTAGGCTTGATGGAACTGTTCAGTTTGAATTTGGTACGTCAGAGCTTGTCCCGGGTGAAGAAGAGGTTGCGCCTGTTGTGAGCTTTCAGGCCGGGGCGGTGATAAGCCGGGATGTGGCGACCTTCCGGGATGTTGAACTGGCTCTGGCCGGGTCAGTGCTGAAAGGTCAGGTAAGTTTCGCCTACGATGCGGTTCCGACTCTCACTGCCGAGTTTGCCGGTGCGCGATTGCAGGTGGGTAAGCTGTTGCACAATCTGGAACAAAACGGATCAGTTGTCACCGCGTTGCAAATTCCAGAACAACTTGTTGGGTCCATTGATGTGCAGGTGACAGATGTCGCCTTTGGTGCCTTTCATGCGGAAAATGTGACGAGCCACCTGGAGATAGATCAGGGGGCGGTGAAGGTTACTTCTCTTCTGGCGGAGTTTCCGGGGCAGACACGAGTGGCGGCCAACGGTACCGTTGGCTTTGCTCAAGAAGAGCCGCGGTTTGATGGGGCGATGGAGGTAACAATCTCCGATTTTACCGCTTTTGGCCGATGGATAGAGACGACCTTTTCGACACGCGGACAGCCTGTGAGCCCTGTCCCAATATATGCAAATGGCTCGGGTTCTGCGGGCGAGATTACCCGACTGCATTTGCAGACCGAACTCGCGCTGCGGCCGTCGCTCTGGCAGGCCTATTCCCTATCGGCAGTCTTTAGCGATGGGAATGTTGATTTGGCGCCGATGACCGGCGGAGTTTCGTTTGCGCGGCGTGCGCGCCCCGCCTTGGGTGTTGAGC
>CAZFHW010000029.1:16754-24220 GCA_964518885.1 uncultured Parvibaculum sp. | reverse complement strand
ATCACTTCGTCCGATGTCTTGTCGGCACGCACAACTTCCAGCAGGCGCATGACGTTGGCAGGCGAGAAGAAGTGCAGGCCGATGACGGCTTCGGGACGGCTGGTCACAGCGGCGATCTCGTTAATGTCGAGCGCCGAGGTGTTGGTCGCCAGGATCGCGCCTTTTTTGCAGATCTTGTCGAGCTGGGTGAAGATCTCCTTCTTCACGTCCATGTTTTCGAACACGGCCTCGATGATGAGGTCGCAATCGGCGAGCGCGTTCATGTCCGTCGCACCTGAGATAAGTCCGGTGCGAGTTTCCACGTCGGCGTCGGTGATGCGGCCCTTTGAGGCGGTCCGCTCGTAGTTTTTGCGGATTGTGGCGAGGCCCTTATCAAGCGGTGCCTGGTCGCGTTCGACAATCACCACTTCGATGCCGACGTTGGCAAAGTTCATGGAGATGCCACCGCCCATGGTGCCAGCGCCGATGATGCCGACTTTTTTGACGTCGATCTTGGACTGGTCTTTGGCGATGCCCGGAATTTTCCAGACCTGGCGTTCAGCAAAGAAGACATGACGCTGGGCGGCCGACTGTTCGCCGGTGATCAGTTTGCCAAACAGTTTTTGCTCAACCTTGATGCCTTCGTCGAAGGGCAGGTTCACGGCTGCTTCGATGCACTGGATGTTGTACTCCGGGGCCAGGAAGCCGCGTGTCTTGCGCGCGATGGCTTTGCGAATGTTGTCGAAGATTTCAGGCTTGCCACGGGCGGCTTCAACTTTTTCGTTGCTGTCGCGGATTTTCTTGAGCGGGCGACCTTCGGCCACAATCTTGCTCGCGAAGGCAATGGCGTCGGCGCGAAGATTGCCTTCGGTTGCCAGCTCGTCCACCAGACCCATGTCGAGGCACTGCTTGGCACCCACATGCTGGCCACTGGTGACCATCTGAAGGGCTTTCTCAGGGCCGACAACGCGCGGCAGACGCTGGGTGCCACCGGCACCGGGCAGCAGGCCGAGATTGACTTCCGGCAGGCCGCATTTGGCTGACGGAACCGCGACGCGGTAATGGCACGTGAGCGCCACTTCCAGACCGCCGCCAAGTGCTGTGCCGTGAATGGCAGCGACAATTGGCTTTGGTGCGTCTTCGATCATGGACTGGGCTTCAAACAGGCTTGGCCCTTTGGGCGCGCTGCCGAATTCGGAGATGTCGGCGCCCGCAATAAAGGTGCGGCCTTCGCAGATCAGGACGATGGATTTGACGCTCGCATCGTCGATGGCGGCTTTGATGCCTTTGTGGATGCCTTCGCGCACTTTGGCGGACAGGGCATTCACCGGCGGTGAGTTGAGGGTGAGGACAGCCACGTCCCCTTCATTGGTGAGATCGGTGACGTCATTTATTGCGGCCATGGGGAGCCTCCCGGTTTGTTGTGGCGTTTTGCCAATACAATTTGTTGGGCGCGATTTTACTCAGATTGAGCGCGAGCGCCAGTTCAGCTTTGAACAGAGAGCCGTCCAGATCTGAAGGGCCGGGTTCGCTACGTCAAATCGATCGAAATACTGGCCCGGTGACCGGATTTGCTTTATGAGAGCGTCTTTTCAGGGTCGGCGGGAGAGTGATTTGATGAATAGCGGTAATTCAAGCGGGCTGATCTCGACGGGGCGTATTCTCATCGCTCTCTACTTCCTGCTTCCGGGCCTTATGAAATTTGCCGCCGCCGATCAGCAGCTCGAGCTGATGCAGCATCACGGGCTGCCATATGCAGCTTTTTTGCTGTTTATTGCAGGAATTGCCAACGTTGGCGGGGCGTTTTTGCTGCTGGCGAACAGGTATGTGCGGCTTACAGCACTTGGATTTGTGCTCTATATCCTCGTCATCAACTATTTTCTGCACGATTTCTGGAACTTTGAAGGCCTTGAAGCTGCCCACGAGACGCAGAATTTCTTCAAAAATCTGGGGATTTTGGCGGGTTTGCTGGCGCTTGCGGGGGCAAGTCCGTGGCGGCGTCTGAGCCTGAAGGGGCTTGCCCGCTCTGACTCGCGGACTGGTTAGCAGGCTAGTTGAGCGGGATGGAGATCGTTCCCCCGACCGACCAGCCCTCCAGGTCAGCTCCGATCCCGAAGTAAGACCCGAAAAGATCAATGTTCATGCCGTTTTTTAGTTCCATGGAGAGCTGGGGCGAGAGCGACAGGCTGAGATAATCGTCATCGCTCGCGGTGACAGAACCAGACTGGTTGTCCCGGTCGGAATAGGTGTAGGTCGCCAGCAGGCCGAGGGCCGCCTCAAGCCGGGTAAAACCTGCGGGCGGCGTGAGGCTGGTGCCGATGGTTGGTCCCGCCGATATGTTGCCCGACCAGGTGGTGTTGCCGCCAATGGCGGTGCCTGCGGAGTTCACATAATCCTCCCTGTTGACCCAGGTGGTGGTGAGCGAGATCGCAGGCTGCATCCAGATGCTGTCCGAGAGTTGCTCTTTGCCGCTCACCCCCAGCGTGACGCTGGCCAGCCGTGTGTCATAGCTGCCGGTGGTGCCGCTGACCGCGATGTCATTGTCGGTGATGCCGATCCGGGTTGTCGCACTGAAGGTGAGTGCTCCGGCGGTGTAACGGCCATAGGCCCCCACAGAGTACCCGCTGGTGTCGATGCTGAGATTGTTGACCGGTGATTTAACGTCCCCCCAGGTTGTGGTGACAAAGGCCCCGAGGCGTAGATTGGACGTGAAGTCCCGGTGGGTTCCGGCAGCGATGAGGATGGTGTCGCCATCCTGCTGGGAGGCATCGTTTTGCTTGTAGTTCGTATAGACAGCTCGCACCCAACCCACGGTCTTGGCGTCCAGCGTGCGGGTCATGGAGAGGGGTGTCACGTTCGGACCTGGACCATCGCTGGTGTCTGATATCCTGAAGCCCCGATAGCGGGCCAGGGCCCGGTCAAAGGGGCTCAGGGGTGCAAACAGGATGGAGTCGCTGTCGCCAAGATCTTCTGGATTCTCCGGGGTGAAGTCATCGGGAGCAGTCGGTGGCGGCAAGTCTTTGAGGCGGGCGTTGATTTCCGCCTGGCGTTTCTGATTGTGCGCGAGATTGCTCCTGAGGGTGTACTCCATCATGTCCTGCCGGTTGCCCATTTCCCGCATGCCCTCCGAATACATACCTCCAAAAACCTGACTTGCGGTCATGCCGCTAAAGAAATCTGTGGCGTCGTCACTGGCAAATTCGCTCAGGTCATCCTTGAGGGTTTCTTCTTCGGCTTTCAGTGTTTCGAGTTCCATGGTGAGCAGGTCCTGCTCAGTCATCTCAGGTCCGGGGCCACTGGCGGTTGGGTCAGCTTGAGAGGCGCTGCCGATGATGCCGTTGACCACAGCGTTTTCCACCACCACGGCGTTTGTGGTGGCATTGGTTGCCGTGTCCGCTTGGTCCCCGGCGGACGGTGTTCCCCCGCCGCCACCTCCTCCTCCGGGTGCAACAGCGGTGCAGGAGAAAGTCAGAAAAGCGGAGCCACCGGGACCACCCGCGAGCGTGATATCGATCGTATGAGGAGCTGCGTTTGCCACCACCACGGAGCCAGAGCCATTCGCGTTGTTTAATACGAGCAGGGTCTGTAGGCCGGGCAGAAGGTCAACCCCGACCCCCAGGGGGGTTCCGGTCGCCGTCACGAACAGCGTATCGCCAATGTCAAAAGTGGTGCCAATTTGGGTAAGGAGATTGGTGTTTGCCGGTGTTGAACGGGTGAAACTGTTGGCATTGGCTGCGTCACAACCTGTTGAGGCAAGGGCAGGTGAGCCTGTTCCTGCAACCACGCCACCGAACAGGACGCCACAAAAACCAAAAAAGCCCAGTTTTCTGACACATTTCTCATACATGTCGCGCTCCCCTGAAATTTTTCTTAGAGCGAGTATTTCTGCTATTGCGGTTTTGCTCATCATCAATTGTGATGAGTGCTGCCTGTTATTCGGCAGACGGTAGAAAATTTGGGAAAGTCATATGGCGCAGATAGGCGATATCGAGACTTCGCAAGCCGTGGACATGCCGGTGCCCGGCTTGTGGTTTCGTTCTCTCCACCAAAACGCCCCTGCATCACTGGTGCTTTACGTCTATGGCGGCACATTTGCCATGAACCACGGGCCGAGCCATGAAAAAATCGCAACACAGATCGCAATGGCGATCAAGGGTGATGTGCTGCTGCCGTGTTATTCGCTCGCACCTGAGCGTGCCTTTCCTCTGGCGATTGAGGATATCGTTGCTACCTACATGCACCTGCTTTCTGAGGGGTGGCAAGCAGAGCAGATTGTTGTTTTGGGGGATACAGCCGGGGCGTCGATTGCCCTGGGTGCGCTTCTGTCTTTGCGTGATCAAGGGGCCCCTATGCCCGGGGGCGTGGTTGCGCTTTTCCCATGGGTTGACCTCACCATGTCTGGGGGGTCTTACGTTGATCAGATTAGAGATGATGGTCGTGTATCTGACGTGGAGTTGCTGGCAACATTTCTTACGGACTACCTGCAAGGCGCCGACCCTCGTTCCCCGCTCGCCTCACCGGCCCTTGCCGATCTGCGCGGGCTGCCGCCGTTTCATATCCATGCCAATGTCAATGACGTCCTCGCCGATGACGCCCGGCTCCTAACGGAGCAGGCAAAACGCGCCCAGGTGCCCGCTCAGCTTCATTTGTGGGATGACGTTCCCGCAACGTTGCAGCGTGACGAACCCTTTTCCACACAAATGCAGATGCTTTTTGCCAGCATCGGAAAATTTGTCCGATCCCACTCCGATCTCTACACGCCCTCCAACCGCTTTTTGCCGGGGCAGATGAGCAAAAAAGACCGTCTTCAGGAAGAATACCTGGCGATCATGGAGGATAATATCCAACCTCATATGCAACAGCGTATTGAGGAGATGTTTGCCTGGTCCAAGGATCATGGGCCTGATTGGGTCTGGTCCTTTATCGAGCGACGCATTGAGCATGGTGCTCTTGTTACGCAGGAACAGATTGAGCGCGAATGGCTTGCCAGGCTTTTCGCAGACAGCATCCACCCCACATTGCTTCTGACCGCCAGTCGTTATGTTGTTCATGCCAATCGAGCGGCACACAGCTATCTGGAGCGAGGACCTTACCTTCGCCGCAAAGCAGGACGTCTTGTCGGAACCTCGCCGCAGGTGGATGCGATCCTCACCGAGGTTCTGCAGCTCCCCTTCTTGCCAGAAGCAGAACGGGAGACGATGGGGCCAGCGTCTCTTGCCCGAATTGATTTCGACGACCATGCTACTCTTCTCCTCAGAAGTCACAGGCTTGAGGCCCACGATGTGGGTGCGGTGTCCCCTCCCGTTGCGGTGCTGCGTCTGCTCCTTGATGAAACGCCGGGAATCCAAATCGAGGCAGGGAGTTTGGCCATCTGGTATGGGCTTTCGCCCCGGGAGGCAGCCCTTGCCGTTCGGTTTGCCAGTGGCACAAGCCTTGCCGACTATGCGGACGAGGAGGGTGTCTCTATGGCAACGGTGAGAACGCAGTTTGCGCATTTGAAAGGTAAACTGGGGGCGGCAGATCAGGCTGGGGTTGTGCGAAAAGTGCTGAACGCCGCTGCGTTAAATTATTGATTTCGCTTCTTATCATTCGGGACGTGCGTGAGCGTGTGCCTGTGATATTGTCGCGCCAACCTGACATTGATGCCGAACAGAAAGAAACGACGTGACCAATCCACGCACCGAAATCGCGGAAATCCAAAAAGGCTTCGAGCAGACCGGATATATCTGCAATGCGCATATTGCGACGGCTGTTTTCCTTGCTCGTAATCTGGAGAAGCCCATTCTTGTTGAAGGCCCTCCGGGTGTGGGCAAGACAGAACTTGCCAAAGCAACCGCTGAGTTCCTGTCTCTGCCACTGATCCGTCTGCAATGTTACGAGGGGCTGGATGAGGCAAAAGCGCTTTATGAATGGAAGTATGGCAAGCAGCTTCTCTACACTCAGGTGTTGAAAGAGAAGCTGGGTGATCTCATGGAGGGTGCTAACGGCCTCAAAGAATCCATGGATCGCCTGCATGATTTCGACGACACGTTTTTCTCGGAAGAATTTCTTGAGCCGCGCGCGCTGCTGAAATCCCTATGGGCTGAGAATGGGTCTGTTCTTCTTATTGATGAGATCGATAAATCGGATGATGAATTCGAGGCTTTTCTGTTGGAGCTCTTGTCTGAATACCAGATCACGGTGCCAGAGCTTGGCACGATCAAAGCTAAAAGTTCGCCGATCGTGTTCCTGACGTCCAACAACACACGTGAGCTTGGCGATGCGCTGAAGCGTCGATGCATCCATCTCTATATTCCGTTTCCTGATGCAGACCTTGAGACACGGATCATTACTGCACGTGTGCCAGAGGTGGAGGCAGGCTTGCGCAAACAACTTGTTAGTTTTGTGCAAAACCTGCGTGAGCTTGAGCTAAAGAAAGCGCCTGCGGTTAGTGAGACCATAGACTGGGCGCGGACGCTCATCCTGCTCCATGCCCAGGAACTTGATGCGGACCTTGTGCGTAATACGCTGAATGTGCTGCTTAAGTTTCAGGACGACATCGACAATGTTGATGGCGAGATCAATGCGCTGACGACCAAGGCCATTGCGGCGGTGAGATAGTTCATCATGAGCCAGGTTCTCTCCAATTTTATGCGCGCCCTTCGCGCCCAGGATGTGCGGGTTTCGATCTCCGAGAGTGTGGATGCGGGCCGTGTGGCTGAACTTGTCGGGTTTACAGACCGACAAGTGTTGAAGGACGCTCTCTCCCAGGTGCTTGCCAAGACGGATGAAGAAAAATTCGCCTTCAATGATTGCTTTGATCGGTTCTTTTCTTTCGACCAGTTCAGATCGAAAAAGGCGGCGAATGACACCGGCGACACGGAGGCTTTGGCAAACGAGCAAGAGGCTGGTGAAGGCGAACAGGGAGCCGATGAACAGGAAGGCGAGGGCGTTGGCAGTGATGCCCCGTCCGGCGAGGCGGGTTCCTCCTCTGGCTCAGGGGGCTCTGGTTCAGGGGGCGAGCCTGGCGATGAGGCAGCCTCAGAAGGCGCGCTTGATCGGGACCTGACAGCACTTCTGGAAAGTGGCGATACGGTAGAGCTGCAAGGTCAACTGGCGGCAGCCGGGCGGGAAGTGGGCGCTGACCGTATTCGGCTTTTCACGCAGCGAGGGCTCTTTACCCGTCGGATCATGGAAGCAATGGGGCTGGATGGTCTCAATGGGACCATTAGCGAAGAGCAGCAATCAGGAACGGCACAAGGGGAGGCCCGGGCCGAGAGGTTGCGGGAGCTTCGCGAAACGTTTCGGCTGGAAGTTCGAGATTATGTGGAGCGGCAACTCGAACTCTATACGGCCAATGCAGGGCGCCAGCTTCGGGAAGAAGTTCTCTCCCGGATCAAAATATCAAATGTTGACCGGCGAGATTTCAAGCTCATGCAGTCGCTTGTCCAAAAAATGGCCAAGCGACTTATCTCGCTCAACTCGCGCCGGAAAAAGAAGGCGCGGCG
>CAZFHW010000029.1:0-16654 GCA_964518885.1 uncultured Parvibaculum sp. | reverse complement strand
GACTTTGAAGAACTGGCACTTGATGATGTGGATCACCGCACCACCGTTCTCATTCTAGGCGATGGCCGGTCTAATTTTGGCGATCCACGGGCTGACATTCTTCACAAAATTCATGATCGTGCGCGGCGGGTTCTGTGGCTCAATCCCGAAGGTAAATCGCTCTGGAATACGGGCGATTCTGAAATGCGCAAGCTCTCACCGCATTGCGACCGGGCAGTAACCTGCTCCTCGCTCAATGATCTGGAACGTGTTGTCAGCGATATTTTGCGGACGGCGGTTTGAGGCGATTGGCCGGAAACGCGATCTGCCGGATTGGCAGCGGCGATCAAGCCCCCTAAGATCAAATGGATGGTCACACGGCACGGCTGATGCACTGATAGGACAGTAGTGGCCATTGGGTGTCTCGCAATTGAACAATTGCGGGGGCCAAACGGAGCCCGAATGGGTCGTCGATTGTTGTGAGAGGTGGGGCGTTGCGCACGCAAAGTGTTGAGTTAAAATGGTTTTTTCCCTTCGTGCTGGGTTTGTTCCTGGTACTCGGGGCGATTTTGTGGGCATGGCCTGTGCAGGCTGCTCCCGCTGGTCTGGAGGCCGGAATCGGGACAGTTTCTGCCCCACTGGCCGCGCGGTTGCCCATGCCGCGCCCAAATATTGTGCCGCGATCAACGCCAATTTCACCTGTTTCAAGGCAATCCTTATCTGGTTCGTCGTCCGGCGGCTCAGGGCAGTTGCTCCCCCGGATCATGAATGTCGTTATTCTGGGGGACTCTCTGGGCGACGGTCTTTGGGCCGGTCTCTACCGTGAGTTGAAATCTGATGGTCGCTTCAACATCATCAAGCATTCCAAGGTATCGACGGGCTTTGTCCGCCGCGACTATTACGACTGGAATGCCCGGGTTGAACAGGTTCTGGACGAGGAGCAGGTTGATATTGCGGTTATCATGATCGGGACGAATGACCGACAGGTGCTGGTGGATGATGAGGGACATAGACATTCACTGCGAGCACCTGGCTGGGAAGCCGCCTATAAGGATCGCGTTGACCGGTTTACCGCCTCTCTGACCCAACGGGGCGTTCTCGTCTATTGGGTGGGGTTGCCGGTAATGCGTAGTCCCCGTTTTGGGCGCGACATGCAATATTTCAATTCGATTTACGAAGACCGGGCGGCCGCCAATGGCATTCCCTATATCCCCACTTGGAATGATCTGGCTGATGCCACGGGGGCTTATTCTGCCTATGGTCAAGACACTCGTGGTCGGCGCCGTTTGCTTCGCGCCGACGATGGCATTCATTTCACCCTCGCTGGATACCGTGTTCTTGCATCGGTTGTCGCTGATGGCCTTGTAAGCGATCGCAATGCTGGCATTGTGCCGGGTGATCACAAATTTATTCACCGGGCGTCGGTGGATACTGTGGTGCCGAACTATGTGTCAGGGGACATCACAATTGAATCTGCGATAGAAAACCCCGCCGCTGAACCGCTGGTGGCGTCCTCTATAGAAGAGACGGCAGCTGCCGCGCCGGTTCTCCGACCTGGGCGGGCGGACGATTGGCGCTGGCCGCGCCTTTAAAAAAATACTTCGTGGTGACGCTTCTGGCGCTCGTGCTGGGAGCCTGCGCAGCTGAGCCCTGTGATCCCTCAGTGCCCATTGATCCCTCGCTGAGCCGGTTTTACGAGCAACTCTATGCGCTGGAAGCCGGGAAGGGTGTGGGGACCATCCGTATTCTTCATCTGGGTGACAGTCACATTGCGGGCGACAGATTTTCAGGCTCGTTGCAGGCCCACTTTGCCCGCCGATTTGGTGATGCCGGGCGGGGGCAACTCCCCCCAGGCGATCCTTTTGCCTATTACCGTCGACAGGGAATAGATGTCAGGGCGAGCGATGGCTGGACGATCTTCTCCAGCCTGACGGGTGATGCCGTTGGCCCCTTCGGGCTGGCGGGATTTCGCGCTGAGAGCGCGTCGTCGTCCGACTGGATGGCACTGCGGCTCACAGGTGTGGTTCCGATGGACGTAGTGACCCTTGAGCTTCTTGAGCAGCCGGGTGGGGGAACAGTGCATGTGGAATTGAATGGCAAACCAGCCGGATCAATTATGACTGGTGGGGCTGTGCCTGGCCTTCTGCAGGTGACGCTTGAAGGTGAAAAGGTGACGCGCGTGTTGCTGCGTCCTGAAGGCGATGGGCCGGTGGCCCTGCTTGGTTGGGGGGGGGCGGGGCACGGCCCCGGTGTGGTGTACGAAGCGCACGGCGTTCCAGGCGCGACCTTTCGGGTAATGGGTGCCTGGGATGAGGGAATTGTCGCCGCACAGCTGGGGGCGTACAAGCCTGACCTGATCCTGGTGGGATATGGGACCAACGAAGGTTTTGATGATGCGCTCGACCTAGCCCTTTACGCACAAATGCTGGAGCGCCGCCTGACTTCCTTGAAGGTGATGGCGCCCTCCGCAACGATTATGCTGCTTGGACCGTTTGATGGGGCGCGGTTGCCAACATGGACCGACAGAGCGCTTCGCCCGGAAGACAGCTCGCGGGCGGCCTTCCCTTGTATTCCGCTGGCGCTGAATGAACGGGCGACCTATGGCGCGCTGATTGCCGATCGCAATCCTGTCCTTGGGCGCTGGCACGGGCCGCCAAATCTTAACAAGGTTCGGGAGGCCCAAGCTCTGGTTGCGCGCGGGCTGGGCATTGCTTTTTGGGACGGTGCTGCCGCGATGGGAGGAGCTTGTTCCATCCACAAGCTTGTCTTTGCGGACCCGCCTCTGGCCTACGGGGACCATGTCCATTTGACCCCGGCGGGGTCTGCCCATCTTGCTGAGCGTCTATGGGATAGTCTGATGCGCCCCTACGCCTCCCTCGTCTGTCGGCGGCGGCTGGCTTCCTGACCAGGGAGCTGCTGGCTCTAACGCTTGCTCCGGCGTTAAGGTAAATATCATCCTAACGTTGAGATTGTGGCTGTAACACGGGACAATCTAACCTTATGGCAGGTGCCCGTTAATGTGAACGGGGCTGCCTTTGTGGGGGCTTTGCGGCGGAATGCTTTTTCCGACATTTGAGTTTGGCGTTTTCTTCCTGATTGTTTTTGTCGTTAGCTGGGAGCTGCGGCGGACGGCGGACCTGCGCAAACTTTTCCTGCTCGCTGCTTCTTACACATTTTATGGCTGGTGGGACTGGCGCTTTGTCGGACTGATTGCGGCTTCCTCGCTGGCGAATTACCTGTTTGGCCGAGCGATTGGCGGGTTTGAACGCGACTGGATAAGGCGTCTGTTCGTCGGTCTTGCTGTCATTGCGAATCTGTCGATCCTTGGCTTCTTCAAGTATTACGGGTTTTTCCTTGAGAGCCTGGATGAAGTTCTGACCAGCATTGGTCTGGCACGCGATCTGCCGTTTCTGGAAATCATCCTGCCCGTCGGTATTTCGTTCTTCACGTTTCAGGGCATTTCCTACGTGGTGGATGTTTATCGGCGTGAAATACCCGCCGCGCGATCTGCGCTTGATATTTTCCTCTACATCTCGTTTTTTCCCCAACTTGTGGCGGGACCGATCGTGCGCGCCGCGCACTTTCTGCCGCAGTTAGAGGAGAAGCCTCGCCTGACGCGGGCGATGGTTGGGCTGGGGGTCACACTCATCCTTTCCGGTCTCATCAAGAAGATGGTGATTGCCAACTATCTGGCGACGGAACTGGTGGACCCGGTGTTCTTTGACCCGACCGTGCTTGGCGCCGTTGACTTGTTGGTGGGTGTCTACGGGTACGCGATCCAGATCTATTGTGACTTTTCGGGCTATAGCGATATAGCGATTGGGATCGCGGCTCTGCTTGGCTACCGGTTTAATGCCAACTTCAACCAGCCTTACCGCGCCGCCTCCATGCAGGAGTTCTGGCAGCGGTGGCATATTTCGCTGTCCACCTGGTTGCGGGACTATCTCTACATTCCTCTCGGCGGGAACAGGAAAGGCGCCTGGAACACCTATCGCAACCTGTTTCTCACTATGTTCCTGGGGGGGCTCTGGCACGGTGCCGCCTGGACATATGTTTTCTGGGGCAGTTTTCATGGGCTGGCGCTTGGGATCGAGCGCTATGTGCGGCGGCGTTTCGCGGCTATGGCCCCCCCTGATGACGGCGAGCCACGCGCCGTCTCGCGTCTATCGGATGCAGCAAGCTGGGTGATTGGGGTCTTTGTCACATTCCATCTGGTGTGCTTTGCCTGGATATTCTTCAGAGCGGAGAGCTTTGGGCTGGCCTTTGACTATCTTATGGGGTTTGCGGACTGGTCTACCCCGGTCCAACATGCAACACCGTTCCTGGCTTTGTTGATTGCGGTCTCTCTGGCTTTCCACTTCACGCCTCCCTCCCTTGGCAAGTGGATCGGTGATGGCCTGAAATGGCTTCCTTCTCCTGCTCTGGGGCCGGTGTTTGGGGCGGGTCTGTTTCTTATCTGGGCGGTGGCGCCCGAGGGTGTTGCACCCTTTATCTATTTTCAGTTCTAGGGTGTCATTATGAATGCGATCACACCGATAGAGATGGAAGGGGTTGTCGAGCGGTTCGACGATCTCGGCGCGCTTGAGGAAGGCTGGGAGGCCACCTCCAAAGCAGATATTCGGGCAGAAGAAGAAACCCGGCTGAGTGTTGGGCGGGTCCGCAGAGCGTTTTGGATCACTGCTCTTGTCTTGCTCCTTCTCAACAGCGCAGGACTGGCGCAGTTGGCTCAAGGGCTTTCCATTGGTCCGGTTCAGGATACGGTGATTGCAATGACGCAGACCTGGAGAAGTGAGATGGAACGCCACGGGGTGACGGGTGTTCTGTCGACCATTCGCGCCCGAGTGGCTGAATATGTGAAGCGGCCTTGGGATGCGGCAGACGATAAAACCGCTATGGATGAGGATGCGCTTGATCTTCGCCTCAGCGCGCCGTCAGCTGAAAGTCAGGGGCTTGCCGCGATTTTGCGCGGTCCGGTTCCTGATGCCTCAAGCCTTGATGGTTCAAGCCCCAGCTTCACCGGGTCTTGAACCTGCTTGGTACTGTCGGGATTTGACTTAGCGGGGAAGGTCGCTTGCGCCGGTCAGGAAGACGTCCACTTCGCGCGCGCACTGTCGTCCTTCACGAATTGCCCACACCACGAGTGACTGACCGCGACGCATGTCGCCACAGGCAAACACTTTTTCCTGACTGGACTGGTAGGTTGACGTGTCAGCTGCCACGTTGCCCCGACCATCAAGCTCAACACTAAGTTGCTCGAGCATGCCTTCTTTCACAGGATGGACAAAACCCATAGCGAGCAGCACAAGATCTGCTTTCAGCTCAAACTCTGTTCCAGCAATGGGCTGCATCTTCTCATCTACATGGACGCAATGGAGCTTCTCCACGTGACCGTCTGGACCCGTGAATTTTTTCGACATGACAGCGAACTCGCGCTCAGCGCCTTCCATCTGACTCGTGGAGGTCCGCAGTTTGAGCGGCCAATCCGGCCAGGTCAGAAGCTTGTCTTCTTTCTCAGGCGGGATTTGCATGATTTCCAGCTGCGTTACTGAGAGGGCGCCGTGGCGTACCGAGGTTCCGATACAGTCTGATCCGGTATCACCCCCACCAATAACAATCACATGCTTGCCGCTGGCCATGATGGGTTCTACAAGGCCCAGAGGCTCGCCGCTTACGCGTCGGTTTTGTTGGGGCAAAAAATCCATCGCATAGTGAATACCCGAAAGACCGCGCCCCTCAATCGGTAGGTCGCGTGGGTCCTCTGACCCGCCCGAGACGACCACAGCATCATACTCGGCTGTCAGGTCAGCCGCTGTGACGTCTACACCCACGTGGGTGTAGTAATGGAAGATAACGCCTTCGGCTTCCATCTGTTCAGCCCGGCGGTCGATATGGTGTTTCTCCATCTTAAAATCTGGGATGCCATAGCGCAGAAGACCGCCAGCCTTTGCATTTTTTTCGTACAGGTGCACATCGTAACCGGTACGCGCAAGCTGCTGTGCGCAGGCCATGCCCGCAGGGCCTGCGCCGACGACAGCCACCTTCTTGCCAAGCTTGTGCTCTGGGAGTTCAGGCGTGATCCAGCCTTCTTTCCATCCCCGGTCAACGATGGCGCATTCGATTGTTTTGATCGTGACGGGTTCGTCGATCAGGTTCAACGTGCAGGAAGCCTCGCACGGAGCAGGGCAAATCCGACCGGTGAATTCCGGGAAATTGTTGGTCGAGTGGAGGTTGAGAAGGGCTTTCTTCCATTCGTCATGATAGACGAGGTCGTTCCAGTCGGGGATCTGGTTATTGACAGGACAGCCATCGTGGCAAAATGGGATACCACAATCCATGCAGCGAGCGGCCTGATCCTTAGTGCCTTCTTCGGCGAGAGGAATGACGAATTCCTTGAAGTTGCGAATGCGATCGGCAGCGGATTTCACCGTCCGCTCGTGCCGATCAATTTCCAGAAATCCTGTAACTTTACCCATACTTATTCTCCCGCCGCTGCGAGTTGTGGTGCGTCGGCCTGCTGTGCTGCAAGTTCTTCGAGGGCACGCCTGTACTCGACAGGCATGACCTTCCGGAATTTTGGAAGATAGCCATCCCAGTTCTCGAGGATGGTCTGGGCGCGCGTAGACTTTGTGTAGTGTGCGTGATTCTCGATCAACTGACGCAGCCGTTCTCCGTCGAAGCGTGTGAGGTCTGCCAGAACGTCCACCCGACCATGGGTTTCCAGATCACCGCCCTGGTGGTGATGATCAACATTGACGTCTTCTTCTGCCAGAACCGGCTCAAGTTCGACCATCGACATGTTGCAACGCTGCTCGAACAGACCATCTTCATCGAGAACGTAGGCGATGCCGCCAGACATGCCAGCTGCAAAATTGCGGCCGGTTTCGCCAAGGACGACAACCACACCCCCGGTCATGTATTCGCAGCAGTGATCGCCAGCACCTTCAACGATGGCGATGGCGCCCGAGTTTCTCACAGCGAAACGTTCGCCCGCGACACCTCGGAAATAGCACTCGCCTTCAATAGCACCGTAGAGAACCGTATTGCCAACAATGATGCTTTCTTCAGCAATGATTTGGGTTGCTTCCGCCGGTGGATAGACAATCAGGCGTCCACCAGACAGGCCTTTGCCGACATAGTCGTTTGCTTCACCCTCGAGTTCGAGCGTAACGCCACGGGTGACCCATGCACCGAAGCTTTGGCCCGCAGTCCCCTTGAGTTTGACGTGCATTTGATTGTCCGCGAGGCCCTTGTGTCCGAGCCGTGCAGCAATTTCACCTCCAAGCATGGCGCCCGTCGAGCGGTCTGTGTTGCGGATCGGCAGGTTCAGAGAAACTGTTTTGCCTTCCGTAATGGCGGGCTCAGCAGCTTTGATGAGTTTGCGGTCCAGAACATCGTCAATGTTGTGGTCTTGGCTCGCATTGTTGTAGATGCTGACGCCCTCTGCAGCCTCAGGCTTGGTGAACATGCGCGAGAAATCGAGGCCATTGGCTTTCCAATGGTCAACAACGTGGCGCTTGTCGAGCATCTGCATTTGACCGATCATTTCATCAAACGTTCGGTATCCGAGCGTCGCCATCAGGTCACGGACCTCATCGGCCACGAAGAAGAAGTAGTTGATGACATGCTCCGGCATGCCGACAAAACGCTTCCGCAGAACAGGGTCCTGCGTAGCAATGCCAACAGGACAGGTGTTCAGATGGCATTTGCGCATCATCAGGCACCCGACTGCGATCAGCGGTGCGGTGGCAAAGCCAAACTCATCCGCGCCCAACAGAGCCCCGATGATGACGTCACGTCCTGTGCGTACGCCGCCATCCACCTGAACGGCGATCCGGTCACGCAAACGGTTCATAACAAGTGTCTGATGGGTTTCGGCGAGGCCCATTTCCCACGGTGACCCAGCATGTTTGAGCGAGGTCAGGGGGCTTGCGCCCGTGCCGCCGTCAAAGCCTGAAATGGTCACATGGTCGGCGCGTGCCTTCGAGACACCCGCGGCAATGGTGCCAACGCCTACTTCAGAAACCAGTTTGACGCTGATCGCTGCCCGCGGGTTGACGTTTTTAAGGTCGTAGATCAGTTGTGCCAGATCTTCGATCGAATAAATGTCGTGGTGGGGTGGTGGCGAAATCAGACCCACACCCTGGGTGGAGTGCCGCACCTTAGCAATGACGGCATCAACCTTATGTCCAGGCAGCTGCCCACCTTCGCCGGGCTTGGCGCCCTGAGCCATTTTAATCTGGATCATGTCAGAATTGGCGAGGTATTCGGCGGTGACGCCGAACCGTCCTGAGGCAACCTGCTTGATGGCAGAGCGCATGCTGTCGCCATTGGGCAGAGGGGTGAAGCGGTCTGTTTCTTCCCCGCCTTCGCCGGTGTTGGACTTGCCACCGATCCTGTTCATGGCGATTGCCAGAGTGGTGTGCGCTTCCCGGCTGATGGAGCCGTAGGACATGGCCCCGGTTGAGAACCGCTTCACAATGTCTTTCGCGCTCTCCACGTCGTCGAGAGGGATGGCCTTGCGACCATCTTCCTCGGCGGTCTTGATGGTGAACATACCGCGGATTGTCAGCAGGTCATTGTTTTGCTCGTTCACCGCTTTGGCGAAAGAATTGTAATCGTCGCGGGAATTCCCCCGCACAGCATGCTGCAAGTCGCGGATGGTTGAGGGCGTCCAGACATGGTCTTCGCCGCGTATCCTGTAAGCGTAGTCGCCTCCAACAGAGAGCTCGTTCCGAAGCACAGGGACGTCTCCAAAGGCATCCCGGTGTCGCACCGCGGTCTCTTCCGCGATCTCGGCAAGGCCGATCCCTTCGATGGTGGTTGATGTTCCCGTGAAATACTCTTTTATGAAGGCTGTGTTCAGGCCGATGGCGTCAAAAATCTGTGCGCCGCAATAGGACTGGTAGGTGGAGATGCCCATCTTGGACATGACCTTCAAGAGACCCTTGTTAACGGCCTTGATGTAGCGGCTTTGGATCTCGGCATTGGTGAGATCAGCTGATTGACGGTGATCGGCATGAACCAACGTTTCAAACGCCAGATAGGGATTTATGGCCTCTGCGCCGTAGCCCGCAAGACATGCAAAGTGGTGAATTTCACGGGCTTCACCGGTTTCAACCACGATGCCTACGGCAGTCCGCAGTTCTTTGCGGATCAGATGATGGTGCACGGCAGCGGTAGCCAGCATTGCTGGAATGGCAATACGTTCGGCGGAAATCTCCCGGTCGGAGAGTATGATAATGTTGTCGCCGCTGCGGACTGCTTTCTCGGCTTCGGCACACAGTGCTTTGAGCGCTGTGTCCATGCCTGCAGCGCCTGCGCTTACGTCATAGGTGATGTCGAGCGTTGCCGAACAGAAGTTCGCGTCTGCGATCCCATCTATTGATCTGATTTTTTCCAGATCTTCGTTCGTCAGAATGGGCTGACGCACTTCCAGTCGCTTTTGATCGCCAGCGGAATGCAGGTCAAGGAGATTGGGGCGTGGCCCGATGAGCGAAACGAGGGACATGACTGTCTCCTCGCGGATCGGATCGATAGGCGGGTTGGTTACCTGCGCAAATAATTGTTTGAAGTAGGTATAGAGAAGCTTTGACTTGCTCGACAGCGCTGAGACAGGCGTGTCGGTGCCCATGGAGCCAATGGCCTCTTGTCCTGTTTCGGCCATCGGGGCCAGAAGCAGGCTCATGTCTTCTTGCGTGTAGCCAAAAGCCTGTTGGCAGTCGAGAAGATCGGCGTCTGAGCGTTGGGTTGGCTTCAGTTTTGGTTCAGGTAAATCTTCGAGAACGATTTGACCGCGATCAAGCCACTCCTGATACGGGTGCGAGGCACAGAGCTCGGCTTTAAGCTCTGTGTCATCGATGATGCGGCCTTGTTCCAGATCGATCAGCAACATTTTGCCGGGCTGCAAACGCCACTTTTTGATTACTTTGCCTTCGTCAGGTGGCAACACGCCCATTTCAGACGCCATCATGACATCACCGTCGTCGGTGACGTAATACCGGGCTGGGCGCAGGCCGTTGCGGTCAAGCGTGGCACCGATCTGTCGACCATCTGTGAAAGCGACGGCAGCAGGGCCGTCCCATGGTTCCATCAGGGCCGCGTGATATTCGTAAAACGCACGACGGTCTTTATCCATGAGTGGGTTGCCTGACCAGGCTTCCGGGATCAGCATCATCATGGCGTGGGCAAGGGAGTAGCCCGACTGGACCAGAAGCTCGAGCGCATTGTCAAAGCTTGCTGTGTCGGACTGTCCCTCGAGAATGACCGGGTAAAGTTTCTTCAGATCGTCGCCTAAGACTTCCGACGCCATGGAACCCTGGCGGGCAAACATCCAGTTCTCGTTGCCCCGCTTGGTATTGATCTCTCCATTGTGGCAGATCATCCGGTAGGGGTGAGCGAGGCTCCATGTTGGAAAAGTGTTTGTGGAAAAACGCTGATGCACAAGAGCGAGGGCGGAGACAAAGTCTTCGTCCTTGAGGTCTTTGTAGTATTTTCCGACCTGTGCCGCGAGCAACATGCCTTTGTAAGTGATGATCCGTGAGGAGAAAGAAGGGATGTAGAAGAAGCTCGCGCTCTCTTCATCCACCAGAGAGGCAATGCCCAGCTCAATGCGCTTACGAATGACAAACAGCTTGCGCTCAAATGTGTCCTGATCGCTTGTTTTTTCGCCACGTGCGACAAAGACCTGACGATGGAAGGGTTCGGTGGGGAGGACTGAATACCCAAGGTCGGAATTATCAACCGGCACCGTCCGCCACCCGAGCAGGGTCTGGCCTTCTGCGGCAATCATATCCTCGACGAGCGCTTCGATCTTGGTGCGGGTTTCTGCTTCCATGGGGAGGAAAAAGAAACCGACGCCATAGTCGCCCTCTGCAGGGAGCTCGATATTTTCTGCTTTCGCCACTTTGCGCATAAACGTGTCGGGCATCTGAACGAGAAGGCCTGCGCCGTCGCCGGCTTTGGGATCAGCGCCCACCGCGCCACGATGTTCAAGATTTTCAAGAATTCTCAAGCCATCGACAACGATTTGGTGGCTTTTGCGATTGTGAATGTTGGCGACAAAGCCGATGCCGCAGGCGTCGTGCTCGTTTTTGGGATCATACAGACCGCGAGCCGCAGGAAGGCCTGCTGGGCGAACGGATTTAGCCCGCTCGCCGGTGCTTTTTTCTTGGACTGAACCGTAAATTTCTTGGCTCTGCTTCATAAGGTCTGTCATCCCAGCTTGATCGTCTCAACCGATATTCGTGCGCCCGCCAAATACCGATGCCCGGCATTGGCTCTAGCGTGGTCCAGCTTCCATCCTCTTATCGCGCAGAAAGCACGCGCGACAGTGAGTTGGACCACAACGCTCTGCCACGTGTCCTTGCAGTGCCACCTTGTGAGCGGACTTTTCTGCTGGACGCCCTTGTTTAAACCGTGCCCGGGCCGGGCGTTCCTCGTGCTGCTGGCCAAATGCCAGTCATCACATATTTGCTCTCAAAAGTTGGTTTGGAGCCGGGGGGATATTGCCAGATAAGGGGGGCGGGGATCAAGGGAGTGAGACAGGAATACTGACCTATAAAAATGTCATATATTTCAACTAGTTAGGTGTTTTTCTGAAGCTTGACCAACAATTCTTCTCGTTAACCTTCTGCTCACGAGGCCTCAAATGGCTGTGAACTGGCGATTCACGACTCCCATTGAGGTTCTTCTCCAATCATCCTCGACGGCGTTCGTTAACCCTATTTTTTGGAGAGAACCATGAAACATAACTTGATTGCGGTCGCCTTTGTCTCTGTGACGGGGTTTCTTTCACCGGCTGTGGCCGCCACCGTATTGGAAACGGCCGTCGGTAATACGGTTTCTGCTACGGCTGACGGTGTTGAAACCCGGTATTACTTCAATGAGAACGGGTCGGTGTCGTTGGCCAATTCGAAGGGTGAGTCAGATATTGGTACCTGGTCGACATCGTCCGGTGATCTCTGCATGACCTGGACGGCTGCAGATGCCCCTGTTTGTATCTCGGTGAGTGATCAGCAAGCAGCAGTCGGGGAGACAGTCACGATCACAGGATCAGACGGTGCTGCCGTGGATCTAACCTTTATGGCTGGCAAGGTTCCTTTTTGACCCGTTTGATTGAACCGTCGCTCGTGGTGTCTGCTTGGGTTGGGGGTGTTCACAAGAAGGTGAGCGGGTGTGCAATTGCGGACGCGTATTCGTGATTTCCAATTGAAGCAGCGGGCCCCCATTCTTATTCCAGTGAGGCGGTGTAGTGTCGACCTTGCCGGACCAAGGGGTCCGTTTGCGACAGTGACCTATGACGTAACCTACTTAGTCCATTTGGAGAGATTTTATGAAAAAGACGATGACTTCGACTCTCGCAATTGCTGGCGCGATGAGTGCTGCTCTTGCGCTCGCAACGCTTCCAGCTTCTGCTGCCACACCTGAGGGCATGGAGAAATGCTACGGCGTTTCGCTTAGCGGTCAGAATGATTGCGCTGCCGGTCCGGGCACTAGCTGCGCGGGCACATCGACAATCGATTATCAGGGAAATGCTTGGAAGCTTGTTCCTGCTGGCACGTGTGAGGCCATCGATACGCCTCATGGCAAAGGCAGCTTGGAAGAAGTTGCGCGTCCTTAAGCGCTGGCTGGATGAAAGGCGCCGGGTGCCCCTCCCGGTCGAGTCCCTATGACCAATTGTCCAGCATATCAGCCCAACCCGGTTCCGGCACGCGCCGGGGTCGGGTTGAAGGCTGAGCATTACTCGGAAATTCTTGAGACCAAACCCGATATGGGCTGGTTTGAGGTTCACCCAGAGAATTACATGGGTGCGGGCGGCAGCCCCCACGCCTATCTCAGTGAGATACGCACGAGATATCCGCTTTCGCTCCACGGTGTTGGCATGTCACTTGGGGGTGTTGGTCCCCTGGACACAGATCATCTTGCTCGGTTTTCGAGCCTTGTCCGCCGATACGAACCGGGGCTCATCTCCGAACACCTGGCCTGGTCAACCCATGAAGGTGAATTTCTGAATGACTTACTGCCGCTGCCGCTCACAGAAGAGGCGCTGGCGTTGATGAGCGACCATGTCGAGCAGATGCAAAATGCGTTGGCGCGAACAATTCTTGTCGAAAACCCCTCCACTTATCTCGCGTTTGAGGGAGAGACCATGAGCGAACCTGCTTTTTTACATGAACTCTCAGCTCGTGCCGGTTGCGGTATCTTGCTCGACGTCAACAATGTTTATGTGTCGGCATGCAATCATGGCTTTGACGCTGAGGCCTATATTGATGAAATTGATGCAGGATTGATTGGTGAAATACATCTTGCTGGTCATGCGGTTGAAGCTGTTGGGAACGTTGACTTGCGGATTGATGATCACGGGTCGCAGGTCTGTTCTGAGGTTTGGCGGCTCTACGAACGTTTGATTGCGCGTGTAGGTCCAAAACCAACCCTCATCGAATGGGATACGAATATCCCGGCCTGGGACGTGTTGAACACAGAAGCCAGTAAAGCTCAGGCGATACTCAACCAGAATGATCTGGTACTTGGGCGGAGGCATGGTGATGCTCTCCTTGCGTGAATTTCAGACTTCTTTTGGCACGATAGTGCGCAGCGCCTCATCAAGGGAGGCCCCAGAGGCAGCGCCGTTGCGGGAAATGGTACGTGAAGCCGGCATCCCGTTTGACCGCCGTATGGACGTCTACCGCAATAACATTCACGCGAGTTTGATTGATGCGCTGGAAAGTGCCTTTCCGGTTGTGATGCGACTTGTCGGGACCGAGTTTTTCAGGGCGATGGCGCGCGAATTTCTGCGCGATCATATGCCAGAGCGACGCACGCTGATTGGTTTTGGCCATGCGATGCCAGATTTCCTGGATGGGTTTGAGCCAGTTGCAATGTTGCCCTATTTGGGTGATGTCGCACGATTGGAGCTTGCTTGGCTGGTTTCCCATCATGCAGCGGATGATGAGCCGCTAGGTGCGGACGAGCTATCCGTTATTTCCCCCGGGGAGATGGCGGATCTCCGCTTCGACATTCATCCTGCAGTGCAAACTGTTTCTTCCTCCTTTCCCGTGTGGACGATTTGGCAAGCGAACAGGGGCGAGGAAAAACCCGACAGCATTGATCTTGCTGTCGGTGGTGAAACTGTCTTGCTGTTGCGCTCACGCCTGGTGGTGGAGGCGCACTGCATTGGCCAGGATGTTGCGACGTTTGTTGACGCGGTTGGTGTTGGCAAGTCGCTGGGTGTTGCCGTTGAGGAAGCTATTCAGGTTTCTACTGCATTCGATCTCGCCCAAGTTTTGCACCTTCTTTTAACCGGCGGCGCGTTTTTGCGCGTTCACCGTTCACCTAATGTGGGATGATATTATGAACGAGAAAGTTGAAATGTCGGGGCCGGTTGAGCAGCTCAAATCATTGATTGAGAGGGTGATCGGATTGGCTGATCGCGTGCCGACCGTCGCTTTTGATCTTGCGATGCGGGTCGGCATTGCGATGGTTTTTTGGCAGTCTGCACGAACCAAGGTCGAAGGTGTCCTGACGTTGAAACAGAGCACGTTCTTTCTCTTTCAATATGAGTATGCATTGCCGATTGTTCCGCATGAAATCGCGGCCTATATGGCAACCTATGCAGAGCATTTTTTCCCGATCCTGATTGTCGTTGGTTTTGCCGCACGGTTTGGGGCGGCAGCTCTGTTAATGATGACGCTGGTCATTCAGATATTTGTCTATCCGGGTGCCTGGGCGACACATTTGTTGTGGGCCTCCCTTTTGCTCTACATCGTTGCGCGCGGGCCTGGAGTGTTATCGATCGATCACTTTATCAAGCGCCGGTTCGCCTAAAATTTTGAGCATGCGCTGGTGGGTTGCTTGGGGGTGATATTTGCACAACTGTTCAACGGTTCTTAAGAGTACTCGCCTAGGCTGCTCGTCTGCGTGTTTGCAATTTCCAGGTGAGTGTTCTGGCCATGGCTGCTGGCAATTCCGTTAACCCCCGTGACGACCGCCTGGCTATGGCTGAGGCCGCAATTGCAGCGTTGAAAGATGATTACAAAAACCAGCTTCAGGTTGATACACAAGGATTGACCAGTATCTGGGCGGCGGGGGACCCTTTGGACCCTGATATGGAGTGCATGGAAGCGCTTTTCTCCATTGCACACAATCTTAAGGGACAGGCCGGGACCTTCGGATATGACCTTGTGACATTAACGGCTGCGTCGCTTTGTGAGCTGTTGCGCGATGGTCGACCGGGGGCGGACAAGGCAAAAGCGATTGGCCAGCACGTCAGTGTTCTCAACCGAATTGTTGAAAAAGATGTTGTTGGGACGGGTGGAGAAATGGGCGCTAAAGTTATTGAGGCGCTGCAGGCACTGTCCGGAAAGACCTAAAACCGGGTGACGGGTGAGTGTCTCCCGAAGTGTACCTGGAACACCTATCAGGCGGCTGATTGGTCGTCAGTTGTTTCCAGGTCGCTCAACATGTCAGATAGGAAAGCTGCCTCATCCTTGTCACCCGTGGCTGCTGAATTCGGGTCTGACTGCGCATTTTCCGGCTCGACGGCAGCTCTTTTTTCTGACGGGGACTTTTCCGAAAATGCGTCCTCTGCCGGTACATTCATCACTGTGGCCATTTCCTCCAGCAACAGATTGATGCTGATGGGCTTGGAAACAAATCCATTCATACCTGCTTGCAAGTAAATGTCACGGGTGCCTGCCATGGCATGTGCTGTGAGCGCGATGATGGGAATGTCTTTCCACAGCTCGTCGGAACTTCTGATGACCTTGGTTGCGAGAATGCCATCCATTTCGGGCATTTGGATGTCCATCAGGATAAGATCGTATTTGTCTTTGCGCAGTTCTTTGATCACTTCGACCCCATTGGGGGCAATTGTGATCTGATGGCCCAGGCGGCCCATGATGGCCGTCATCAGTTTGGCGTTGATGTGTTGGTCCTCTGCGACAAGGATGCGCCATTTGTTTTGTGGGTCTGTGGTTGATGGTGCGAAAGGTTGCTCCGGTCCCGGTTCTGTTTGATCTGCCGTTTGGTTCTCGGGTATTAAGAAGGGTACAGTGGCTGTGAATGTGCTGCCTTCGCCCAACGTACTGCGCACTTTGATGGTGCCACCCATTAGGGCGGTTAGTTCATGGCAGATGGCCAAGCCAAGGCCCGTGCCACCATAAGTCCGCGAGATGGAGCTATCAGCTTGAGAAAAGCGCTGGAATAATTTTGCCTGACCTTCTTCTGATATGCCAATCCCAGTGTCGGATACCTCGCACTTGATAAAGTTGGGTCCGCTGTCGGGATCGGGGGCGACGAATACCTTGACGTAGCCAGTGTCGGTGAACTTGATCGCATTGCTAATCAGATTGAACATAATCTGGCGCATTCGGGTTGGGTCTCCAATCACCACCGCCGGTGTTGTTGGGTCCATTTCAACGAAAAAATCCAGTTTTTTGTCTAAGGCATTTGCCCGCATAATATCGACAACGGTGTTCACCGTGTCCGCTGGGCGGATGGGAACAAGATCCAGCTCCAAACCGTTTGCTTCGAGGCGTGACAGATCGAGAATGTCATTCAGGAGGACCAACAGGCTTTTGCCTGACTCATGGATTGATGAGGCGAAGTTAAGCTGTTCTGCATCAAGATTGCTGTTGACTAATAACTCGGACATGCCCAGCACACCGTTCATGGGTGT
>CAZFHW010000028.1:0-24315 GCA_964518885.1 uncultured Parvibaculum sp. | reverse complement strand
TCTAGAAGCGGGTTCTGAGGAAGAACCTGACACTTGTCCCCGGTTCTAAAACTTCTTCCTTTTTGAAGGACAGATGATTGCGGATGTCATCGTTGAGCAGGTTGGTACCGATGATGCCGACCTCCAGGTGCTGGCGGGAACTGGGAAGCTGAAACGCGTAAGTTGCTTCGGCGCGCACGTCTATGTAGCCATTCGTGGGTGTTTCATTGAGGGCGATGTCGTTTTGTTTTTCGGCCCGAAGGAAACTGATGCGGCCAAAGAGATCGTCGCTTTCAAAAAAGACGCCCAGGCCGTAGCGGAGTGGCGGAATGCGGGGCACGTTTTCACCTCCTTCAAATCCGGCCTGCACATAGTCAAAGCGTCCATCGACACCGATTACACCTTCCCCCAGCGGCAAAATGGCCCAGCGGGCAGCCAGTTCAAGGCCTCGAAAACTGGCATCGCGTTGTGCATAGGCGACTTGCCTGAGTTCATCCTCCACACCCGGCGTGTTGGCAATGCCGCATGTATCAAATTCGTCACCGCAAACGAAGCCTGTTTGGCTTTTGAAGATGAAATCTGTGAACGAGGTGTAGAAAGCGGCAGCTTCAAAGGTGACGGGGCCAGTGTCTCGCTTCAAAGACAGCTCGAGTGATGTTGCACTCTCATTGCTCAGGTCCGGGTTGCCGATCTCGAAAGTCTCTGTCGCTTCATGGGGGCCTTTTGCAAACAGTTCGAGCAGGTTGGGCGCGCGCTCAACATATTGCAGACTTGCCCCCAAGGAGATGTTGCTACCGATGTCGAACACGGCGGCGGCTGATCCGCTGAGGGGGGTGAAGGTGAGATCGCGCGGGCTTCCGAAATTGTCGAGAGCTGTCCCGGGCAAAGTGACCCCCTCGAATGTTATTGGTTGGACGCCGAAGCCCTGAAGGTTCACGTGTTCAATGCGGGCTCCAAACTGAAGCGTGACGGAAGGTGCTACTTTCCATTCTTCAAAGATGAACCCCGCAAGTAAAAGCCTGTCAGACGGCGCGATCAGTTCGCCTCCTTCGCCGGTGGCACTGAGGTCACGTTGGGAAAGCTGGATCCCGAAAGCGCCTTGGAGTGGGCCAACGGGAGCGTGCAGGAGCTCAATGCGGGCCTCCCACGCGTCGTTGTTGAAGCGGGACCGGATGGTGCCATCCAGATGGGAGACTTCGTCGTGGGTGTAGTCCGAGTATCCTACATCCCCACGGATACCGGAGATGAAGCCATCTAGATCATCCAGCACAAGCCTGCTTGCCATCCGGATCTGCTCCATATCTATCGAGAGTTTGTTGGCGGCGGCCTGCATTCCCGGCACGCGGTATTCGCTGTCAAAGCTGGTGACAGAAAGTCCGACGTATCCGTTGTCCAACATGATGCTGCCACCCACAGAAAGGCCGCTGGACCGTGTGCTGCTGTTTCTTTGGCGTCCCTGGGGCGTTGCATAGTTACCTGTTGTACGGGCGAAGCCATCTGCATGGCCGACAAAGTCCCCGACGCTGAAGTTGGTGGAACCGCCGCCCTGCCACCCTTTGTCTCCGGTTGTGTATTCCGTTTGGATTTCCGCCTCAAAGCCACCTGGAGGCAAGCGGTCGGGAATACGATTGTTGAGGATGCTGACCAGACCTCCAATAGCTTCGCTGCCGTAGCGCAGGACCGCTGGCCCACGGATGACTTCGACACGCTCGGCGGAATAGGGATTGATGGGGACGCCATGATCTTCGCTTAGGGCTGACACATCGCGGGCGGCGAGACCATTCTCCTGAATGCGAACACGATTGTTATCGAGGCCACGGATAATGGGTCTGCTGGCCCCGCGTGCGAAGGACGATTGCGAGATGCCCGGCTGGTCCCCCAGCAGACCACCCAGCGTTGAGGCCCCTCGGCGCAAGATGGCGTCTTGGGTCAGGACGGTAACAGGAACCGCGAGTTCGGTGGTCGTGCGCTCCAGCGGTGATGCGCTGACGATAATGCCCGGTGCATTTTGTGGTTCAGCAAATGTTGCCTGGCCGGTGAGGCTGGCTGCCACAAGGATGGACGTGGAAATAATTTTTGTCGTGAAGACGTGCGTCATCATTGCCCCCAGATGTGTGTAAAGGAGTTGGTGCTCCGTACGAGGGAGCCGTTCTTGGTGTTTGGAACCGGGTTTTTCCCGGTCAGGTCATGCCGCTAGGCATTCGGCGCATTGGCCGAGAATTTCGAAGGTTTTTTGTTGTGGTGTGAAACCTGACTTCTTCTTCCAGGTGGACATCAAACCGCATAGCCCGTGGTCTTCGATTTCCTCAACCTTGTTGCAGTCCGTGCAGATCGCGAAGACTGTTTCATGGTTGTGTTTGTGACCATCGCAGGCAATGAACGCTTTCAAACTTTCAATGCGATGGACGTAGCCCCCGGCGCTTAAGCGGTCGAGAGCCCGGTAGATGACCGGTGGTTTTGGTTTGGGATCGTCAGGTAAAAGATCGATCAGGTCGTACGCCGAAAGGGGGCGTGCGGCTCTTTTCATAACTTTGATGAGCAACTCGTCATCTATTGCGCGGGCGCGTGCCATGGTTTCTCCAATCGTACTGTATAACATACGATTAAAGAATGAGAACATTGACGTCAAGCGTTCATGTCTCTGAATGAGGGTATTTCACTGGAGAGTGAGAAATCTGCTCTAGCGCGCGACGTCCAGTCCCAGGTCACGCACTTTGCGGTAGAGCGTCGAGCGACCAATGCCCAGGCGTCTGGCAACTTCGGACATGTGCCCTTTGTACTTCTCGATTGCCAGTCTGATGAGATCGGCTTCAATATCTTCAAGACGCCGCATGTCGCCGCTGTCATCGGTGACAGGAATGCCGTCTCCGAAATTGGACCGCGCAAAAGCCGCCAGACCGTTTTGAGGATCACCGGTAATCATTGCTGGCTGTGGTTCGGCGGGCATTGCCTGGACAACTGGCGCTGGCAGTGTGTAAGCGGCTGGATCATAGCCCTCCATTTGGGCCGCAATCTGCGGAAAGTCGTTGACCCCTAATACGTCACCGTCACATAGAACGATGGCCCGGAAGATTGCGTTTTCCAGTTGGCGCACATTGCCCGGCCAATCATAGGCCGTCAGCATGGTCATGCCGTCGGCAGATATGCCGGCAATCTTCTTGCCTTCTTCAGCTGCAATGCGCTGGGTAAAATGTGTTGCGAGGTCGGGTACGTCTTCGCGGCGTTCGCGCATGGGCGGCAGCAGGATGGGGAAGACGTTCAGCCGGTAGTACAGATCTTCACGGAACAATCCATCGGTCACCATTTTGATGAGGTCGCGGTTTGTTGCGGAGATCAGGCGAATATCGACTTTGACCGGGCGTTTTGATCCGATCGGGTCAACTTCACCCTCCTGAACGGCGCGCAGTAGTTTGACTTGCATCTCGAAGGGCAGCTCGCCGACTTCATCTAGAAAGAGAGTGCCGCCATTTGCTTCGACAAATTTCCCAGCATGTTTTTCAGAAGCGCCTGTGAAGGAGCCCTTTTCGTGGCCAAAGAGAATGCTCTCGATGAGATTTTCGGGGATGGCACCGCAATTGACTGTAATGAAGGCACCGCCTGCACGGTCACTCTCGCCCTGAATGGCACTGGCGATAAGTTCTTTACCAACGCCGCTTTCGCCCTCGATCAGAACCGGGATATTGGACTGAGCGGCCCGTCGCCCTAGTTTCAGCACCTGGTTCATCGCCGGGGCACTAGCAATAATATCGTCAAACGTCAGGCGACCTTTGGCTTTCTTTTGAAGGCGATTAACCTCCCCGGCCAAGGCCGTGATCTTTAGAGCGTTGCGAATAGAGACGTGAAGTCTTTCAGGACTGACCGGTTTGATGACGAAATCGTCAGCTCCCGCACGCATTGCTTTCACCACTGTTTCAACGCCACCGTGGGCTGTCAGCACAATAACGGGCAAATCGGAATGCGTGGGCGCAATGGCTTCAAGGACTTCCATGCCGTCCATGCCTGGCATGACCAGGTCAAGGATCATGCAGGCGACGTCTTTACCGGAAGTGCCGGCGAGCAGATCAATCGCGGTGCTGCCACTATCTGCACTTAATACCCGGTACCCGTCGCGACCCACCACTTCTTCAAGAATGCGGCGCTGGATTGGATCATCATCGACGACCAAAACCGTTTGAGCCATGCCTTACCTCTGCTTACCCCCTGCCTGCAGCCCGTTTGGGCCGGCAGGACGTTTCAACTAGGGGTCGTAGCCAGCGGCATGGTCGGTATGACAAACCAGCTAACTTACGACCGTGCCCCAATATGGGTCGGACAGGTAAAGGCGGGTTTAAGGATGTTAGATTCGTCAAATATAGTTGGCTGGTTTTGGCGGAAACCGGCGATTGTTGGTTAATTGCGTCGAGGAAGGGTCAAAAGTGTCACATTTTGGCCCATAGGTGTTGCGGCATGGTGACTCTGGGTGGGCAATTAGCCATAAAACTTGAAACCACCTTGATGAAACTGTCTGTTCCGTGCGAACAATTGGGTTCATGAATGGCAATCCGGTGGGGTCCGGGCCACCCGTATTCGCGGGGGGTTGTGCTTACAAAACAAGACGGAGAGTGGGATGAAAATTCTATCCCGGATGATTGCGGTGGGGGCGATGTTTGGTTTGGCTGCGTGCGGAACCTGGCATGCCGAGTCCTACCTCAGCGAGGAAATTTCAGGCAATGACTTTAATGCCTGCCTCGCGCGGGAATATCAGGATCGTGCAACTTCTGAAGCCTATGTAGATTGTAACTGGGTGGATACTGCACGGATTGTGGAACGCGGACGTGCTGCAGCGTCAGGACAGACGGTAATGCCGTTTGACCCTGCGAATCATGCAGTTCTGCCGGAAGCTCTTGGCGAGCTGCAGGAAGCTCGGGCACGCCTTATGGCGGCGCTCGACAATGGTGGCCGTGAAGGCGACCAGGCCTGTCAGTGTGCAAAAGCTCAGCGCTACTATGATGGCTGGGTAGAGCAGGCAAGTGACAACGATTTGGGCGTCAATGGCTCCTATTTCGGTGGTGTTGGCGGACCGGTACAGCCGGGCCGTGTGGAAGCAGAAAAAGCTGCTTTCTATGAAGCACTGGCTGAATGTGAAGCAGCGCCTGCTGGTCCTTGGACGATTTACTTCGGCTTTAACAAGTCGAACCTGACCGCTGCAGCGCAGTCGGTTGTGGATGAGATCGCAAATACTGTAGGAAGCCGCTCCGTGAGTGTCGTTGGTCATACCGACACCTCAGGTAGCTCTGCTTACAACCAAGGTCTTGGTCAGCGTCGTGCAGGCTCAGTGTCTAGTGCTCTGCAGGCTCGCGGTGCGGGCGTATCGAGCTCAGCGACTTCTGGCGAGAGCAGTCTTGCTGTTTCAACAGGCGACGGTGTGCGCGAGCCGCTCAACCGCCGTGCAGTTGTCTCAGTCGACTAATCGATCTGATACATAAGTTAAGGCAAGGCCCTGGTCGAAAGACCGGGGCCTTTTCTTTTGGGCATTCCAAGCCTTGGTAAGCCTGACCTTGGTAAGCCTGATTCTTTTTCTCAAGCCCTTTGCGTCTGCCCCTTTGCGGGCCATATTCACCCCAATGCATGTCGTCTGCGTTTGTCTGCGAGATGCCTTGAGTTCTTGTTCTTGAGATACAGGATATTGTGATGGATCTGACGCTCTCCCAAAAAAACACCCCCGATTTAGGGGACCTTCCGACTTGGGACCTGAGCACCTTTTACAATGGTGTGGAAGACCCTCAGATTGAGACGGATATTGCAAGCCTTGGACAGGATGCGGCGGAATTTGCCAATACCTATCGCGGCAAAATTGACGGTCTGGCGCGCGAGGAAGGGGGCGATGCAATTGGTGCAGCCCTTATCCGTTTTGAGGCTCTGGAAGACCGTATGGGGCGTCTGGCTGCCTATGCGGGGCTTGTCTTTGCCTCTTCTTCCACCGTGCCGGAACATGCCCGTCTTTATGGGGATGTGCAGGGAAGTTTGACCGAGATCGGGTCTGAGCTGATATTTTTTGGCCTTGAGTTAAACGCGTTGGACGATGACCTCATTGGCGATCTGGCCACCGGATCAGAGGTTTTTGCACGCTACGCGCCCTGGGTCCGTGATCTTCGACTTCACCGGGCGCATGATCTGGCGGATGACATTGAACGGTTGATGCAGGATAAATCGCTGACAGGGCGAGCGGCCTGGACACGGCTTTTTGATGAAACCATGGCGCGGATGCGGTTTGTGCCGGGCGAAGAAGGAAGTGAGCTGATCTCACTTGAGCAGGTTCTGGACAGGCTGTCAGATGCCGACCGGGAGGTCCGTAAACAGGCCGTCGGTGCTCTGGTTGAAAGATTTTCGCAGGACCTTCCGCTGTTTGCACACATCACGAATACGCTGTCGAAAGACCTGGATACGGACCGGCGGTGGCGCGGTTATGATGATGTGGCAACGCAGCGCCATATCGCCAACCGGGTTGAGGCGCCTGTTGTTGATGCCCTGACGCGGTCTGTGCAGGACGCTTATCCTAGGCTCTCTCATCGGTACTACGCTCTGAAAGCCAAATGGATGGGGCTCGACAAGCTGGAAGTCTGGGACCGCAATGCGCCGTTGCCTGAAGAGAAGGCGGACCTGGTCCCCTGGGGGCGGGCGAAAGAGATTGTCCTTAGCGCCTACGCAGATTTCACGCCCGAACTTGCCACGCTCGCGGAACCTTTTTTTGAAAAAGGCTGGATCAATGCCGCGCCCCTGGAGGGCAAGGCAGGAGGGGCATTTTCACACCCCACGGTGCCCTCAGCGCATCCCTTTATTCTTCTCAATTATATGGGACGCACCCGTGATGTGATGACGCTTGCTCATGAGCTGGGCCATGGTGTGCATCAGGTGCTTGCGGCGGATCAGGGTGCGCTGATGGCTGAAACGCCTTTGACGTTGGCGGAGACAGCGTCGGTTTTTGGTGAAATGCTGACCTTCAAGCGCATGCTCTCTGAAACCCGCGACCCGGTGTCGCGCAAGGTGATGCTGGCCTCCAAAGTTGAGGATATGCTCAATACCTCGGTGAGACAGATTGCGTTCTACACCTTTGAGCGGCGTTTGCATGAGGCACGGGCAAAAGGCGAACTTACCGCTCAGGAGATCGGCCAGATATGGATGGAGGTGCAAACCGAAAGCCTTGGTCCATCGGTCAATTTGTCGGAAGGGTATGAAACTTTCTGGTGCTACATTCCGCACTTCATTCATTCGCCGTTCTATGTCTATGCCTACGCGTTTGGCGATTGTCTGGTGAACTCTCTCTATGCTGTGTACGAGCAGTCCAGCGAAGGGTTCGCGGCCCGGTATTTCGACATGTTGAAAGCGGGTGGGACGCGCCGTCATAAGGAGCTTCTTGCGCCGTTTGGCCTTGATGCGTCTGATCCAACGTTCTGGGCGGGCGGGCTTGGGGTGATTGAAGGGTTTATTGATGAGCTGGAGGCGCTTTCTTGAGTAAAAAGGACAGCGAGAAGAACCGGCTGAGCGCCCGCGTTGCCCGCTATGCAAAAGTAGGGGCGAGCGTTGGTGGGGTTGCGGCAAAAGTTGTCGGTCAACGGCTGGTGGGCGGGGATGATGCCGCCGATAGAAATGCGCGGGCTCTGAAAGCGGCTCTTGGAGGGCTCAAAGGGCCGATCATGAAGGTTGCGCAGATGATGGCGACCATCCCGGGTGCGCTGCCTTCTGAATATGCGACCGAGCTTGCCGAATTGCAGTCCATGGCACCTCCCATGGGGTGGGCCTTTGTCAAACGTCGTATGGCGGCGGAGCTTGGGGCGGGATGGAAAAAGAAATTCAAGTCGTTTGAGCGCGAGGCAGCAGCTGCGGCCTCGCTTGGTCAGGTGCACAGGGCAGAAACCCTTGAAGGGCAGTCCCTTGCCTGCAAGTTGCAATATCCCGACATGCAGTCGGCGGTGGAGGCTGACCTTTCTCAACTGTCTCTGATCTTCTCGCTTCACCGACGCATTGATAGTGCGATCGACACACGTGAAATGGCCGATGAGATTGGCCTGCGCCTGCGCGAGGAACTGGATTACATCCTCGAAGCCGGGCATATGGCTCTCTATGAAGGGATATTCAAAGACGAACCGCGCATTGCGGTGCCGCAGGTTGTTGATGAATTGTCGACGTCGCGGCTGCTTTCCATGAGCTGGCTGGAGGGGATGCCGCTTCTTGATTTCTGTGAGCACACGCTGGATGAACGCAACGCGATTGCCAAAGCCATGTTCACCGCGTGGTGGTATCCGTTTAGCAATTACGGCGTCATCCATGGTGACCCGCATCTGGGCAACTACACTGTGCGGGATGATTTTGGCATCAATCTCCTCGATTACGGGTGCATTCGTGTGTTTCCACCCAGCTTCGTTGCCGGTGTTATCGAGCTTTACCGATCTCTGGAAGCTGATGACCGGGACCGGTCTGTTGCCGCTTACGAAATTTGGGGATTTCGCAATCTCTCCAATGAGCTGATTGATGTGCTCAATCTATGGGCGGGGTTCATCTACGGACCTCTTCTGGATGACCGAGTGCGCTCCATCGCTGACGGCATTCAGCCGGGCGAATATGGTCGCAAGGAAGCCTCTGCTGTATACGCGGCGCTCAAAGACCATGGGCCGGTGACGCCGCCGCGTGAGTTTGTCTTCATGGACCGGGCCGCGATTGGCTTGGGTGGGGTGTTCCTTCATCTGGGGGCAGAGCTCAACTTCTACAGGCTCTTCAATGAAATGATTGAAGGTTTTGACCATGACCAGCTTGAAGCGCGCCAAACTCAGGCGCTGAAGAAAGCTGGTGTGCCGCTGCCAAAAGCGACGGTAATGCAACAGAATTGACGAACTTATGACGGACGATCTTCTGGAAGAAATGGGGCCATCTGTGCCCGCCGACTACACCCAAATGAATTGGTCACGAGGGTTTGGTCGTCAAATCGGTCCCCTCTATGAGCGCCAGGGTGACAGTCTAAGCTATACGCGGGCCTTCCGGGTGGAAGAACACCATACGAACGGCATGGGGAATTGCCACGGCGGCATGTTGATGGCGTTCGCCGATACGGCCTTCGGTCATGTTGTGACGGTCGCTTATCATCGGTACTGGGTCACTGTGCGGCTGCTCACGGATTTTCTCTCGGCGGCAAAACTTGGGGACTGGGTTGAAGGATCTGCGGAAATCACGGGAGATGAGGAAGGTTTTGTCACGGTCAAAGGCCGCATCTGGGTGGGGGAGCGTGCGGTCATGACCGGTACGGGGGTGTTCAAGGCACTTGGTGAAAGGCCGACCAAGTGAGTGACGACAAAAACGACAGTGAAAAAGATGTGCATCTGGTGATTGAGCAAGGGGCCGGACAACGCAACATGGAATTGGCGCCGGGGGACGCGATCGGTGCAGATGTGATCGTGCCACCCTCCTGGTTCGACCGTGCCGTTGATGCCCCGTGCGAAAGCCACACCGTCGAAGTGGAGGGCTGTGCAATCCACTATTTGCGATGGGGTGATCCGGCCAAGCCCGGTCTGCTGCTGGTTCACGGAAATGGTGCACATGCTCGCTGGTGGTCGTTCATCGCACCGTTTCTGGCGCGGGAATATTCCGTCGTGGCCATTGATATGTCAGGCATGGGAGACAGCGGGCGGCGGGAGAGCTACACGCTTGATCTGTTCGCCAAGGAGCAAATGGCTGTTTGCGAAGATGCGGGGTTCTTCGACAATGTGGAACCGCCGATTATTGTGGCACATTCCTTCGGTGGGTTTGTTTCGATCCTGACGGGTGCGCTTTATGGGGAACGGCTGGCGGGCATGGTGATTGTGGACAGTCCGGTGAACCCTCCTGATCGCCCGGGTGGGCCGCCTGAGCGGGAGATCAGGCCGCACCGTATTTATCCGACGCTTGAGGAGGCCGTGAGTCGGTTTCGCCTAGCGCCACCGCAACCGTGCGAGAATCACTACATCACCGACTACATTGCGCGTATGTCGTTGAAAAAGGTGCCCGGTGGTTGGACCTGGAAGTTCGATCCTAAAATCTGGCATCGCTTTGATATTGGCGATACGGCAGGGCGCCTGAAAGCCACCAAATGCCGAATCGCGCTGATGCGAGGCGAATATTCGGTATTGATGCCGCCGGAAATTGGCGAATACATGTTTGGGTTGCTGGAACGGGCTGCACCGGTGATCGAAATTCCTCAGGCCCGCCACCACATTATGCTTGATCAGCCGATTGCCTTCGTTGCCGCTCTTCGCGCTCTGTTGGCGGATTGGGAACATTCGGACCCGCGCTCGCGCGTTGGGGCCGCACTGGGCGCCAAATAGGGCTTTTGGGGCAATTTTCTCTCATTAGCGGGTGTTGAGGCCGCTTCGGCGGTTGATCATTTATGCTGGTGTGATCGTGCACGGGCCGTGCTTGCCGCGAGGGTGTCTTTTGCTATAGTCCCGCAACAATTACGGCATTTTTGAAAGGCAGACAAAAAGATGACCGACGAAAATTTGAATGGCGCCTGGAAACCAGAGATGGATGCTGAAGCCCATGAAAGTGGTTACGAGGGATTTGTTGCTTTTACGAAGTACAGCATTATCGGCCTCACAACTCTCATGATCCTGATGGCTATTTTTCTCGTTTGAGAACCGGCTTGAGAGTTTAGTAAGAACATCTTTTTGTGAGCACGATTGCCACTGGCAGGATCGTGCCTACATTGTCGAACAACTTTAACTTGCAACGGCGGGTCGGCGCGTTTCAGACCCGGTGATAAGCGGCGGTGCCTTGTGGGGCAACCGGTGCGAAAGGGTGGCGATCCGACCATGAAACTTGCAATTCCAAAAGAACGAATGGCTGATGAACCGCGTGTTGCGGCGTCGCCTGACACGGTGAAAAAACTCATTGCACTGGGCTTTGACGTTGCTGTTGAAGCCGGGGCTGGTGCTGGTGCGCACATCTCGGACGCGGCGTTTACAGAAGCCGGGGCGCGCATTGCGTCTTCGTCTGCAGATGTCTTGAAAGACGCTGACGTTATATTTGGCGTCCGCGGTCTGGATGACGAGCAGCTTGGGTCTGTCAAAAAGGGCGCGGTGCTTGCCGCGATCTTGAACCCGTATGGCGACAAAGAGCGGGTTCAGAAATATGCCGATGCGGGCATCATCGCGATAGCGATGGAATTCATGCCGCGTATCACGAGAGCGCAATCCATGGACGTGCTGTCCTCCCAGTCAAATTTGGCAGGCTATAAAGCTGTGCTGGATGCGGCGGCAGAATTTTCTCGCGCCATGCCGATGATGATGACGGCCGCTGGCACGATAGCGCCCGCGCGGGTGTTTGTGTTTGGTGCTGGCGTTGCGGGACTTCAGGCCATTGCAACGGCAAAGCGTCTCGGTGCCATTGTCAGTGCGACGGACGTGCGCCGGGCTGCTGGTGAACAGATTGAGAGCCTTGGCGGGACCTTTATCATGGTCGAAAGCGACGATGAGGATGGTGAGACGGCGGCGGGTTATGCCAAGGAAATGAGCGAGGACTATAAACGTCGTCAGGCCGAACTGGTGTCTGAACATATTAAGAAGCAGGACATTGTCATCACGACGGCGTTGATCCCCGGACGGGCAGCCCCTGTGCTGATTACGGAAGACATGGTCAAATCCATGAAGCCGGGCTCGATCATTGTTGATCTTGCGGTTGAGCAGGGCGGAAACTGTCCGCTCTCCAAAGCCGGTGAGATTGTTGAAGTACACGGCGTCAAAATTCTCGGGCACCGCAACGTGGCGGGCCGATTGTCGGTGGATGCCTCTGCGCTTTATGCCCGCAACCTATTGAATTTCATCTCTCCCCAGATTGATGAAGAGAGCAAAACTCTGAAATTGGACTGGGAAGACGAAACCGTTACCGGAACTGCGTTGACGCGCGATGGCGCGATCATCCACCCGGCCCTAACAGGGGAGAACGCATAATGGCTGCGATTGATCCATTCATCTTTTTGTTTTCGATTTTTGTGCTGGCGATTTTCGTTGGTTACTACGTGGTTTGGTCGGTGACACCGGCTTTGCACACGCCGCTTATGTCGGTGACGAACGCTGTGTCGTCGGTGATTATTGTTGGCGCGCTGACAGCTGTTGGTGTTGAAGCTGTGAGTGAGGGAGCCACGGTTTCCAAATGGCTGGGCTTTGGGGGTGTCGTCTTGGCATCGGTCAACATCTTTGGCGGCTTTCTGGTCTCTCAGCGCATGCTTGCCATGTACAAGAAAAAAACCAAATAAGGAGGCGTTCCGATGTCTGCGAATTTAGTCGCACTACTTTATCTCGCCTCTGGCGTTCTGTTCATTATGGCGCTGCGTGGTCTGTCGTCGCCTGAGACATCCCGCCAGGGCAATGTCTATGGCATGGTGGGGATGATGATCGCTATCGTCACAACACTTACATTGTTGCAATCCTCGACCAGTCTTACCTGGGGCATGATTGCCGGTGGTATTCTCATTGGTGGCGGCATAGGGGCTGTGATTGCCAACCGGATCTCCATGACGGCGATGCCGCAGCTTGTGGCTGCGTTTCACTCACTTGTCGGTATGGCAGCTGTTTTGGTGGCATGGGCTGCCTATATGGCGCCGGAAGCGTTTGGCATTGGTCAGGTGGGGCACATCCAAGTGGCGAGCCTTATCGAAATGTCGATCGGGGCGGCCATCGGGGCGATCACGTTTTCTGGATCGCTCATCGCGTTTGCCAAGTTGAACGGGAATATGTCCGGTGCTCCGATCATGTTGCCGGGACGACATTTCATCAATGCAGCGCTGGCTGCAGGGATCGTTGGCAGCATCGCTTATATCTGTCTTGATCCGGCCAATCAGACGGTCGAGATGTTCCTGGTTGTGACACTGCTTTCGTTCCTGATCGGGTTCCTCATTATTATCCCCATTGGCGGTGCTGATATGCCCGTCGTGGTTTCGATGCTGAACTCCTATTCAGGTTGGGCCGCCGCAGGGATTGGCTTCACGCTTGGCAATATGGCGCTGATTATCACAGGCGCTCTGGTTGGCTCTTCGGGGGCGATCCTCTCCTACATCATGTGTAAGGCGATGAACCGGTCCTTTATCAGCGTGATCCTGGGCGGCTTTGGCGGTGACGATGCTGTTGCCGGCGGTGACGGATCGATTGAAGCACGTCCTGTGAAGCGTGGTTCTGCCGAAGATGCGGCCTTCATTTTGAAGAACGCCTCCTCTGTCATCATCGTGCCGGGCTACGGCATGGCGGTTGCGCAAGCACAGCACACGCTTCGGGAGATGGCGGACATACTCAAAGCGGAAGGCGTGAAGGTCTCCTACGCCATCCATCCGGTTGCGGGTCGTATGCCAGGGCACATGAACGTGCTGCTGGCAGAGGCGAACGTGCCTTACGATGAAGTGTTTGAACTGGAAGACATTAACAGCCAGTTCCCGCAGGCCGATGTGGCATTTGTGATTGGCGCTAATGACGTGACCAATCCGTCCGCCAAGACCGATCCGGCAAGCCCGATTTATGGGATGCCAATTCTGGATGTCGAAAAAGCGAACACGGTTTTGTTCATCAAGCGCGGCATGGGCTCTGGCTATGCCGGTGTGGAGAATGAGCTGTTCTTCCGCGACAACACGATGATGTTGTTCTCGGATGCGAAAAAGATGGTGGAGAACATCGTCAAGGCGCTTTGACGCCGCTGGAAAATCCATGCAGGTTTGAGAGGGCGGTGGCAGCACCGCCCTCTTTTTTGTGGGGAAGTGATGATGGGCGCACTTGATGAGCTGATGCCAATGCCGACGGTGGTAACGCCAGATGACGGACTGTTGCCGCTTGCTGGGTTCGCGCTGTCGGGGATGACGCCCCGTCTTGCCGCAGCGTTCGTGCGCTTGGGCGCGACGCTGGAGAGACGTTTTGGGCAACAATTCCCAGTGATACTTGATGTGACGGACCCGAATATCTCCATCGAGATTGCGCATCCGGGCTCCGGTGTGCCCATGCCAGACATGGATGAGAGCTACCGCCTGCACGTCACCTCAGCGGGGATCCGTCTCGTCGCGAAAGAAGAGGTGGGGGCTCTGCGGGCACTTCAAACGCTCGCCCAACTGATGCGGCCTGCGGGTGAGGGAGACGGGACGTGGACGCTCCCCTTGGTGACGATCAAGGATCGTCCACGTTTTGTATGGCGCGGCATGCTGTTGGATGTTTCCAGGCATTTCATGCAGGTGGATGACGTTATGCGCCTGCTGGATGGTATGGAGCTGGCGAAGCTCAACGTCCTGCATTTTCATCTCGCTAACGATCAGGGCTTTCGCGTTGAATGCGAAACCTTTCCCAATCTGCATCTGTTGGGCAGTGAAGGGGAGTATTACACCAAGGATGAGATGCGCGGGCTCATTGGCGCAGCGGCGGACCGGGGCATTCGTATTGTGCCGGAATTTTGTTTGCCGGGTCATTCTGTGGCGTGGCAGGTCGCGTACCCAGAGCTTTCGGCGATCACCCCTCCCCCTCAAAAAGTTGGGGAAATGCGAGGCTCGTTTTCGTCGCCTATCGACCCGACCGAGGAGGCGACGTACGCTTTTATTGATGGGTTTTTGGCGGAAATGGCTGAGCTGTTCCCCGATCCCTATTTTCACACGGGGGGTGACGAGGTGAACCCGACAGCGTGGACGGAGAACACGAAGATTGCCTCGTTCATGAAGGAGAAGGGGTTCGCGCAGGCCCGTGATTTGCAGGCCTATTTTACCGGACGGTATGCAGAGCTCGTTGCAAGCCACGGGAAGACAGCGGTGGGGTGGGAGGAAATCCTGCATGCTAGAGTCGATGAGAATGTGATCTTGCACCTGTGGAAGGATGGGGTCTATCCGCCAGACCTTGCGCGCCATCCCATTCTTGTTTCGTGGAACTATTATCTGGATCTACAGCAACCCGCACACTGGCTCTATGCGCGGGACCCCCATGATTTTCGTATTACAGATGATGCTGAGGCAGCTGATCTGAACGTGTTGGGAGCGGAGATGGCCAACTGGGCGGAGAGCCTCAACGGGGACAATCTCGATGTGAGAACCTGGCCCCGTGCTGCCGCTGTTGCTGAGCGGTTCTGGAGTGTGCGTGCCTATTGCGACGGCGCGGGGGCTGTGTCGCTATATCGCCGATTGGCAGTGATGAGTGGGCTGCTCAGCGCAGCGGGGCTCACACACATCTCCCACGTCGAAGAGGCCATGACGGCATTGTACGGTGAGGCAGACGCGGATGTTCTGGCGGAGTTTGCTGCCGTGATCGAACCTGCTGCCTACCCTTTTCTTCGTCGCCGTCGACTTATTCTGGAGCGATTGTTGCCGCGTTTGTTTTCGACGCCTGACGTGGAGCGGTATTCCGACGTGCGACGGTTTGTTGACCAGCTGGCCGCAGAAAGCGACGCAGGTCGACAATTTGTAGAGGACGTGTCTGTCGTTATAGCGACAAACGGCGGTCGTGGGGCGGCGGCTTTGGCTCAGCAATTGGATGATTGGCAGGGCTTGTCGAACAGGGTCCGGCGTATCGCGGAACGTAATGTCGAGTTGCGCAAAGAAAATATCGGCCAGGTTGCAGCTGGGTTGGGTGTGGTTGCGCGCATTGGCTCCATTGCGCTGGAGACTTTGCAACGGGGCAAAACTCTGTCCCCATTGCGGGGGTGGTGGTTGAAGCGGCGGCTGCGTGCTTACGCTTACGAGATTTTCTATCTGGATGTTGATGTTGTGCTGCGCGTGATACGGAGTTTGCGCAAGCCTGATGCGCTAAATCGTCATAATGTTGCAATTGTTCCCGGTGTTGCCCATCTATTGAAACGAGCCTGCGGGGAGGAGGCATGAGATATGGATATTTATCACGGGTGGTGTGACCTGAAAGACGGCGTTACCGACATGGATTTCGCCGATGCCTTTGTCACCTATATGGAACGTCTGAAAGTGGATGGGTTCATAGAGGGATACCGGCTGATGAGGCGCAAGCTTGGCTTGGGTGTTGAGGGGCTGGGTGATTTTCATTTTATGATTGAGGTGGAGGGGCTTGCCCAGTTGGACGAGGCGTTCGGTCTTGTTGCCTCCAGGGCCGGGCCTGTCGAAGGTTCTCATTTCGCTGTTAATTCGCTGATCAAGAATGTCCGCTTTGCCCTCTATCGGGATTTCCCTGACCCGGGTCGGGTTCAAGGTGAAGAGCTTTTCTGATGACGGGTATCATTGTCCGTCCGGCTGAGCCGGGTGATCGTCCCCATTTGATTGAGTTCATGGCGGGACTGCAGGCGGGCGAAAGAGAGATTGAGGCTGATCGTGCAGCACCGGAAGAGGCGGCGGCCTCCCAACTGGATTTTGTATCAGCAGACGTTGCTTCAGAGGACGGGGCGATCTTTCTGGCTGAGCTGGACAGCAAAGCCGTAGGGTTTGTGATTTGCACGATGCAGGAAGTGCGGGGCTCTTATGTCAAACCCAGCCATCGTCGGTATGGATATATCAATGACCTGTTTGTGAACCAGAATGTTCGCGGCCAAGGGGTGGCGGAGGTGTTGATGCAGGCGGCGGAAGTGCATTGCCTGGCGCGTGGGGCGACCCACATGCAGCTTTTTGTTTTGGCTGGCAATGATCGTGCGCGCGCATTTTATGACCGTTCCGGCTGGGCGCCGTATGAAGTCTGTTATCGCAAGCTGACTTGACGCTGTAGTCGCTCGCAGCCACTCTTTTATAAAGATAATTGTTTATCTAACTCCCTTGGTTTATCAAAAGAGATGACCAAAATATCTCCTCGACCCCGCGGAGCAGGCCGCCGTCGGGCGGCGATCCGCGAGATCATCAAGAATCATGGACCGCGTGATGCCACCAGCATGGCAGCCGAGCTTGGTGTTGACCCGATGGCGGTTCGCCAACATCTCTATGCGATGCAGGACGACGGGTTGGTTACGTTTGAGGAGAAGGCTGAGGGGCGCGGACGGCCGACCAAATACTGGAAGCTGACACCCGCGGCGGATGCCTATTTTCCGGATGCCCATGGAGAGCTTGCGGTTAGCCTCCTGACCGAGATGGGAAACATTTTTGGCGAGGAAGGGCTGGAGCAATTGCTTGCCGGCCGCACGGCTCAACAGCTCAAAGATTACAAAGCACGGCTGAAGGGGTTGACGACGCTGAAGGGGAGGGTTTTAGCCCTTGCAGCTTTGCCGCACCGAGGAGGGCTATATGGCCTCGTGTGAGCCCCTATCGACCGGTGATGGGTCGTATTTGCTGGTTGAAAACCATTGCCCGGTCTGCAGCGCGGCGGCTGCCTGTCAGGGGCTTTGCAAGTACGAGCTGGAGTTGTTTCAGGGGGCGCTTGGAAAAGGGGTCACAGTGTCCCGAACGGACCATATCCTTGCTGGAGCGCGGCGATGTGCCTACGCAATCATCCCCAAACGCACAAAAGCCGCCCAGTAAGGACGGCTCTCGTTAGATCCGATGAAAAGATGCTGTTAGCGCTTTTGGCCCGGCACGATGCCGCCTTCGCGCTGTGCCTTCTTGCGGGCCAGCTTGCGGGTGCGGCGAACGGCTTCGGCCTTTTCGCGCGCACGTTTTTCAGACGGCTTCTCGTAGAAGTTTCTCAGCTTCATTTCGCGGAAAACACCCTCACGCTGCATTTTCTTTTTCAGCACTTTGAGAGCTTGATCAACATTGTTGTCGCGAACGAGTACCTGCACGAGTAGTCCTGCCTTTTCCCAAACGGGTCAGAAATGGGGCTGAATAGCCATAAATTGTGGCGTTTGGCCACGAACATCCGCTACGGGTAAGTCGCGCCCGCCACGTGAAGCCGGATTGGTAGCAAAAGAATTGCGGCCTGTCCACAGGTGGACGTGTGTTTTGGCCGGTTTCCGGGGTTTTATTCCAGAAAAATCTGTTAGATGTGCGCTTTGGTCGCTTTACGATAGGGGGGTGGGAGCCCATATTCCCCCCATGACAATCCGAAAAATCGCCCGCATGGGCCACCCTATCCTGCAACAGGTCGCAAAACCTGTGGTTGACGCCACGGCGCCTGAGATTCTCGACCTCGTGCAGGACATGATCGAGACGATGGAAGATGCGGACGGGGCGGGGTTGGCCGGCCCTCAAGTCTATGCGTCATTACGTGTTGTGGTGTTTCAAGCCCCTGAGGGGAGAGGCGGCGCAGAGATTGACGATGAGGAAGCGTTTGATCCAGTTGCGCCCCTAACCGTGCTGATAAACCCCGAAATTGAACCTATTGGCGATGAGTTGGAGCTGGGGTGGGAGGGGTGCCTTTCCGTCCCGGGGATGCGCGGTCTTGTGCCTCGGCATCGCCGAATCATCTACCGCGGTGTTGGTCTGGATGGTGAGGCAATTGAAGTTCGCGCGCAGGGGTTTCACGCCCGGGTGGTGCAACATGAATGCGATCACCTGGATGGCATTCTGTACCCCCAGAAAATGCCCGACATGCGGGCGCTGATTTTTGAAAGCGAAGTCCAGCATTGGCTCGCAAAAGATACACAAGAGACACAAGAGGTGACGAGTGATGACTAAAACCGAGAGTGCCAAAAGCTCCGCTGATCCCCTTGAGACAGTTCGTGCGGCAATACTCGCAGCCGCTCTCCCCGATGTTCCCTTTGACGGGTGGACGGGCGCTGTGTTGATGAAAGCCGCCAAGAGCGCTGATTTGGACCATGGCCTTGCACGCCTCGCTTTTCCAAATGGCGCGCGCGATCTCGCTGAATATTTTCTAGCGGATGGTGACCGACGTATGATCTCCACGCTTGAAGCGGTTGATCTCACGGTTCTCAAAATCCGGGAAAAGATAACTCTGGCTGTGCGCACCCGTGTTGAGGTGGATGCCGACAATCGGGAAGCTTTGCGTCGGGCGAGTGTGTCCTTGCTGCTTCCCCCCGCATCGATCAGTGCGGCGAAGGCTCTCTACAATAGTGTGGATGCGATCTGGGTGGCGATTGGTGATACGTCAACGGATTATAACTTCTATACGAAGCGCGCGACGTTGGCCGGTGTCTTTAGTGCGACGCTGGCGTTCTGGTTTGCGGATGAAAGTGACGGGTCTGCCGATACATGGGCCTTTCTCGACCGCCGGATCGCAGACGTCATGCAGATCGAGAAAGTGAAAGCACGTGCGGCCAAGGTGATGGACCGACTTCCTGATCCGCTTGGTCTGCTGGCAAAATTGCGCTACCCGTCGCCCTAAGTGAGTGTTGGAACGCCTGCACCGATGTCGATCCAAACAACTTTTGTAATTTCGGTGGCGATGGAGTTTGAGGGTTGTGTTTCCTCGTAAGCAATTGTCTCGCGTTGCAGGTGCGTGGTCAAAATTCGGGGTGAGGTGCCCTCTGTTTTTCCAAGAGGCAAATACAGGCTTTCGACGACGGTTCGTTTGCCGCGTTGGTAGACGTTTTCATATTCCACCAAAAGGCCTACTGGCTGATTGATGATTGCCTCAAACAATCCTGAGACGAATTCGCGATTGTCAGGACTTATCATTTCAATGACGTTTTCCCCGGTTGGGTCAAACCCCATGCGTTCTGTCAGCGACGTCCCCGCAAAGTGGTAGTGGATTTTGGTTCTGTTGAGAAAACTAAAGATAGAAATGTTTTTGAGAAGGTGAGGAATGTTGGTGGGGTCAAATTGGGTCGTCGTGGGAATGAGATTTTGTTTGTGGGCTTTGTTCCAAAACTCGTACAAGTCTTTTTGAGAAGGATGGGTCAGCAAGCCATCAATTTCTTCAGCCGTTTTTACTGACTTGCTTCGGTGACTTCGCCCGTTCTCGATTGTCATTATCCCCAATTCCTTACTCAATATTACAAATGGGCAACGCGAATACAGTTGCGCGCCCGAATCAACTGAAGTTGATGGTTTCAGCTTGTTGACGTGATGAAAATGGTCCTAATTTTAGGAATGTCTAGTCCGGGTGGTCTAGTTTTTATGGCTGTCAGTCGCGTCGGGAGCGCAAGTCGGTGACGTGTCCCATCTTGCGGCCGGGGCGGGCTTCATGTTTGCCATAGAGATGCAAAGCCCGACCAGGTTGGGCGGCGTGTGTCTGCCAGTCGAGAGCTTCTTGCCCTATCAAATTTGTCATGACTGCGTCGGAGTGGCGATGGGGGTTGCCCAACGGCCAATTGCAAACCGCACGGATGTGCTGTTCAAACTGACCGACAACGCAGGCGTCGCTCGTCCAGTGTCCAGAATTGTGGACACGGGGGGCGAATTCGTTGACACACAGGCGCGGTCCGTCGGTTGTTGCGGGCAAGACAAAAAACTCGACGCCCATAACGCCTACGTAATCAAGGCCGTGTGCAATTTTTTCCGCGATTTTCAATGCGTCTTTTGCCACGCTTGCATCCATGTCAGCCGGGACCGTGGTTGTGTGCAAGATGTGGTTGATATGCACGTTTTCTCCGACATCATAGGCAGCGACCGTGCCGTCTTGTGAGCGGGCAACGATGACAGAGACTTCTTTCTCGAACGGTATGAAAGCTTCGAGGATTGCTGGAGCACCGGCAATTGCTTCTATGGCGGCTGCAGCCTCGTCGCGATGATTTATTTTCACCTGGCCCTTGCCGTCATAGCCAAATCGCCTGGTTTTTAGAACGGCGGGGCTTCCCAGTGTCTCTAGTGCGCTGGTGAGGTTGCCAACTGTATCAACGCGGGCGAAGGGCGCAACCGCCACGCCCAAAGAGGCCAGAAACTGTTTTTCATCCAGGCGATCTTGAGAAACTGCGAGCGCCTTTGGGCTGGGTCGCACCGGGGCATGTTCGTTCAGGATGCGTGCGGTTTCCCCGGGCACGTTTTCGAATTCGTAGGTGATGACGTCAACGGTGGCGGCAAACTTTGCCAGGGCGGCTGCGTCGTCATAGGCAGCATGGGTTGCGGCATCGGCCACTTCGGATGCGGGGCTGGTTTCTTCTGGTGCGTAAATGTGAACGCGCAGGCCGAGCTCGGCGGCGGCCAGGGCAAGCATTCGCCCTAGCTGCCCACCACCAAGAATGCCAATTGTGCTGCCGGGAGCGAGGATCTCACTGTCAGCCATTGCGGTCAGGTGTTTCGGCAACGGCATCCGACTGCGCCTGCCGCCAGGCATCCAGTCGTGTTGCGAGGGCTGTGTCATTGAGGGCAAGAATGCTGGTGGCGAGGAGAGCTGCATTTTTTGCGCCTGCATCACCGATCGCGAGCGTTCCAACGGGAACACCGCCCGGCATCTGCACGATGGAGAGCAGGCTGTCTTGGCCGCTGAGGGCACGAGACTGAATGGGAACACCCAGTACAGGCAATGGGGTCATGGCTGCGGTCATGCCTGGCAGGTGGGCTGCGCCTCCGGCACCGGCAATGATGACTTTCAACCCACGCCCTTTGGCTGACTTTGCATAGTCGGTCATTCGATCAGGTGTGCGATGGGCGGAGACGATCTTGATCTCGTGGGCGACCCCTAGCGTTTCAAGAATGTCGGCGGCGTGTTTCATCGTTGGCCAGTCCGACTGGCTTCCCATGATGATCCCGACGGATGCTTGTCGCTCGGCCATATTCGCTATCCCGTTGCAGGGGGCGGCTGGCGTCAAAAGGGCGCCCGCGCGCGGAAAGCGGCGGATTATAGGCATGAGGTCCGACTTGGCAAGCCAGAGGTGGGCGTAAGATATCTGGGGCCCCCACAGGCTTCTGATGTTGGCTGGCGGATTGGTCACGTTGGCCCTATTCTGGCCCTTACGAACCGTCGAATCGCCCGGAAAACCTTGTTTTCGGCGGTTGGCTGTGGGGGCATTGGAATGTCAGCAGGTTTTTCGGGGAAGGGCCTCTGGGGTGATATTGTTGAGGGGCGGAGTGTTCGAGTGGCTGGGGCTAAGGGGAGAGAATGAAAATCAGCGACAAAAAATCTGTTGGACGTGCACCCACGACTGGCGCCAGTCGGTCGGCGAGTGCACCCACATCAGGTGAAAGTGTTGTAAGGGCTGAAGGCCGGGTGATTACCGACACCACGTCGATCATGGGCATTCCTGAACCGGAACTGACTCCCAATGTGCGCAACGCCATTATGACGCTGATGGGCGAAGTGGATAATATGCGCAAGGAGCTGCGCGCGACCCGCGAGCGGTTACGCTCAGCAGAAGCGCTGGCAGATCATGATGGGCTGTTACCGCTTCTCAACCGCCGCGCTTTTGTGCGTGAGCTCTCCGGTTCCATGTCCTATGCGAAACGCTATGGCACGCCCCTTAGTCTGCTTTACATCGATATTGATGGCTTCAAAGCCATCAACGACACCTACGGGCATGCAGCAGGGGATGCGGTACTGGGCGATGTCGCGCGCAAAATCGCTGCCCATATTCGCGAGTCTGATGTGGCGGGGCGCCTTGGGGGTGACGAGTTTGGTGTCATCCTTGCCAATGCCGCAGAAAAGGCGGCGCGTGCGAAAGCAGCCTCGATTTCCGATGTGGTGGCGAGGGACCCTGTGTTGATGGAGGGGCGCAGTATTCCCATCAAAGTGTCGATTGGGGCGGTGATGATCGGGCCGGACGATGAGGCGGAGGGCGCCTTGTCCCGAGCCGATAAAGCCATGTACTCAGCCAAGCGTTTTGCACGCCGCACCACCCACTGAATTTCTGGTGTGTTTCTGGGCCGCCGCTGGCGAGTGTGGCGACGATCAGGCGATGATGTCGGGCACGAGCAGGTCTTCGATTTTCAGAATACGGTCGCGTAGTGCGAGCTTCTTGATCTTTAAACGCCGGAGTTGAAGATGGTTCGGATAGGGCATGGCTTCTAGAGCCTGAACGGCGCCATCCAAATCGCGATGCTCCTGCTTTAACTGGATCAGCTCACTTCTGAGCAGCGCTTCATCGTTCATGCCCGGTCCCGTTTATTTCGGTTCAGTTTTTTTGGGGCCCAGCCAGGCCATTGCAAACTCGAGGGTTCTAGCGGGGTCTCGGGCGGTAGACAAGGCCGTCGGCATATTCGAGCCAAGTTCGGTTAATGGCTTGGGAGAAACGTTCCCCAAATAGCTTCCTTTTTTCGCCAAACTCGACAGGCTGGTTGGAAAGGTCCACACTTCGTCACGATACCGTCACAGATTAACAGGAGGGTATGTATGACTATTGAGCACCACATTGTCGAACTTCAAAAACGGCATGAACTTCTGGACCAGGCGATTGCAACTGAGACGCAAAGCCCCAGCAGCGATGATCTCCAAGTCACTGAACTAAAGCGGCAAAAGCTCCGATTAAAAGAAGAAATCGAGCGACTTTCGGGAGACGCGCAAGCGGCCTGAGGGTTTTCCCCAAAACATATGTCATGAGACATTATCCAAGCAGATCGCTTGGATGCCATGACGCCGGGCCAGGAACGCCCGGCGTTTATTTGTTTGAAAACCTATTACTCCGGTATGGCAGGCTTGCCTGCAATCTCCTCAGCCATCGTCCTGAGTTTGAATTTCTGGACCTTGCCGGTTGATGTTTTTGGCAGCTCGCAGAACACGATTTTGGTCGGGCACTTGAAGTGCGCGAGATTGTCGCGGCAATAAGCAATCAGGTCTGCTTGCGTGGTGCTCGCGCCTGACTTCAATGTTATGAAGGCGCAGGGTGTTTCTCCCCACCGCTCATGGGACATGGCGACGACGGCGGCTTCCAGAATATCACTGTGTTTGTAGAGCGTGTCTTCCACCTCAATGGAGGAAATGTTTTCCCCGCCTGAGATGATGATGTCTTTGGAGCGGTCTTTTATCTGCACATAGCTGTCTGGGTGCCACACGCCCAGGTCGCCGGAATGGAACCAGTCGCCAGCAAAAGCCTCGTTGGTTGCCGAGGGGTTTTTCAAATACCCTTTCATCACAACATTGCCGCGGAACATGATTTCGCCGATGGTTTCTCCATCCTGGGGAACAGGCTTCATGGTTTCCGGGTCAATCACGGTGAGCTCTTCCAGCACAGGATAGTTGACGCCCTGGCGCGCCTTGATTTGCGCGCGTTCGGCATCAGGCAGCGCGTCCCACTCATCATGCCAGGCGTTGACGACCGCTGGGCCATAAGTCTCCGTCAGGCCATAGACGTGGATGACATTGAAGCCCTGCGCCTCGAGGGCGCGAATGGTGGCGGCTGGTGGTGGGGCTGCTGCTGCGAAATAATGCACAGTGTGCGGCAGGGCTTTCTTTTCCTCTGCCGCGGCGTTGATGAGGAAGTTCATAACTGTCGGTGCGCCGCCCATGTGGGTGACGCCGTGTTTGGCGATGGCGCTGAAAATGTTGGCAGCCGTCACGCGACGCAGGCAGACATGGGTGCCTGCAACAACGCTCATCGACCAGGTAAAAATCCAGCCATTGCAATGGAACATGGGCACTGTCCACAGGTAGACACTGCTCT
>CAZFHW010000027.1:0-24899 GCA_964518885.1 uncultured Parvibaculum sp. | reverse complement strand
CATTTGAGTATCTGGGAGGCATAATCTCGGGCAGAGAGAGTGCCGACCAACTGGGCGGACCGCTCCGGATTGCGCAGGTATCAGGTCAGGTGGCCACAATTGGTTTCTCGGCCCTGATCCATCTCGCCGCGGTGCTTTCTGTCTCCATTGGACTAATCAATCTCTTCCCCGTCCCAATGCTTGATGGGGGGCATCTCCTCTACTACACGATAGAGGCAATTCGCGGTCGACCAGTGGGCGACGAGATGCAGGAATACGGTTATCGGGTCGGGCTGGCCCTGGTTATGATGCTTATGGTTTTTGCTACTTGGAATGACCTAGTGCATCTACAGGTTTTCGAGTTTCTTTCGAACCTCCTGAGTTAATGTGAGGACGAGCGTATGGGGCGTGTGACGCACATGATGATGAAGCTACGTAATCGAGTGGCGGGAGACTTCTCCCAGATCGCTTTTTCGGTGGTATTTTGTTTGGGCATTGCCGCTGCGATATCGCCGGTGTCTGCAGCCCCCGATGATGCGTGGACGGAGCTGCTGGGCGCTAATGACACGATCAATACGATTGTTGTGGAGGGAAATCAGCGGATCGAAGCCGAGACAGTGCGATCCTACATGTCCTTCAAGCAAGGCGAGACGTATGACGATGAAAAGGTCGACAAATCGCTAAAGACGCTTTTTTCGACCGGGCTTTTCGCTGATGTGACCATGCGTCGTCAAGGGGACCGGTTGATTGTTTCGATTACCGAAAACCCCGTTATCAACCGAGTGGCATTTGAGGGCAACAGTGCCATCAACACAGATACGCTTGAAACGGAAGTTCAGCTAAAACCTCGTACAATCTATACCCGCGCTAAAGTGCAAGGCGACGTTCAGCGCATCGTGGATGTGATGCGTCGGTCCGGGCGGTTTTCCGCGACGGTTGAGCCTAAGGTCATTCAGCTACCACAAAACCGGGTTGATCTCGTTTTTGAAATTGACGAGGGCCCTGTCACCAAGATTGGTGGAATTAATTTTATAGGTAACTCCGCATTCTCGGACGGGCGACTGCGTGAGGTTATCGCAACGGCAGAGTCTGCCTGGTGGAAAATTCTGTCCAGTTCAGACAATTACGACCCGGATAGAATGGCTTTCGATAGAGAACTGCTGCGCCGGTTTTATCTATCAACTGGATATGCTGATTTCCGCGTTGTTTCCGCGGTGGCCGACCTTAGCCGTGATGGCAATGACTTCTACATTACCTTCACCATCGAAGAAGGTGAGCTTTACACATTCGGCCCCTCGTCGGTCACAACCCAACTCGACAAGCTGGATATCGACAAATTAAACGCACTCATCTTGACGCTTGAGGGTGAGGAATATGATGCGGGCCTAATAGACAAGACAGTGGATGCGCTAACCTTTGCCGCAGGTACTGAAGGTTATGCTTTCTCAGAAGTTCGTCCCCGTGTAAGGCGAGACAAGGAGGCGTTCATTGCTTCGGTGACCTATCGCATCACCGAAGGGGCACGCACCTATGTCGAACGCATCAACATTGATGGCAATCTGAGAACACTCGACCGGGTTATTCGCCGTCAGATGCGTATGTCCGAAGGAGACGCGTTCAACCGTGTTCTTCTGGAACGGTCAGAAAAGCGTATCCGGTCGTTGGGCTTTTTCTCAGCAATCGAGGTAACGGAGGAGCCGGGGTCAGCTCCCGATCAAACTGTCATCAATGTGGTTGTGCAGGAGCAATCGACCGGTGAATTATCGCTGGGGTTTGGGTTCTCTTCAACAGATAGTGCTCTTGCAGATATCAGCCTGACTGAACGCAACTTTATGGGCAAAGGACAATTGTTGCGTTTGCGCCTGGCTCTCTCCGGTACAAGCCAGCAGATCGACCTGCGCTTCACCGAGCCCTATTTTCTCGGGCGTAATCTGGTTGCAGGTATTGATGTTTTTGGGGTGGAAAATGACCGCCAGAGGCAATCTGGTTTTGATGATCGGGTGACAGGGTTAGGCTTCCGGTTCGGTTTTCCGCTGTCAGAAAACGGCCGCATCCTGATGCGGTATGCGTTGCGGAGAGAACAGATTTTGCGCATCCGGACGAACGCGATTGCTTTTGTCAGAGCGCGAGACGATATTCGTTCGTCCGTCGGATATACCTATTATCTCGACCGTCGGAACGATCCCGTGGTGCCGACTGGCGGCTGGTCCTTAGAGGTAGATCAGGAATTTTCTGGTCTAGGGGGGTCCGTGCGCTATATTCGTAGCTCCCTCACGGCGAGAACCTACTACGAAATCTCTGATGAATTTCTCAGTAGTTTCAAATTGCAGGCGGCCTTCATTGAGGGTATCGGGCAGGATATAATTATCTCCGACAGGCTGTTTGTCGGAGGATCGGATTTCCGTGGCTTCGAGCGATCAGGGGTAGGTCCTCGCGATCTGATCTCGGACAACGCCCTGGGTGCTCAAGCGTTTGCAATCGGTAGTGCTGAAGTTAGCTTTCCCAATTTCATACCTGAAGCACTCGACGTGAGAACAAGCTTTTTCACTGATTTCGGCGTTGTCGGGAATGCAGACCAGAGCGATGTGTTTTCGGGGGCATTTCAACTTGTGAATGCTGAAACCGATCTCGCACCGCGTGTTACAGCTGGCATTAGTATTTATTGGCAGTCACCGTTTGGCCCGGTTCGGATCGATCTCAGTAAAGCGATCCTCAAGGAAGACTATGACAAACCCGAAGCCTTCAGGTTTTCTGCAGGTACACGCTTTTAGTAAATGGATATCAGATGAACCGCATTTTTCTTAACGCACGTAACTGGACAGCTGCTTTTTTTGTTGTGGCCAGTGTTTTATTTGCTGGTCCCGCGTGGGCGGAAAAGGCACCCACCGTAATTCTCATCGTCGACATGGCGACGCTATTCAACGCCTCTGAGGTCGGACAGGATACAGCCCGGCAGCTACGTGATCTGACGCAGACACTTCAGACGGAAGATCAGGCGGTTCGCGAGGCGATGACAGCCGAGGCGGAAACTCTGAGAGGGCAGCAGGGAAGTTTGACGGAAGAAGAATTTGCGGGGAAAGTTGCCGAACTCGGCCAACGCCAGCAGGTGCACTTGCAGGATATTGCTCAACGCCAACGCGGGATTCAGCTAGGCCAGGCGCAGGCAAACGCTGAAATTGCGGCGGTGATTAAACCCATTTTTAGTGAGCTTTTGGTGAAGCACGGGGCTGGCCTTCTAATTGATCAGTCCAACGTACTTGCGGGTGGTCTCGACTTGAACATCACCTCTGAAGCGATGGCGATCTTGAACCAGCGTTTGCCCAAGCTGACGGTAACGCCCGTTAGCGAGTAGCGGCAGGCCATACCTGGCAATGCACAAATGGAAGTCTATGCAGACAGTCGGAGGATGAATGGCGGACTCACGTTTTTTCCGTAGAGAGGGGCCATTCACATTGGCTCAGCTGGCAACTCGGATTGATGCGGAAATTGCCGAAGGGGCTGACACGGCGGTTGAGATTTCAGACGTTGCAACGCTGGATAGCGCCCAAGAAGGTGAGTTGAGTTTTCTAGATAATCCAAAATATGCGCCGGCTTTTAAATCCACAAAAGCCAGCGCCTGTATCATTGCCCCAAAGTTTTTGGATCAAGCGCCAAAAGGTATCGCGCTCCTGATAAGTCATCAGCCTTATCGGTCTTATGCTCTGGCGGCGCAGGCATTTTATCCCGACAGTATTCGCCCTCTCGACACATTTGGGGATCCGGGGCAGATCAGCGCTCAAGCTCACGTTCATGCCTCGGCGCAAATCGGAGAGGGCGTAACGATTGAGCCCGGCGCCGTGGTGAGTGCTGGTGTGGAAATCGGAAGTGGCTCTGTGATCTCGAGCGCCGCTATTTTGGCGAAAAATGTTACCATTGGTCGCAACAGCTACGTTGGTCCCGGCGCGTGCATCTCATTTGCGCATGTTGGTGACCGCGTCATAATCCATTCCGGCGTTCGTGTTGGGCAGGATGGTTTTGGTTTCGCAATGGGACTGCCCACACACGAAAAGATTCCGCAGCTAGGCCGGGTTATCATTCAGGATGATGTGGAAATTGGGGCAAATACCACGATTGATCGGGGCGCTGGGCCTGACACCATTATTGGGGCGGGGACCAAGATTGATAATCTGGTGCAGATAGGGCACAACGTCATTACCGGTCAGGGCTGCGTAATTGTTGCGCAAAGCGGCATTGCGGGAAGTGCGGAGCTTGGCGACTATGTTGCGCTCGGCGCCCGAGCTGGCATTCTTGGTCACCTCAAGGTTGGAGATGGCGCACAGATTGCGGGGCGTTCCAGTGTGATACATGAGGTGCCGGCGGGGGCTCGTTGGGGAGGGACACCCGCAAAACCCGTTCGCGAATGGCAGCGAGAGCTGATAGCTGTTCAGAGATTGGGCAGAAAAGCTGTCAGGAAGAAGGACAGCAACGCAGATTAAAAATGAGCAGACACGCTCGTTGTACTGGGAATTGAGATGACACAGACCACGGCAAGCACCGAAGAGCCTTCCAGCGGAGCATTGGGATCGGCGGATATTAATCGCGTCATGGAATTGCTACCGCATCGCTACCCCATGCTGTTGATCGATCGGATCCGGGATATGGATGGATGTGAGTCCGCTGTGGGCGTAAAAAATGTCACGATTAACGACCCCTTTTTCCAGGGGCATTTTCCGGGGCATCCCGTGATGCCCGGCGTCATGATCATCGAAGCAATGGCTCAGACTGCCGGTGCCCTCGTAATCAATAGTATGGGGGGCGACGCGTCTGACAAGGTCGTCTACTTCATGGCTATTGAGAAGGCCAAGTTTCGAAAGATAGTCGTGCCGGGAGACCAATTGGAACTCCACGTAACCAAACAGCAAAACCGTCGTGCGGTCTGGAAATTTCGGGGTATTGGCAAGGTCGATGGCGCCGTTGTCGCTGAAGCAGATTTCGTTGCGATGATCCGCGATATGGGTAATGAATGATGACAGAGGTCCACTCAACTGCGATCGTTGATCCCCGCGCAGAGCTCGCGTCTGACGTGGTCGTTGGCCCGTACTCCATTGTTGGCCCCAATGTGACGCTTGCCGAAGGGGTGAAACTCCATTCCCACACGGTGATTGATGGCAAAACATCAATTGGCGCGCGAACCGAGATTTATCCATTTGCTTCCATTGGGCAGCCACCCCAAGATCTCAAATTTCGTGGTGAAGACAGTGAGCTAATTGTCGGATCGGACAATACGATCCGAGAGCATGTGACCATGAATTCGGGAACCGAAGGTGGTGGTCTCGTTACACGGGTTGGAAACAAGTGTGCGTTCCTTACCGGGTCTCATGTCGGGCACGATACAATGGTGGGTGACAATGTTATTCTGTCAAACAATGTGATGCTCGCGGGGCACATCGTTGTTGAGGATTTTGTCATCGTTAGCGGCGGTGCAGGCGTTCATCAATTTACACGGATCGGCAAGCATGCGTTTATCGGAGGCATGAGTGGTGTGGAGAACGATGTCATTCCTTATGGCATGGTGGTTGGAAATCGCGCGCGTTTGGCGGGGCTGAATATCATCGGTATGAAAAGACGTGGATTTGAGAGGGATCAGATCCAGGCACTGCGGTCCGCCTACCGTATGTTGTTTGCAGAAGAAGGCACGCTGCGCGAGCGTTTGGCAGATGTTGCAAAATTGTACGACGGACAGGCTGATGTAATGGACATTGTTAAGTTCATGCAGTCCGACACGAACAGATCCATCTGCCTGCCGCGCAATACTGCTGGCGACTAAGAACGAAAGCAGACGGCGAATGACGACGCCAACTCGTGAACTTCCAGCACTTGGTATTATCGCAGGGCAGGGGCCCTTGCCGATGGCTGTTGCAGAGGCCGCTGCGGCACAAGGCCGTGCTGTTTTTATTATCGGCATCAAGGGACGTAGTAATCCCGAAATCGAAAAATATGACCATGCTTGGGTGCGTTTTGGCGCCATAGGGGCAACGATTGATCTCCTAAAGAAAAACAAGTGTCATGATCTTGTGCTCATTGGCCCCATGAAGCGACCAAAGCTCTTTGTCGATTTCTGGCCCGACCTGGGTGCTATCAAGCTTCTTCCCGCCATCGTTAAATTGTTGCGCCAGGGGGACGACGGTCTTTTGTCGGGGGTGGTGAAGTATTTTGAGGAAGTTCACGGGTTTCACATTCGCCCCGCCGAAGACGTCGCGGCAACGCTCATAGCTCCGGAAGGTCTTCTGTCAACAAAGGCGCCATCGCCAGCTGATTTGGCAGACATACGAATAGCAATCGGCATCGTGAGAAAACGAGGAGGGGACGATTTAGGGCAGGGAGCCATCGTTGCCACCGGCGAAGTTCTGGATGTTGAGGACGATAGCGGAACTGACGCTATGCTGAAGCGGGTTGCGATAAAGCACACAGCCGGAGGTTCCGCGTGCGGTGTCCTCGTCAAGCTGCCGAAACCAGGCCAGGACCGCCGTGTTGATCTTCCCGCCATCGGAGTTGCGACGGTCGAGAATACCGCAGCGGCGGGGCTTGCTGGCATCGCATACGAGACATCTGGGGCCTTAATTGCAGATGCTGAAGGCGTGGCACGGCGGGCCGATGAACTGGGCATCTTCGTAATTGGATTGCCCGAAGGAACGGGTGAAGGAATTTCATGAGCGAAGCGCGTCATGTCATGCTGGTTGCGGGCGAGACGTCCGGAGATACTTTGGGCGCGGCTCTCATGTCATCTCTCAAGGCAGCCCTGGGCGACAAAATCCGGTTTTCAGGGGTTGGGGGCGCCCGCATGGAGGCGGAAGGATTGTCCTCCGTTTTCCCAATGACAGACATCGCTGTGATGGGGCCACGCGAAGTAATCCCGCGATTGCCCTTGATCCTCAGACGTATGCGGGAAACGGTTCGCCACGCGGTGGAGGAAAAACCAGATCTCGTGTTGATCATCGATAGCCCTGACTTCACCCATCCCGTTGCAAAGCGCATCCACAAGAAAGCGCCGGATATACTCATTGCGAATTATGTCTCACCAAGCGTCTGGGCATGGCGCCGGGGGCGGGCCAAGTCCATGGCGACATATCTGAATAAGGTTCTTGCTCTGCTGCCCTTCGAGCCTGATTTTTTTCGGGCGGAAGTGGGGCTGGATTGTGCTTATGTCGGCCACCCCGCAATCGAGAAAATTGCGTCAGCGGAGGAGGGTGAGGCCTTTCGGAAGCGCAATGGGATTTCTGAAGAGGCGCCGGTTCTTCTCCTGCTACCTGGCAGCAGGATGAATGAAGTAAAACGCCTAATCGGCCTGATGGGTGAGACTGCTGGGATTCTCGTCGATCATCACCCCGATCTAAAGCTGGTGATCCCGGTTGTGCCTCATGTGCACGACGTTGTTGCTGAAGGCGTGAAAAGCTGGCCGGTAAAACCAATTCTTGCGGATGGGGAAAGTGAAAAGCGGGGGGCCTTTGCAGCCGCAACGGCGGCTCTCGCAGCATCCGGAACAGTCTCGCTTGAGCTCGGACTTGCCAGAATTCCTATGGTCATCGCCTACAAGATTGACCGAATCGCCGCCTGGGTCGTCTCCAGGCTTTTGAAAGTGCCGACTGTTGTGCTGGTCAATCTTATCCTGGACCGTCCTTCTGTACGCGAATATTTGCAGGAGGCGAGTGAACCGAAGCGGCTCGCAGACGCTCTGACGCCTCTTCTAAGTGAAACACCTGAGCGCGAGAAGGCGTTACAGGACCTTGAAGAAATGAGGGTTCTTATGGGCGTTGGCGGAGCAAGTCCGAGCGCGCGCACGGCAAATGCAATTCTCGAAATGCTGGGCGAAGAACAAAATGCTTGAGGCTTCCCGCAGTCTGACATCGCTGCGACTGACCCACAAAAAAGGCGCCCACATGAGGCGCCTTTTCAGTTTGAGCATGAAGCTTGTTACCGCTTTGCCAAATCCACATAGTCACGAGGCGCAGCGCCACTATAGAGCTGACGAGGACGGCCAATACGCTGTTCTGGATCCTGAACCATCTCGTTCCACTGAGCCACCCAACCTGTTGTCCGTGCGAGCGCAAACAAAACCGTAAACATGGTTGAAGGAAAGCCAAGCGCTTTGAGAGTGATACCCGAATAGAAATCGATATTTGGGTAGAGCTTTTTCTCAACGAAATACTCATCGTTCAGCGCAATTTTTTCCAGCTCCATGGCCACGTCGAGCATGGGGTCATCTTTGATGCCGAGTTCTTGCAGCACTTCGTGACAGGCCTCTTGCATCACTGTGGCACGGGGGTCGTAGTTCTTATAAACCCGGTGACCAAAACCCATCAGGCGGAAGGGGTCGTTTTTGTCTTTTGCTTTGGCAATATATTCCGGGATGCGATCTACAGAACCAATTTCCTGCAGCATGTTGAGGGCAGCTTCATTCGCGCCGCCATGAGCCGGTCCCCAAAGACAGGCAATCCCGGCCGCAATGCAGGCGAACGGGTTGGCGCCTGAAGACCCGGCGAGCCGTACTGTTGAAGTCGATGCATTTTGCTCATGATCTGCATGCAGGATGAAGATCTTGTCCATTGCGCGGGCAATCACCGGATTGACATGATAGTCCTCGGCGGGCACCGCAAAGCACATGTTCAGAAAATTTTCGGCATATCCGAGATCATTCCGGGGATACACAGCTGGTTGGCCGATGGAATATTTGTAAGCCATTGCCGCGATTGTTGGGATCTTGGCAATCATCCGCCGACTTGCGACCATCCGTTGGTGCGGATCGTTGATGTCGGTTGAGTCATGGTAGAATGCGGACAGCGCGCCGATCATGCCAACCATTATGGCCATCGGATGCGCGTCACGGCGAAATCCCCGCACGAAATACTGCATTTGCTCATGCACCATCGTGTGGTTCGTTATCGCATTGCTGAACTCATCATACTCGGTGGAGGTTGGCAATTCACCATTCAACAGCAGATAGGCGGTCTCCAAAAAGCTACCGTTTGCAGCAAGTTGCTCAATCCCATACCCCCGGTACAGCAATTCACCTTTATCGCCGTCGATATAGGTGATGTCGCTGTCGCAGCTGGCCGTTGAAGTAAAGCCTGGGTCAAATGTGAAATACCCAGACTGGCTATAGAGTTTGCTGACATCAATGACGCGTGGCCCAACAGCTCCCTTGTATACAGGCAAGTCGTAGGTCTGGCCGTCAATCTCTAGCTTGGCGATTTCGTTTGTTACTCTCGCACTTTTGTCTTTAGTCATCATCGTCGACCAGTCCCTTCACTTGTGTTCGGTAGTCGGTAGCAGGCTAAAAGCCAGTTCGCCAGCCGAACTGTTGCGGTATTATATTCATCTCAGACCTACCCGGCTACTGCCGGTTGTCTGTCTTCAAACTTGATCTCGTATGCGGCCAATTGCCTCATCGCGACCGAGCGACGCGAGGACGTCGTAGATGCCGGGGGAAACGCTTCCTCCCGTCAACGCTGCTCGGAGTGGTTGTGCGACTTTGCCCAACTTAATGTCTTCCGAAGTCAGGAAATTTGTGACCGCGGCCTCGAGGCTGACCGCCGTCCATGCCTTGTCATTTTTCAACACATCCGCAAGGCGGCCCAGTCGAGCCTTAGCTTCATCATTGAGTGCTTTTGCAGCTTTACCTGAGAGCTCAATGGGCCGTGTGATTTGCAGGTAGTTGGCACCGTCTGCCAGCTCAATCAACGTTTTGGCCCGTTCCTTCAACCCCGGCATCGCGACCCTCAGTCGACTGCGGAACAGGTCATCAATATCCGTCCATTTTCCAGTCTCTTCCATCACCGAAAGTGTGAGAGCAACCAAACGATCATCATCCGCCTCGCGAATGTAGCGAGCGTTGAGGTGTTCCAGTTTGGCAATGTCAAAACGGGCGGGTGACTTGCCAATGCTCTCCAGATTGAACCACTCAATGGCCTGCTCAGTCGAAAACACTTCATCATCCCCGTGGCTCCAGCCAAGTCGAACGAGGTAATTCCGCATCGCTTCAGGCAGGTATCCCATATCGCGATAGTCTTGCGCGCCCAGTGCGCCATGACGCTTTGAGAGCTTGGCACCATCCGGGCCGTGGATCAGAGGCACGTGGGCAAACACGGGGGGTGTCCAGCCCATCGCAGCATAAATTTGAGATTGGCGGGCAGCATTTGTCAGATGATCGTCGCCACGAATAATGTGCGTAATGCCCATGTCGTGGTCATCAACGACTACAGAAAGCATATAGGTGGGCGTGCCGTCTGAGCGAAGCAGGATCAGATCGTCTAGCTGATCATTCTCAAAAGTGACATCGCCCATCACCTGATCTTTGACAATGGTCCGACCATCCTGGCGCGCTTTGAAACGAACGACGGGATTTATCCCTTCTGGCGCGTCAGCAGCCGCGCGGTCCCGCCAGGTGCCGTCATAGCGCATGGGGCGGCCTTCGCCCTTGGCTTTTTCCCGCATTGCGGTCAATTCCTCAGGCGAGCAATAGCATTTGTAGGCATGGCCGGAGGCGAGCAGCTGTTCGACTATTTCAACATGGCGGTCCATCTGGGCAAACTGGAAAACCGGCTCTCCGTCCCAATCAAGCCCGCTCCATTTCATGCCCTCAAAAATCGCCTCAATAGCGGCGTCGGACGAACGCTCACGATCGGTATCCTCTATCCGAAGCGCGAAAGTACCTCCGTGGTGGCGTGCATACAGCCAGTTGAACAGCGCCGTGCGAACGCTACCAATGTGGAGGAAGCCGGTCGGTGAAGGCGCGAAGCGCGTAACAATTTTTGGTGTCTCACTCAAGGGCTCGATAAAACTCCGGGTATCATCGCAGGGGGACCCCTGCGGTGGAAGTGCAGTTGCAAAACAAGCTGAGTCAAAGGGACCGCTTGGAGGATGGTCTGTTGGCGTCATACAGGCTGCGACACCACCCGGGAAACTTTCGCGAATCCTGAAGGTTCCGCTTCGGAAAGCAACGAATGGGCTGGCGATCTTTAGCACATTGAAGCCTGCCGCCAAAGGCCCGATGGGGATCACTTTTGCGCATATTGCCCCCAAATTTGCTGCATACTGCACGGGGAAATGGCTATTTTTTTCGAAAAGCACCGATTAGCCCCCGTCTGGCGCAATTTGTCAGGGCGATTGGAAGGCATTCGCATTCATCTGCGGCTTTTTTGGTCCCGCGTGGGCCTTTTACTGGCCAGAGAACAGGAGGCGATGAGCCTTTGGGTGCCGGTCGCGATTGGCGCGGGAATCGCCTGCTATTTTTCTCTACCGCAGGAACCATATCTGGGCTGGACGGTGACCGCACTTGGGTTGGCTCTGGCAACCGCTTACGGCTTGGGGCGAAGGGGGAGGGTCGCTATAGCGGCATTTGCCGTCCTCTGGGTGGTTTTGGGGTTTGCAGCCGCACAAATGCGGACAATTTGGGTGGCAGCGCCAGCCCTTCAAAATGAAATTGTCGGCGCGCAACTGGGAGGGGAGGTTCTAACGGTCAGCCGGAACCAGCTGGGCGGTAGCATTCTTCTCGTCACCCCCACGCGCATTTCTGGTCTGCTCCGCCAGGACCTGCCAGCCCGTGTCCGGCTGCGGGTCAATCAGGCTCATGAGCCGATCTGGCCCGGTGACCGGATTGAGACCCGTGTGATGCTGTGGCCACCGGGGGAACCAGTGGCGCCCGGCGCATTTGATTTCGCAAGGCAATCCTGGTTTCGGCAGTTGGGGGCGACCGGCGTTACCCTGGCCGCACCCACTATCTTAGGGGGCAGCAGGGAAGGTAGCTGGGCCATAAAGCTTGCTGCTTTAAGAGAACAGATAGCGCGCCACGTGATGCGTGCCATGAGAGAGGATGTTGGTCCGGTCGCCGCCGCCATGATGACCGGGCAGCGTCATGCAATCGCCGAAAAAGTGGAGCAGGATTTACGTGACGCGGGGCTCGCGCACATTCTGGCGATCTCGGGACTGCATATGGCCTTGTTTGCGGGAACCCTGTTTTGGGTGATCCGGGCAGCGCTGGCATTGGTGCCCCGCTTGGCCCTTCGATATCCTCTTAAAAAATGGGCGGCGGCAGCGGCATTGATAGGGGCCTTTGCCTATCTGTTGCTTTCCGGCATGTCCGTCACGGCGCAACGCGCCTTCATAATGGCTGCGTTAATGTTCCTTGCCGTGTTGGCGGACAGGCCAGCTCTTTCGCTGCGCAACGTGGCACTCGCTGCCACGATCATTCTTCTCACCCGTCCGGAGAGCGTTCTGGAGCCTGGGTTCCAGATGTCGTTTGCGGCAGTGACGGCCTTGATTGCGGTCTATCAAAACCGCGAGTTGCAGCTGCTGGGGCTGCGGGAAAACGCAACAGGTGTTTCCGGTGTGCTCCGCTTTGCGCTCATCTATATCGTGACGCTTGCGCTCACAAGCCTTGTCGCTGGTGCGGCGACAGCGCCATTTGCCGCCTATCACTTCAACCGCATGGCAGCTTACGGCATCGTGGGAAACCTGTTGGCGATGCCTCTGGTCGGAATTGTCATTATGCCCGCGGCGTTGCTGGCTTACCTGTTGATGCCATTGGGTCTCGACGCACCGGCACTGTGGATCATGGAGCAGGGCCTCATCGGCGTGGTCGCGATTGCAAAAGAGGTAAGTGCCTGGGAGGGAGCCGTTGTCCACGCACCGTCTTTTTCCAGTCTGGGTCTAGGGTTCATCGCATTGGGAGGGCTTCTTCTGGCGCTTCTTCAAACGAAGCTCCGTCGGGCAGGTATTGTATTTCTGATTGTTGGCGGTGTGTTGGCGAGCGGAGACCAGCCACCAGACATTTTGATTGATGGGGACGCGCGGCTGGTTGCCGTGCGAAACGAGGACGGTCTATATATGTGGACCGGCTCCACGGCGCGCTATGCCAGGGAAACCTGGTTGCGACGCAGCGGCATGTCGGCCGACACGGGTATCCGCGATCATCTGATGGCCTGCGATGAAATGGGCTGTGTAGCGCGAGGGCGGTTGACAATTGCGGTGTCCAAAACCACCGCATCACTGGCCGATGATTGTACGCGTGCTGACATTCTGATTGCACATGTTCCCGTGAGGGGCCGCGTGCGTGCGCGCTGTCGTGCTTTTCTGATCATTGATCGGTTTGATATAGCCCGCCACGGCGCACATGCAATTTACTTGAGCAGCGACCCGACACCGACCATCGAACGCATCGTAACGGTGCGTGAATGGCGAGGCGAACGCCCCTGGACGGAATCACAAAATCAATAGCGACGCAGCAACCCAACCAGACGCCCCTGAACCTTCACTCGGTCCGGGCCGAATATCCGTGTTTCATAGGCAGGATTTGCGGCTTCAAGCGCAATGGAGTCGCCCTTGCGACGCAGCCGCTTGAGCGTGGCTTCCTGATCATCGACAAGAGCGACGACAATTTCCCCATTATTGGCAGTATCGCAGCGTTCGATCACGACGGTGTCGCCATCCAGAATGCCCGCGTCGATCATTGAATCGCCTTTGACCTCCAGCGCGTAGTGCTCGCCTCGGGCAAGCATGTCGGAAGGCACAGACACTTGATGGCTTTCCTGCTGCAGGGCTTCAATAGGCGTCCCTGCTGCAATACGGCCCATCACGGGCACCGACAATGAATCTTCGTTAGCGGCCACGGGCGCATTCTCGCGATCCTTGCCAAGGCTGCCCTCAATAACCGATGGGGAAAACCCACTATTACGGCCAAAGCTTGGAGAGGCAGATTCCGGCAATTTCAGAATTTCGAGAGCTCGGGCCCTGTGAGGCAGGCGACGAATAAAGCCACGTTCCTCAAGAGCTGTAATCAACCGATGAATGCCCGATTTGGACCGTAAGTTGAGAGCATCCTTCATTTCATCAAAAGAAGGGGAAACACCGGTCTCTTTTATCCGTTCATTGATGAACATCAGCAGTTCATGTTGCTTGCGTGTGAGCATTCAACGGTCTCCCCGGAGTATCGATCATGAGAACAAATCAAAAACATCTTCTTATGTTCTAGTTTGGTTCTCCTGGGGCGTCAACCTCAATCTGTGGATAAGTCGGGAGCCTTCAGCAAATGCACCAAAACGGGCGTTCCGGCATCGGAAGCCGGGACATTCGGCACGCGCACAATCAAACACTGACTTTGTGCCAAAGAAGAGAGCATCGAGCTGTCCTGTCGGCTGAAGGGGTGGGCCTCCCAGGTGCCATCTGTGGCGACGGTCAGGCGCGCCCGGATGTAGTCCTGCCGGGCCTGGTTTGCGGGAAGGTCGCTCCCAAGGACAACTGGAACGAGAGGTGGGTGCTGCGCCGCACGGCCCTGGCAGGCATCCATGGCGGCGCGGAGGAACAGGTGACCGCAAACAAGTGTTGCGACCGGGTTTCCCGGCAGTCCCAGAAACGGCAGGTCGCCGAGCATGCCAAACATCAACGGTTTTCCGGGCCGCATGGCGATGCGCCAGAAATCTATCTCGAGGCCCATCGAGCGGAGCACAGGCTGGATCAGATCATGGTCGCCGACAGACACGCCTCCGAGGGTGACAAGGATGTCGGCATCATGTGCGCGTTTCACACAGTCTTGAATACTGGCTTCGGTGTCGCGCGCAATGCCCAGATCAACAGGTTCACCACCCAGTTCCCGAATGAGCGCGGCAAGTCCCGGGCCGTTGGAATTCACGATCTGGTTTGGCCCTGGCGTTTCGCCGGGCTGCACAAGTTCGTCACCGGTCGCAAAAAAGGCGACGCGCGGACGTTTGAAAACGGGAAGCTCCCCGACATTCATGGCAGCCGCAAGAGCTATGTCGGCGGCAGCCAGTCGGTAGCCTCGTGCAAAATAGGTATCACCTTCATTGAAGTCGATCCCTGCCGTGCGGATGTGTTGGCCCAGTGTGGGGGATTTCTGCACCAGCACGGTGTCGCCATCGCGCTTGGTATTTTCCTGAATAACGATGCTGTCGGCTCCGGCAGGCACGGGCGCACCGGTAAAAATGCGTACAGCCTGTCCGGGGGTGAGCGCGGTGTCATAAGCTCCTCCGGCAGCAGCTTCGCCTACAACATTTACGGAGCAGGGAACCACCTTCAGGTCTTCTGCCCGCACCGCATATCCATCCATCGCGGAGGCATCAAAGGGGGGCTGGGTCCGGCGAGCGGTGAGCGCTTCGGCAAGCACCCGCCCACCAGCATCCGCAATCGATACGAGCTCTGTCTGTAGAGGAGCAACTGCGGCTCCAATCCGAGCGATGGCCTGATCAACGGGCAAAAGAGGTGTGTTGCTCATGGGGTGATCGAGCCTGGCGCGTTATATGTGCCCGACTTGCCGCCGGACTTATGGGTGAGGTGAACATCGCCAATGGTCATGGCCCGGTCCACGGCTTTCGCCATGTCATAGATCGTCAGACAGGCAACGGTGACGGCAGTCAGAGCTTCCATTTCAACACCCGTTTTGCCCTGAACCCGAACGGTGGCTTCGACATTGAGTGTACTGGTTTCTTTTTCGGCCGTGATCTCGACGGCGATTTTGCCAATCAGGAGCGGATGACAGAGGGGGATGAGGTCAGACGTGCGTTTGGCGGCCATGATGCCCGCAAGCCGCGCAATTTCAATCACGTTTCCCTTGGTGATCTTGTCGGCGAGAATTAGGTCGAGTGTCTCGGGCGCCATGGTGACACGGCCCCGTGCTGTTGCCACCCGGTCCGTCACTTGCTTGTCTGTTACATCCACCATGGCGACACGTCCGTGCGCGTCGATATGGCTGAGTTTCTTATCGGTCATTCGTCACCAGGTCCTTCCGCATGATACAGCGCCGCGCGATATCAAGCCCGGCATCTTCTTCATGTTCTCGTAGCATGAACAAGGCAGGCGTCCATTGATGAGGCTCAAGGATATGGAATCCAAGTGTCTCATAGAAAGGCGCATTCCAGGGCACGTCGGAGAACGTGGAAAGTGTCATCGCTTTGAACTGCTTATCTCGTGCCCAATGACACACCGCCTCCACCAGCTTGCGGCCAATTCCTGCTCCTTGAAACCCTTGGCCAACAGAGACCTCATAAAGGTGTGCATGAATGTCGTAACTTGCAACAAAGGCAAATCCCGCCAACTGACCGTCGGCTTCCGCAACAAGGGCTGCGCCAAAGCGTGTGAATGAAAGTGCCAGGGCAGGAGGAATTGTTGCTCCCTCTGTCACATCACTCAGACCCTGCTGACGAAATAATTCTGCGGCGGATCGTTCAAGGTCGCCCAATTTGGCGATCTCTTCCGGCTCAACCGGACGGATGACGATGTTTGAGTGAATTTTCTTTTGCGTCATGCATTCGCGGCTTTCGAAAGCAGGGTCCGGGTTGCCGCAGTCACATCGCTCTGTCGCATCAGGCTTTCCCCGATCAGGAAGGCGTTGACGCCGACGTCGGAAAGGCGCGCCAGATCAGCGGGGTTTCCAAGGCCGCTTTCGCCGACAACAAGACGCTCCGCAGGTACTCTGGGGGCGAGCTCCAGCGTCGTCTCGAGCGTTGTTTCAAAGGTCGACAGGTTGCGGTTGTTCACGCCAATGAGGTCGCTCTCGAGCTGAAGGGCACGCTCAAGCTCAGGTGCGTCATGCACCTCGACGAGCACGTCCATGCCCCAATCAAACGCTGTCTTCTCAAGCTCGCTGGCCTGCGCGTCACTGACGGACGCCATGATAATGAGAATACAATCCGCACCCCAGGCGCGCGCTTCTACCACCTGGTAGGGGTCGTAGAGAAAGTCTTTGCGCAACGCTGGCAGGGAGACGGCAGCACGTGCGTCGCGCAAAAATTCTGGCGCTCCTTGAAAGGACGGCGTGTCGGTGAGGACGGAGAGGCAAGTCGCGCCGCCTTCCTCATAGGCTTGGGCAAGAACAGGCGGATTGAAATCCGCACGAATAAGTCCTTTTGAAGGACTGGCTTTCTTGATCTCGGCAATGAGAGCGTATTTATCTTGCGCAATGGTGCTGCGCAACGCGGCAGTAAACCCGCGCACGGCAGGGGCGTTCTTGGCGTCAGATTCCAGAACGTCCAGCGGCTTGGCCGCTTTGGCTGCGACGATCTCATCCAACTTGTAAGCAGCGATCTTTTTTAGAATATCGGACATGGATCAGCCTTCGTTAGAGACGGTGACGAGTGTTTCCAGGGCGCGCTTGGCTCCACCAGATGCAATCGCCTCACTGGCCATCTGCACACCCTCCTTGAGGGTTGAGACTTTTCCAGCGACCAGCAGCGCTGCCCCGGCATTGAGAACAACAATGTCCCGGTACGCGCTTTCATCTCCCTCAAGCAGGCAGCGCAGGGCGGCCATGTTTTCTTCCGGGTCGCCGCCTTTAAGATCGGCAGGGTTGGCGCGCGCAAGCCCGACTTCCTCCGGCGTAACTTCAAAGGTTGAGATCACACCGTTCTTCAGTTCTGCAACATGGGAGACGCCAGTGGTGGTTAGTTCATCCAAACCGTCGCTGCCATGCACCACCCAGACCCGCTCCGACCCCAGATTTTTAAGCACATGAGCCAGAGGCTCCACCCACTTGTCAGCGAACACCCCAACGATCTGGAATTTTGTCCCCGCCGGGTTGGAGAGGGGACCGAGCAGATTGAAGATTGTCCGTGTCCCCATCTCGGCGCGCGTTGGCCCGACATGTTTCATGGCAGAATGATGGGCAGGCGCGAACATGAAACCGATCCCGGCTTCATCAATGCAGCGGCGAATGAGAGCGGGTGGAATATCCAGCTTGACCCCAAGCTTCTCCAGTACTTCCGCTGACCCGGACTTGGACGACAACGCCTTGTTCCCGTGTTTTGCGACCGGCACACCACAAGCCGCAACAACGAAGGCAGCCGCTGTGGAAATATTATAGGTGCCGGACGCATCGCCGCCGGTACCGCACGTATCGATCGCACCCTCCGGGGCTTGCACCTGTGTTGCTTTTGCCCGCATCACGCGCGCGCCGGCGGTGATTTCATCTACGGTTTCGCCCCGCATCCGCAACGCCATCAAAAATGCACCAATCTGGCCTGACGTCACATCGCCAGACATCATGGCGTCGAAGGCCGCTTCAGCATCGCTCTGGGAGAGTGCCTCGCCCTCGGCGACTTTGGCGATAAGACTTTTAAAATCGGTCATGAATACTCAAATCTGATTAGGCAGGAACAGCGCGGGAGACACCGGCCAGGTCCAGAAAATTGGCAAGCAGCTCCCGACCATGTTGAGAGGCGATGCTCTCTGGATGAAACTGGACACCGTGAATGGGCAGTGATTTGTGCTGCACCCCCATAATGACCCCATCTTCGGTCCGCGCCGTGACGGTCAGGCAGTCTGGCAGCGTTTCAGGGGCAATGGTCAGGGAGTGATAGCGGGTGGCCTCAAAGGGATTTGGCAATCCACTGAAGACGCCCATGCCTTCGTGGAAAATGGGACTTATCTTGCCATGCATCATTTCCGGCGCCCGAACAATCTTGGCACCGAAGGCCTGGCCAATGGACTGGTGCCCAAGGCAAACACCAAACAGCGGTACCTCGGCCTTTGCCGCGGCCTCGACAAGCTCAAGGCAGATCCCCGCTTTGTCCGGGTCGCAAGGACCAGGTGAGAGGACAATGCCTTCGGGCGCCATCTTCATCGCGTCCGCAACGCTGATTTGGTCATTGCGAAAAACCTCGCAACGCGCTCCCACGTCCCCCAGAAAATGGACAAGGTTGTAGGTAAAGCTGTCGTAGTTATCAATCAGCAGCAACATGGCCGCAAACTCCGGTAAGAGGCTCAAACATCAGGCTTTTCTTATAAGCACGCGATGGGGGTGCAACAAGAGCCAGTCGTCCAGCTTTTGGTCTCCGAACAGTCAGAAAGCTGTGGATAACCTTCATCGCGTCGTTGCGCTAACCCTACTAGATATGGTGAAATAGGAGGATAAGAATACCGCATATTGGGGCAAGGGTTGCTTGAGCGACACTAAATATGTGGTTTGGGGCGGAAATCGTGGTGATGATGCAGGCAGGCGGCGAAAAGAAGGCCAAGCCCGTAAGCCTATCGGCTTACGCAGGGGCCGTTTGTGCGGCTTTGGTGCTCGGCGCAGCCGTTGGGCTTGGCGTTTCATTGGTTCTGCCCGGAGGCACTGGCGGCATCACTGAGAGGGCCCATGGGCCTACTTTCATCGTCACGGAGGTTGATGCATCGCCGATGGAGCGCGGTCCCTCAGGGGGGGCAGTTGGCAATCGGGAAGGGCGTTCAGCGCCCAGGTTGCTCGGCCCCGCCAGCGCACGGCGTCTTGGCGCGCCCAACCCCTATTCGCAACAGGCGATGCAGGTATCTCCGTCTGTATCGATCGTCGATGCGCTGGATTTACCACCTGAGCAGGATGTGGTTCTGCTGGGTGTTGGGCCAGCGACAGTTACACCCGTTGCCGTCTCGCTTGTGCAGGCGGAGCAGATCAGAGACGAGGTGAGGCGCCCGCGCATTGCCATCGTGCTTGATGATTTGGGCCTGGATGAAAAGGTGACACGCAGAGCGATTGCGTTGCCACGCGCGGTTACGCTGTCATTTTTACCCTATGGTCGGGCATCGCAAGGGCTTGCTGAAGAAGCACTTTCCCGAGGTCACGAAATCATGGTCCACATTCCGATGGAACCAGAGGGAGACGCGGACCCAGGACCAGGGGCGCTGTATGTACACCAGTCTACCGACGAAATTGCCAGGGGCCTTGCTGCCCAACTGGATCGCTTTCCCGGTGCCGTTGGCTTCAACAATCATATGGGAAGCCGCTTCACGGCAGACGTCCGGGCCCTGTTGCCGGTGATGCGGGAAGCGCGGGCGCGGGGTTTGCTGTTTTTGGACAGTCGCACCTCTGCCAATACTTTGGCGGCAAGGGTGGCGGAGGCTGCAGGGGCAAGGACACTCAGCCGTGATGTTTTTCTGGACCATGCCCAGGGGGCTGACGGCCTGCTTTCGCAACTGGATGAGATTGAAAAGACCGCGCGCCTGATGGGATCAGCCATCGGCATCGCTCATCCGCACACGCTGACACTTGATGTGCTCGAAGTGTGGACAAGAGGCCTCGCCTCAAAGGGGATTGATCTGGTCTCAATCAGCGCGATGGTGACGCCAGAGGCGGCTGCGGACCCGGCCTTACTGGCCTCGTCCGGCCTCTGAAGCGAACCGCACGGCTTCCTCTGCAGCACGAAAAAGCGCTTTGGCCTTGTTCACCGACTCCTCGTATTCAAACTCTGGCGTTGAATCAGCAACGATCCCGCCGCCTGCCTGAACATACATTTTGCTGTCTTTGACAATGGCGGTGCGCAGAACGATGCAGGTGTCCATGTCACCCCCGGCTGAGAAGTAACCAACAAGACCGGCATAGGGTCCCCGCTTCTCAAGCTCCAGCTCATCAATGATTTCCATGGCGCGCACTTTTGGAGCGCCCGAGACGGTGCCGGCAGGGTGCCCGGCAATCAGAGCTGAAATTTCATCAAACCGAGGATCAAGGTCTCCCTCAACATTTGAGACGATATGGATCAGATGGGAGGTATATTGAAGCGCGAACTGATCTGTCACGCTGACGGTTCCGAGTTTAGACACCCGGCCCACATCGTTGCGCCCGAGATCGAGCAGCATCAGGTGTTCTGCACGCTCTTTTGGATCGCTCAGCAATTCTTCTGCAATGGCAGCATCTTCGGCTTTGGTCTGTCCGCGATGCCGCGTGCCCGCGATCGGGCGAATGGTCACCTTGCCATCACGCACCCGGACAAGGATTTCCGGGCTGGAGCCAACAAGCGAAAACCCTTCGAAATTCAGAAAGAAGAGATAGGGCGACGGGTTGATGCGTCGTAGTGCCCGGTAGAGAGAAAAAGGCGGCAGCTCAAATGGTGTTTCAAAGCGCTGACTAATCACCGCCTGAAAAATGTCACCCGCCGCGATATATTCTTTCGCACGACGCACATTTTCGAAATAGATCTCTTTGGGCGTGTTGGAAACAGGCGCCGCGATGGTCGCCACGTCCAGCTGTGGCTCTGCATGAGAGACTGCGCGATCAAAGTCGGAAATCGTGCGTTCCAGCCGATCAAGCGCGCTCTCATAGGCCATTTTTGGAGTAGCCCCGCTCCCCGTGCCTTCGGATGGGCGTACCGGCGTGACCAGCGTTACCTCGTCTTTGACTGAGTCAAAAACAGCGATGACGGTTGGTCGCAAAAACAGCCCATCCGGCAGGCCCAGCGCATCCGGGTTTTCGTTGGGCAGGTTTTCCATCAGCCGGACACAGTCATATCCCATGTAGCCAAAAACGCCCGCTGCCATGGGAGGCAGGTCTTCCGGTAACTCGATCCGCGCACTCTCGATAAAGTCCCGCAAGGCGTCCAGCGTTCCTTTTTCACAAGGCTTGAAAGCGTTTGTGTCGTGGCTCGCGTTGAGGTTCAATTCGGCTTTGTCGCCATACGCTTTCCAAATGGCATCTGGCCGCAGCCCGATGATGGAATAGCGCCCGCGAATATGGCCATCTTCAACCGACTCCAACAAGAAGCTGTTGGGTTCTTCCTTCGCAATCTTGAGATATGCAGAGACAGGCGTATCAAGATCGGCGACAAGGCGTGTCCAGACCACCTGAGCAGTTCCGGCTATATAGGCGGACTCAAATGTTTCGAACACAGGATGGAACATGGATATTTCCGATCAGGAATATCGCCCTGATCGGTCTCCTTGGGTGAAGAAGTCTAAAGGACTACGTATCAGCTATCGTAAAACAGTCAGCCGTCGGTGCCGGGAGACAGTATCTGGTTGATCAGGCCGTAATTCACTTCGACCTGGTGCTTCTCCTGAAGGGCGATAACAAGAGACGCGACAAGGTCATCGCCTGCGCTCACAGCCAGACCTGTCCTGATTTCAGAAAGGCCATCGTTCTCATCCCCCTGATCGGGGGTGCTGATAGAGGCGGTCTGCATCAGCACAAGGCTGTCGCCAAAACCGGCAAGCGCATAAGTGAAGCCATGGAGTGGGGTTGCAAAAATATTGGTAACCCCGATCCGCGAGAATGTGTCATTGGAGAAACGACGCACCATAGCCGGCGAGGTCAACACCGCGCGATTATACCCATTGGCAATCGCATCAAGCGTCGCGCCATTGTTGCCGCGTTCAACCAGCGTCTCAGCAAGCTCGACCAGAAGGACCTTGCGCTTCTCGCGCTTCCACAAGTCCGCAACATCATCGCGAACCTCATTCAGAGGCCTCAGTTGTGCGGGGGCTACACCGGTGACTTCCACCCAGTAATAGCCTTCGCCATCAAATTCACCCGCAGGAATTTCAAGACCCACATCATTGGTGAAAACTTCCGCCAGTAGATCCGGAATGTTGGGCATGTTTTCGGGCGGTGGGCCAGCAAGCGTCAGGCCCTGGCTTGTGACTTCATCGATCTCGACAAGATCAATTGAGAGACTGGCCGCGAGTTCCTGAAGTGTGGCGCCCCCAGCGCGTTCGTCTTCAATGCTGTTATAGAGATCAAATACCGCATTGGAGGCTTCGACGCTCAAAAGCTCTGCCCGCAATTCCCCACGCACATTTTCAAACTTGCTAGGGATGGCAGGGGTAATGCCGGTAACAATGAGGACCACGGGACCAAGTGGACCCTCAACCGGGTCACTGACTTCTCCCTCTGCCAGCGCAAACACCGCATTGGAAATATCCGCACTCAACAGGTTGCGGATGCTGGCATTTTTGATGGTCACGTCATCCAGAGAGAGGCCGATCTCGCCGAGGATAACGCTAAGCTCTTCTCCCGCTTTGAGGCGGTTGCTGACGTCGGTTGCTGTGTCAGCATCGACGATGGGAAGCTGAACAATGTTCCGGGTTTCTGGCTGATCGAGCTCGTCACGCCGGGATTCAAATTCCTGCAACAAAACATCTTCGGCAATAGCAATCGTTGAACTGATGTCTTCAGGCCGGAGCGCAAGGATCACGAAGGAGCGCGTTTCGCGACGCGTAAAGCGAATGGCCGCCTGCTGGTGATAAGTAACAACTTCCTCTTCGCTCGGGTCATCAATCTCACTGACAAGCTCCGGCGGTAGCACCAGGTACCGCGCACTGCGGCGCTCATACCTATATTCATAGAGGGCTTCTGCGAGCCCCTCCGGCGCGGTTGCTCCAGCAGCCACAGTGGACAAAAGCTGATCACGGATCATGTATTCCCGGCGATCATTGACGAAAGCCTTTTCCGAAATTTGGTTTTGGGCCAGGGCCAGTTGGAATGTCTGGCGATCAAATTTGCCAAATGCCCCATGAAAGGTTTGGTCCGCACGAATGTCAGCAGCAACCACCGCGTCGGGAATGGCAATGCCCAGGTCTTGGGCTTCTTCCGACAGAACCGCAGCGCCTGCCAATTGTGCGATCACCTGCCGGTCAATGCCGTATCTGCGTCCCTCTGCCGGGGAGATCGGTTGTCCAATCCGTTCGGCAAAGTCTGCGATGCGACGGCGATACTCCGCGTTGAACCGCTCAATTGGAATTTCGGTATCGCCTGCGGTCACGACAACATCGCTGCTGAAGCCCCGGAAAATATCAGCGATGCCCCACACGGCAAAGGCGGCGACCAGAAAGAAGATCAGTATCTTGGCGGTCAGGCCACCGGAATTTTCTCTGATTTTATTGAGCATCTGTCTGTTGTCTTTCGTCGTGCCAGGCGCTGGGTAGGAAGAGCCGCTGAATGGGAAGAATTGAGGCGATCATCAGACCACCTCGAAGCGGGGCGCATGATAGGTGCCGGGTCCGCCTAAGGGCAAGTGGCATAACAGAAAATCACCTGCCCAGCCTTCCAAAGCCTTAACACATTTCTTAACGCGTTTCTTGGCGCACGCCGGGGCATCTGGTACACGCAGAGGGGAATGATGCACTCAAGCCTTAAGGGGACACGCAATGGCGCCGAGACAGCCCAAACCACTGGTCGCAGGAAATTGGAAAATGAACGGCACACGGTCGTCCGCCAAGGAACTGGGCGCGCTTGCCAAAAAGCTGAAAAAGGCAGGTCAGGTGCCCTGTCAGGTGCTGATCTGTCCCCCAGCGACGCTGATTGAAGGATTCGCGGCCAAAGCCCGCAAAGAGGGAGGCGGTACAAAAATCGCCATTGGCGGGCAGGATTGCCATGCCAACGTGAGCGGCGCTCACACCGGCGATGTCAGCCCGGAGATGCTCAAAGACGCCGGGGCGAAATTCGTCATTGTCGGCCACTCCGAACGTCGCGCCGATCATGGTGAAACCGACGCCCAAGTGCGGGCAAAAGCCGAAGCTGTCCACCGGGCAGGCATCACCGCCATCGTTTGTGTGGGCGAGAGTGAGGCGGAGCGCCGTGCGGGCGAGACGCTGAAGGTGATGACGCGCCAGCTCAAAGGCTCGCTGGCCGATGATTTCTCCCCCAAAACAACGGTCATCGCCTATGAGCCGATTTGGGCCATTGGCACGGGCCTCACACCGACGCCGGACGATGTCGCCAAAGTCCATGCCCATATCCGCAAGCGCCTGGTCGCGCGATTTGGCGAGAAAGACGGCGCTGCCTTCCGCATTCTCTATGGCGGCTCTGTGAAACCCGGCAACGCGGTGGAACTGATGGGGGTGCCCAACGTCAACGGCGCCCTGGTCGGCGGTGCCAGCCTCAAAGCCAGCGACTTCTTCGGCATCATCGAGGCTTATCTCTGAGAGCCAAGTCTCTGAGAGCCAAGTAGGATGCTTAAGGAATTGAATCCGAGACGCCCCGCAAGCCCTTGAAATGCAACAAATATGGTGAACGGCGGGGCGTGATTGTGCCCGCCCGCCGCCGCCTAAACCCCCGCCATGTATAAGCGGGTTGGCAAAGCAGGTGGGGATAGGCTAGAAATCGCCGAACCCGCATTCCGCGCACCGTCGCACCCTGATTGAAGGAACCGCAAATGGCCACCATCCTGCTAGTGATCCATCTGATGATCGCT
>CAZFHW010000026.1:8329-25556 GCA_964518885.1 uncultured Parvibaculum sp. | reverse complement strand
ACCCGAGGGGGCCATCGCCCGAAAGCCGGCATCACCGGACTTGTTCCGGTGATCCAGATTGATTTCGCACGGCAAGTGATTGTTGCTCTGGATTGCCGGAACAAGTCCGGCAATGACCGCATGTGCTTAAGTGTTTCTACATTTATGACCTGGCGACGAATGTATGCTCTGCGTTGCTAGAGGTAAGGTATACCCAAAAGTCCAGCGATAGCCGTCAGTGCAACGGTTATCAAGGCGCCTATCGCAGTTTCGGTGGTTTTTGAGAGGCCCCACAGAAGAGCGTCTTTTATCAAGCTCCAAATAACGGAACCTCGAACTCGCGCCAATTGTAGAAGGGATTTGCCAGCATGTAGCTCTGCAATTACCCGCTCTTTCTCATCTGGTTCATTTTCGCCAATCTCATTGTTTTGTTGGATCGCAACTATGGCAGTACTTAGTGACTGGAGGGCATATCGATAATCGGTCGACGACTGATCCAGTACAGATACGAAATCTTGGGCAAGTGTTTCAGTATCCGTTTTACTGGATTTTCGGTTCCGCTTTAGAAATTTCAGGAGGTCTCGTTGGAACGGCTCAAAATGTTCCGAATTTATTTTCCAGACCATTTCGTCATAGCTGGAACCAGCAAACAAAAACATACTGCAGAATTGTATGTATGCCCCCTCTTGAGAGGCAAAGTAGCGGAACAGGGCTAGTTGCTGAGTGATCTTTTGTTTGGGGTCTTCGGCCCATTCGAGGTGACCACTTCCGACCATTCCGCCATTGGTCGTCTTTCCTGCTTGGTACCACTCTTGAAAGTCGAATGAATTTTCAAGATTTTCCAATTGAGTCTGTATGACTTTGAAGCCATCCAAGAGCGCAAACCAGCTTAACAATTTTTGCTCATATGTGTTGTGCCCGGCAGCTGAGATGTCATCTGCCAAATCGTTGTAATCTTCTTCGAAATCGTCAAATGTCATCTTTTCGCCATCCGGTCGTCTTTCAATTCCGAGTGTCCCACCCTTTTGATGAAATATCTAATTTATCGGTGGGTTGAGAGGCAGCTACTCCTTTACCCCAACACACCCGTCGGCAGTCCGTCGATGCTGGTTTGGTTTTTCTCTTCCCAATAATCTTCAACGCCGTTGCGGCCGCGCTTGTCGGCCCAGTTGCGCAGGATATCGCGGTCGCCTTCATACTCAAATGTTGGCACGGCGTAGCCGCAGCTGGTCTGTACCATTTCAACAGTGAGCCGGTAATACTGGCGGGAACCGGTTTCACACGGAATGAGTTTTTCGCAAGCCGCCCAATCGGCATCGCGGGGGTGGATGGCCTGGGCCTGCCCATAGACGCGCAGGATGCGGGGCGGGCCTTCGAACGCGCACCACATGATTGTCATGCGATTTGTGTCGGCCAGATGCGCCGCCGTTTCGTTGCCGGAGCCCGTCAGGTTCATCCACAGGATTTCATTTGGTCCTGTCACCTTCAGGCAATCATGCCCCTTGGGTGACAGATTGACACGACCGTCCTTTGCAGCGGTGGCCACGAAGAACATTTTCTGTTTCTCGATGAACTTGATGAGGGGGGCGTCAAGTTCTTTGAATTGCTTTGCCATGTGAAGCTCCTGTCGCGAAATGTGTGCTCAGGATAGGGGGTAAGGGGCGGTGTTTCCAGAGTGCTGGCAACCGGCTCCTCCCAAAATGCCGATTGGTTTAGGGTTTTTCTTTTGTGGAGGGGTGGGCTACCGTTCACGCGTGTTTGTTGATCTCTCCTTTTGAAAGGAACCCTCATGAACAAGCTTATTCTACGAGTGCTGCTCGCTCTCTTCGGTGTGATTGCCCTGATCACGGGCGGGGCGGCTGCGTTTGGTGGCGCGGAAGGTGATTTGCAATTGGCGGGGCTGGTTTCCCCGTTGGTTCTTTCAACAGTCGAAGGCGCTGTTGTTGACAATAATTTTCGTTTCTTTGGCGGCGTGTGGATGGGGGTTGGCTTTATGCTTCTCTATTCGGTGGTGCGGTGGGAGGTCAGTGTTGTCCTTGTCCGCTTTGCCGCGCTGGCGATCTTCATTGGGGGGCTTGGGCGCATGATGCCCTGGCTCTCAGGCGACATGGTGCCTGAGGTCATGTACCCGCCGATTATCCTGGAGATCGTGATAATGCCATTGCTGGTTTTTTGGGATGCCCGCATTCGTGCCAAGCTAGTGGACTGACGGATTGCCGCTCCGCTTGTGGCAAAGCGGTGTGCTTTCAACTGTGCGGCGCGGCAGGCGCACGGTGCAGGCGTCGCCGAGGCGATGGTGGCTGGCGGGGGTGGCTGGTGGGGTTTGCGTTGCTGATCCAGTGGTCGTCATCGTCCGATCTCCGCTGCCCATTTTTCTGCCCAGCCATAAAGCGCGCCGAATTCCTGTTGCAGTTCGCGGCCGAGGGAGGTGAGGGTGTAGCCGCCCTCGGCGGCTTCAACAAATCTGTTCTCGCGCAGTGTTTTGAGGCGGGTGTTGAGCACACTGGGGCTGACGCCGTCGCAGGCTTTCTGCAAGGCGCGGAAGGTGAGGGGGGCATCGCGCAGTTCCCACAGAATGCGCAAGACCCAGCGCTGACCCAACAGATCGAGCAGCGCCATGATGGGCTTTCCGGTCGTGGACCCCCGCCCATGCCCCTTATGATGCGCCCATCAAAGCGCGCCTTGATGCCCTGATGCCGGAAGGTGTGGAGCCGCTGGTCCTGTTTCGCACTTTGGCGCGAGATGACCGGTTGTTTTCCCGTTTCATGGGAGCAGGGCTTTTGGACAAGGGACACCTGAGCCTGCGCGAGCGCGAACTGGCGATTGACCGGACCTGTGCACGCACCGGGTGTGAATATGAGTGGGGCGTTCACATCGCATTCTTCAAAGAGAAAGTATCCCTCACCAATGATGAAGTTACGGCGCTGGCGACCCTATCGCCCGATGAGGGACCGTGGAGTGATCGCGAAGCCCTTGTTTTGAAACTGATGGACGCACTGCACGATAAGTCGCGTGTGGACGATGCTCTCTGGGCGAAACTGTCTGCCGAGTTTGAGGAGATGCAGCTGCTGGAACTCATCATGCTGGCGGGCTTCTATCACACGGTCGCCTATCTCTGTAACGGACTTGATCTGCCGCCTGAGGCTTATGGTGCGCCTTTGCCCAAAAGCTAGGCTTGGTCAGGCGGGGCCAAACCCGCCGCCGCCAGGAGTATCAATGATGATGGTATCGCCAGGGTTGAGATCGGTTTCGGCGAGGCTGTCCAATTCCTCCAGTGTGCCGTCCGCGCGGTGCACGGCATTGCGGCCGACTGCGCCGTCATCGCCACCCTCAAGCCCGAACGGCGCAATCACACGGTGGGTGGAGAGAATGGAGACGTGCATAGGCTCGCGGAACCGGATGGCGCGGTGCACGCCATCGCCGCCATGATGTTTGCCGGCCCCGCCAGACCCTTTGCGGATTGAAAAATCTTCCAACAGGACCGGGAAGCGCCACTCGAGGATTTCTGGGTCTGTGAGACGTGAATTGGTCATGTGGGTGTGGACGGCATCTGCACCATCAAAGGTGGGGCCTGCGCCCGCACCCCCGCAGATGGTCTCGTAATACTGGTAGGTCTCGTTGCCGAAGGTCAGATTGTTCATGGTGCCTTGCGCTGCCGCCATGGCGCCGAGCGCACCAAACAGGGCGTCGGTCACCGCCTGACTGGTCTCCACATTGCCGCCAACCACTGCGGCTGGATAGGCCGGGTTCAGCATGGACCCGTCCGGAATGATGAGAGTGAGAGGTTTGAGGCACCCGGCGTTGAGGGGAATGTCGTCATCCACCATGCAGCGAAACACATAGAGCACGGCGGCGCGACAGACCGCTGATGGGGCATTCAGATTGTTGGGCCGAGTAGGGCTGGTGCCGGTGAAGTCGATGGTGGCAGCGCGTGCCTGCCGGTCCACACGGACGGCGACTTTGATGACTGAGCCATCATCCATTTTCTGTTCGAAGGTTGCATCTTTCAGCACTTCAATGACGCGGCGTACGCTCTCCTCCGCGTTGTCCTGCACATGGCCCATATAGGCTTCGACCATTTCGAGCCCGTAGCTTGCGACCATTTTGTGGAGCTCCTGAGCTCCTTTCTCGCAAGCTGCGACTTTTGCTTTCAGGTCGGCAATGTTTTGATCCGGGTTGCGGACGGGGTAGGGCGCGCCGGTCAGGAGTTCGCGCATGTCGATTTCGCGGAACCTGCCCTTGTCGACCAGTTTAAAGTTGTCGATCAGCACACCTTCTTCATCCACCGTGCGCGATGTTGCCGGCATGGAGCCCGGCGCGATGCCCCCAATGTCGGCATGGTGTCCCCGGGCGGCGACATAGAAGAGGCGGGTTTCTCCAGCCGCGTCATAGACAGGGGCCACGACCGTCATGTCGGGCAGATGGGTGCCGCCATTATAAGGGGCGTTCAGGACATAGACATCGCCTGGCCCCATGTCCGGGTTCTGTTCGATGACGGCCTGGACACTGGCGCCCATGGACCCCAGGTGCACCGGCATGTGGGGGGCATTGGCAACAAGGTCGCCCGACCGGTTGAAGACAGCGCAGGAAAAATCGAGGCGCTCCTTGATGTTCACCGAGTAGGCAGTCTTCTCCAGGGTGAAGCCCATTTGCTCCGCGATCGACATGAAGAGATTGTTGAAAATCTCCAGCATGACAGGATCAACGTTTGTGCCGATGGCATGGGTGAGGGCGCGTGCCTGGGTGCGGGTGAGAATGATGTGGTTGAGGGGCGTGACCTCGGCGCTCCAGCCCGGTTCCACGATGATGGTCGCATGGGGCTCGATAATGAGCGCCGGGCCTTTGAGGATGTCACCCGGGCGGAGCGTGTCGCGCATAAAGACATTTGCCCCGTGCCACGCACCTTGAGAGTAAAAGCGGATGTTGCGCGCGGGCTTTGGGGGCCCTTTGCGGGCAGGCAGATCGCTCAGGTTTTCACTGACGGTGGTGTCTTTGCCAATGGTTTCCACCGACAGGGCTTCGATGACGATGTCCCGGTCGGTGTCGAAAAAGCCAAAACGCTTGCGATGGGCCTGCTCGAAAACCTCTCGCATGTTGCCGCTGGTATAATCAAGCACCAAGGCGGTGTCGGTCCCTGCGTACCGCAGGTGAAGCCGTGTGGTGGTCTGGGTTTTCTCTTCTCGCAGGCCTTGTTCTGTCAGCTGCTTGCGGTTCTTTTCGCTCAGCCGGTTGATGATTGTTTTGAGTGTTTCAAGGGTGTTGGATGTAAGGGCTTTCTCAACGGCTTCTTCGCTGGTGGTGCGGATGTCCGCAAGCCCCATCCCATAGGCGGAGAGCACGCCGGAGAAGGGATGAAAGTAGACCTTACTCATGCCCAATGCGTCGGCCACGAGGCAGGCATGTTGGCCCCCGGCGCCGCCGAAACAGGCGAGGGCGTAATTGGAAACATCATAACCGCGCTGGACGGAGATCTTTTTAATCGCTTGGGCCATGTTTTCAACCGCAATGGCGATATACCCGTCTGCGATTTCTTCTGCTGTGCGACCTGGAATGCCGTGCGCCTGTTCTCCGAATTTTTCCCGAACGATGGCAGTGTCCAGAGCTTGGTCGGCATTGGGGCCAAATACTCTGGGAAAAAAGTCGGGGATAAGTTTTCCCACCATGATATTGGCGTCGGTAACGGTGAGAGGGCCCCCCTTGCGATAGCCTGCGGGGCCAGGGTCGGCACCCGCACTCTGTGGGCCGACGCGGAACCTGGCACCGTCGAATTGCAGCAGTGAACCACCCCCGGCAGCCACTGTGTGGATATGCATCATGGGGGCCCGCATGCGCACGCCAGCCACCTGTGTCTCAAAGGTGCGTTCCAGCGTGCCGTCATAGTGGCAGACGTCGGTTGAGGTGCCCCCCATGTCGAAGCCGACAATTTTTCCAAACCCCGCCATACCTGCGGTCTCAATGGCGCCGATGACGCCCCCCGCAGGGCCTGAGAGGATGGCATCCTTGCCTTCAAAAAACTTGGCGTCCGTCAGGCCGCCGGAACTCTGCATGAAGAAAAGCCGGGGAGCTTGATCTTCGCCGGGAGCAGCGAGGGCGGCTGCGACCTTTTTCACATAGCGACGCAGGATCGGGGACAGATAAGCATCCACCACTGTGGTATCGCCGCGGCTCACAAATTTCATGAGGGGGCTGACGGTGTGGCTTACGGAAATTTGTGTGAAGCCAACTTCGCGGGCGATCTCAGCTGCTCTTTGTTCGTGCGCATGGAATCGATATCCGTGCATGAAGCAGATTGCGACGGCACGGATGCCGGAAGCATGAGCCCGCTCAAGTGCTTCGTGCGTCTCTGCTTCATCGAGTGGCTGCAGGACCTCACCCTGTGCGGTTACGCGCTCGGTGACCTCTGCAACAGCCTCGAAAAGCATGGAAGGTTTTTCGATTTTCAATTTAAAGAGGTGGGGGCGGTTCTGATATCCGATTTTGAGAGCATCTGCGAAGCCCTGAGTGGTGAGAAATAAAACCCGGTCGCCCTTGCGCTCCAGCAGAGCGTTGGTGGCGACAGTGGTCCCCATCTTGACGGAGCCAATGCGGTCGGCTGGGAGTGGGGAGGTTGCAGGCGTGCCCAGCAGGTCGCGCATGCCCTGGAGGGCCGCATCTTCGTACTGCGCCGCGTTTTCAGAGAGCAATTTGTGGGCCCGCAGTTCGCCGGTTGGTGTCCGCGCGACGATATCGGTGAAGGTGCCCCCGCGGTCGATCCAGAAGTCCCATTTTTCTTGGTTGCTCATGGCGCGGAGGGTGCCACAAGAGAGCGGTCGAGAAAACACGAGAGTGAGCCTATAAAGTGAGTTTGAGGCACCAAAAGAGTGTCGCGCGCGGGGCCAAATCACCCTATGGTGCGGCGCATGTCGGTATGGGGAAAATTAGCTGGAGCTGCTGCCGGTCTCGCTGTTGGGGGGCCTCTGGGTGCGCTTGTCGGCGCAGTGGCGGGGCATTTTGCCGTCGACCGGAGTTTGCGCGATGACGAGGTTATTTTCACGGTCGCCCTGATCGGCCTTTCTGCCAAAATGGCAAAGGCGGATGGGGTAGTGGATGCCTCCGAAATCCAGGCGTTTGAAGAAATTCTTCAGGTGCCCGATGCCGAGAAGAAGAATGTCAGCCGAATTTATTCAATCGCGCAAAAAGATGTTGCTGGATTTGAGGCCTACGCCTCCCAGGTGGCCGATATCTACAAGGACAAGCCGGGCGTGCTGGAAGATGTGCTCGACGCGCTTTATCACATTGCCAAAGCGGATAATGAGATACATCCGAACGAGCTGGAGTTTATTGAGCGGGTTGGGGAAATATTCGGATTCTCTGAACTGGAACGCAATCGGATCAAGGCTGGGCATCTAGGGCCAGATAAGGAAGACCCATTTCTGATTTTGGGCGTCACGGCAGATATTTCCGATGACGATCTGAAAACGGCCTATCGGCGTCTGGTTCGAGAGAACCACCCGGACATGCTGGTCTCGCGAGGAGTGCCGGAGGAATTTCTTCATCTGGCGGAAGAAAAACTCAAAGTCATCAATGGGGCTTACGAGCGAATTACCAAAGATAGAAAACTGTAGACGGTACGGGACAGGGAGAAATTTGATGGGCGAGAAAAGGAAAAAAACCAAGCCCGCTGATTTCCCAACAAAGCAGCAATCTTCTGGCAAGACACTTTCGTTAAAGATAGTGCAACACGACAAGGGCAGCGGACTCACCTTGCCATTGTGTCGGGATCGAGTGGCCTCACTATGACGCGTGAACACACAGCTTTTATGATTCTGATCAATCTCATCTGGGGCTTTGCTCTGGTTGCGGGCAAGGTCAGTCTTGAGCATTTTCCCCCGCTTTTGTTTGGCGGGTTGCGGTTTGCCCTCGTGGTGTTGGTGCTGTTTCCTTTTCTTCATGTGCTCAAAGACCGGATGCGGGACGTTATTCTAATTGCGCTCTGTGCGGGGCCTCTCGGCTTCGGATTGTTCTTTTTGGGGCTCGCTTCAGCGGATGCATCAGTCGTTGCCATTGTCACCCAATTGGGTGTGCCGATCTCAACCGTTATGTCGGTACTCATCTTGAAGGAGCAGATCTATTGGCGGCGCTGGTTGGGTATTTTTCTGGCATTTTCCGGGGTCATGATTATGAGTTTCGATCCGGCGGTGTTTAATTTCCTGACGGGTATTCTCTTTGTGGCAGCGTCGGCTTTTGTCACATCTCTGGGGACGATCTTTCAGCGCCAGATTAGGAATGTCGGGGTCTTCGAACTTCAGGCGTGGGTTGCCGTGATTGCCGCTCCCTTTTTGCTGGGAGCATCGTTTGCTTTTGAGACTGGACAGCTGGAACTCCTGCAAAGCGCCAGCCTGTTAGCCTGGTCGGGAATTTTCTATGTGGCTTTTGCCTCGAGCCTGGTAGGGCATGCGGGCATTTACTATCTGCTGCAGAGGTATGAAGTCTCGCAGACAGCGCCCCTGACTCTCCTTGCGCCGCTCTTCACAATATTTTTCGGTGTGATGCTGCTTGATGATACGATCACTACGCGCATGGTTCTGGGGGGGATTGTCTCGCTGATCGGTGTGCTCATTGTCAATATTCGCCAAGCTCGCAAAGAGAAACCGTTTGTCGATGTCACTTCAAGATAAAATTTTCCGATGCCCCTCACCAAATTGGAATGAGCGTCTTCTCGGGACGCCTGATATCCTGCTCCTGCATTATACCGGCATGGTGAGCGGGGAGGAGGCTCTGGACCGATTGTGCGATGCGCAGTCACAGGTAAGTGCTCACTACCTTGTGTTCGAAGATGGTCGCATTGTCTGCATGGTGGAAGAAAGCCAAAGGGCCTGGCATGCAGGTGTTGCGGAGTGGGGCGGTGTCACAGACATTAATAGCCGGTCCATCGGCGTTGAGATTGTCAATCCCGGGCACGATCTGGGCTATCCCGATTTTCCTGAGCAACAGGTTGAGGCTGTCATCGCGCTTTCGCGTGATGTTGTTTCCCGGCAAGGAATTGCACATACCCATGTGCTTGCTCATTCAGACGTAGCGCCGGGCCGTAAGGCAGACCCGGGAGAGAAGTTCCCGTGGGCACGATTGGCGTCTGAAGGTGTGGGCCATTGGGTGACGCCGGTTGAAATTATGGACGGACCCGTGTTGAACGTTGGCGACAGGGGAGATAGTGTTTCGGAATTACAGTTTCAACTTGCCGACTATGGTTATGGAATTGTCGTTGATGGGCGCTATGGCGCTGTGACGGCTGGGGTTGTGACTGGCTTCCAGCGGCACTTTCGACCGGCGCGTGTCGACGGTGCCGCCGATCTCTCGACCGTCGGCACCCTTCGTTTGTTGCGTGATGCACGCTGAAGCGTGCGGGGGTTTGTTGCGCGACGTACGCCAAACCCTGTTACGGGATCAGTAGAACCCGCCCGAATGCTTTGCGTGCTTCAATGCGTGCGTGTGCGGCAGCAGCATCTTTGAGAGCAAACTCCTCATCCAGCACAACTTTGAGCTTGCCGGCGGCGACGTCATCCACATGCGCCTGGATCATGTTGTGCACACGGTCTGAAAAAATTTCCATTCCCAGAAAAACACCTGACAGGGATTGGTTGCCTCCCATCATGGTGCTGACATCAACACTCATGCCTTCGCGACCAGCGCGGCCGACACTTGAGACCCGGCCTTTGTAGGCAAGGCAAAGAATGCTTTTCTGCAATGTTGAGCCGCCCACAGGGTCAACGACAACATCGACGCCGCGATTGTCCGTGAATTTTTTTACTTCAGCGACCAGGTCTTGTTCACGGTAATTGATGCCATGATCGATACCGAATTCTTTCAGACGTTCGAGTTTTTCTGCTGACCCGGCGGTGGCAATAACCGTGGCCCCGGCGCGTTTGGCAAGTTGGATGGCCGCAAGCCCCACGGCACCAGCGCCAGCCTGGACCAGAACGGTTTCGCCTTCTTTTAAGTGACCATACTCAAACAGGCAATCGTCTGCGGTGCCAAACGGCACGGGAATGGCAGCCGCCAGTTTGATGTCCATACCGTCTGGCACGAGCCAGCAGTTGCGGGCAGGTACGGGCCGTAATTCTGCGTGGGAACCGAACGCATCGACGGTGGTGACGCGCTGGCCGGGTTTCAGGTGCGTGACCTCACTGCCGACTTCGATTATTTCGCCAGCCGCCTGATAACCCACAATGTGGGGCGTGGTGGCTAATACGCCAGCTGCGCGGCTGAGACTGTCCCCACCTTCAATGCTCACCGCTTCGACGCGGATGACGACGCCTTGCTCGTGGCATTTTGGGTCTGGCACATCCTCATATTTGAAGACATCGGGGCTCCCTGTTTCGTAATAGACAGCTGCTTTCATCATATTCTCCCGTTTGTAATTTTGTTCTGACCAAGGTGGGGGTTCAGGGCAATTGAAACAAGCGTTGAGCACAGTTTTCGGCGATTCTGGTGTTGCTTGATATGTTGAATGAGCAGCTCGTCTTTTTCCTGGAGAGGTGCGTCTCGACAAGCCCGGACCGAGGGCGTATCTCTACCTCTGTCAGGTGGCTGGATGGCCGCTGTTCCCAGCGATGGGGGCAGAGGAAAGTCCGGGCTCCACGGAAACACGGTGCCGGGTAACGCCCGGCGGGGGCGACCCCAGGGAAAGTGCCACAGAAAGCAAACCGCCCGGGCTTCGGTCTGGGTAAGGGTGAAAGGGTGCGGTAAGAGCGCACCGCCATTCCGGCAACGGAGTGGGCAGGGTAAACCCCACCGGGAGCAAAACCGAATAGGGACGGCAGGGGGCGGCAACGTCACCGGATCTGTTTTCGGATCGTCGTCCGGGTTGGTTGCAGGAGGCGTTCGGTAACGGGCGTCCCAGATGAATGGTCATCGGCTCGGGCGTTCGCGTCCGGGTACACAGAACCCGGCTTACAGGCCATCTGACTTATTTCCCCTTTTCAACGGCTAGTAGGGGAACTGAGCCGGTCGTCAAGATGTCGTGGCATCTATCTCTGTCTTGCCAAATGTTCCTTTTATGTTCTCAAGTTGAACTGGCTAATACAGAGCTGAAAACTATGTTGAAAGGCGCTTAAACCCACATCTTTACTAGTTAATCCCGTTGACCCCCATAGTATCCCATGGTATCCCATATATTCCCGAGAATGAGGCGGCTCAGCCCAGATGCGGCCAGTGATGGAGGGTTGGGGCTACCTCGCTCGGGGCTAGATGAGATCGTCCTCGGTCTTGTTGGAACAGTTGAGGGTACGGGGGGTGGCGCGGCATGTTGTCGTTTAGGGGCACATTTACGAACAAGATTGACGCGAAGGGACGGGTTTCCGTCCCGGCGAAGTTCCGTGGTGTCACTGCTGCTCAGGAATTTGCCGGGATCATCTGTTTTCCTTCCCTGATCGATCCGTGCATTGAAGGTGGCGGGCCGGACCTGGATGCTGAAATCGACATGATGTTGAACCGGCTTGATCCGTTTTCGCGGGAGCGGAACGTGCTCGCCAATATGTTGAAAGCGCAGTCGGCGGAACTGATGTTTGATGCAGATGGCCGGATCAGCCTGCCAGACACGTTGATGGCCAAAGCAAATATTATTAATCAGATTACTTTCGTTGGGCTTGGCAACAAGTTCCAGATTTGGGAGCCCCAGGCTTACGAACGTTACCTGGCAGATGTGCTTGCAGAGGCAGGCAGTCACGGAGCGTTGCTCAAGAGCCCTTATGCCACTTCGCCACCAGATGGTGCGGGTTCGGGTAATAGGGGGACTTCGTGACACAGCAACCGGTCGCTTCCCCTCATTTTCCGGTCATGCTGGCGGAAGTGCTTGATGTGCTCGCGCCAAAAGATGGTGCTCTCTACATAGATGGAACGTTTGGCGCCGGTGGTTATACGCGCGCCATTTTGGCTGCGGCTGATTGCAGTGTGGTTGCAGTTGACCGGGATCCGAGCGCCATTGCCAGGGGGCGGGTGATGGAGAAAGAATTTGGCGGACGGCTCACGCTTGTGCAGGGCTGCTTCGGAGATATGGAGAGCCTGATCCCGTCGGTACTGCGCGCTCGTGATCGCACGGATGTTGATGGTGTGGCGCTTGATGTTGGCGTTTCGTCTATGCAGCTTGATCAGGCGGAGCGCGGTTTCTCATTTCAGGGTGACGGGCCGCTTGATATGCGCATGAGCAGCGAGGGTGTCAGCGCTGCTGATGTGGTCAATGGGTTTGAAGAAGGGGATATTGCATCTATTCTCTGGTTCTATGGCGAAGAAAAGCGGTCTCGGGCGATTGCCAAGGCAATTGTTCGTCGTCGCGAGACCCAGTTGTTTGAACGCACTTTGGACCTGGCGGCACTGATCGCGGAAGTGATGGGCGCGAGAGCCCGGGCCAGCAAGGTGCATCCGGCGACGCGGACGTTTCAGGCGTTGCGGATTTTCGTCAATGATGAATTGGGTGAGCTGGCGCGTGGGTTGGCCGCGGCGGAAAAATTGCTCTGCGAAGGGGGCCGTCTTGCGGTGGTTGCTTTTCACTCCCTCGAAGATCGAATTGTAAAACGCTTTCTGACGGAGCGAACCGGCAAGGCCAGTCGCCCGTCACGGCATCTACCAGAAATTGTGGTTGGCTCGGCGAGCTCGTTTGATGCTTTGACGCGAGGGGCGCTGAAGGCGGGGAAATCGGAAATTGAACTCAATCCGCGGTCACGGTCGGCGCGGCTGCGCGGTGCGATGCGAACGAGCGCCCCTGTTACTCCGCTTGACCTTGATGCGCTTGGCATTCGGCGTTTCACTGAGCTTCAGGGGGGGCTTTCATGATCCGCTTTCTCAATGTTTTGTCGGTTGTATTGGTGATTGCCGTTTCTATCGGGCTCTACAATCTCAAATATAAGGTCGAGGCGCGGGAGCGTGAACGCGCGTCGCTTGTGCAGGAAACTGTGAATGAACGTGATGCGATACGGATATTGCGGGCGGAGTGGAGTTACCTCACGCAGCCGGAGCGTCTGCAATCCCTTGCGGACAGGCATCTTGATCTGGTGCCGTTAAAGGCCTCTCAAATCGCAACATTTGATGATCTGCCTATGCCGCGGCGCGACAATAATTTGTTTGGACCCAATGGACGAAATGGCCTTGGTGGGTATGCAGGTGTCGCCCCTTCATCGGACAGTGAGGTGCGCTGATGGGACCGCGGGTGCGTACGTCGCAATATTCAGGACCGTCGCCCAAATTGGGTCATGACCTGATTGCACGATCAAGGTTTACCGCTCCCGCTGGAACCTCAACACCTGAGGTCAAGCATCTTGAAAGCGGACGTCGGCGAATTATGCTGACACTTGTCTGTTTCGCGATGGCCTTCTCCGTTGTTGCGGGGCAATTGCTTTTGCTGGGCCTCTCCCCTTCGGACCAAAATTCAGTGCGTGTTGCGGTGGTTGAGCGCCCTGCGCCGGTGCAGCGTCGCGATATTGTCGACCGCAACGGCGAGGTGATGGCCACCGATATTATCACGGCGTCGCTTTATGCTGACGCACGCAAGGTTCAAGATCCGACGGAAACGGCGCGCCTTTTGGTCTCGGTTCTACCTGACTTGGATCGGAGTTCGGTGGAAGCGAAGCTTTCCAGCGGAAGGGCGTTTGTGTGGCTTATGCGAGATATGACGCCGCGCGAGCAGGTTGCTGTTCACAATCTTGGTCAACCTGGACTCGCGTTTCAACGTGAACAGAAGCGTGTCTATCCCAACGGACAAATGGCTTCCCACGTTTTGGGCGGGGTTGATATCGACAATCGTGGCATTGCTGGCATCGAGTATTTTATGGATCGTGCGGGTGACGGCGCGACGGAAGCGCTTTCGCTTTCGATTGACCTGCGGGTACAGCATGCTCTTCGAAGCGAACTCTTGCTTGCTCTTGAAGAGTTTTCTGCGAAAGCCGCTGTTGGGGTTGTGCTTGATATTACGACGGGTGAAGTCGTGGCTCTGTCGTCTTTGCCGGACTTTGACCCAAATGATCCGATGGCTTCGCCTGATCGTGCCCGCTTTAACGCTGCAACGCTTGGCGTGTATGAAATGGGGTCGACATTCAAGGCATTCAGTGTTGCTGCCGCTCTCGACTCCGGGCGCATTGATTTAGCAACACAGTATGATGCTCGCGAGCCCATTCACATCTCCCGTTTCACGATCAACGACTACCATGCTCAAAAACGGTTCCTTACGGTGCCCGAAATTTTCATGCATTCGTCCAACATCGGCACCGCAAAAATGATTCTCGATCTGGGGCGGGATGCGCATCGCGAATTCCTTGGTCGACTGGGGCTTCTGACACGCCCTGTTCTTGAGCTGCCGGAGGTGGGGCGGCCCCTGCTGCCAGCGCGCTGGACTGATATTTCCACGATGACCATCTCATATGGGCACGGACTGTCGGTGTCCCCACTTCAAATTGTGGCGGCAAGTGCGGCTCTTGTTAATGGCGGTTTTGCGGTTCAGCCGACTTTCATACGGCGATCTGATCCTGCACCGCGGGTTCGTGTTCTACAGGCTGAGACGAGTGATACTATGCGCGCTCTTCTACGCCTTGTTGTCGAACGGGGAACGGGACGCAATGCCGATGTGGTTGGATACCCCGTGATGGGAAAGACCGGGACTGCCGAGAAGGCGCGGGCAGGTGGGTATGCGCGGAATGCTCTTTTGACCTCTTTCTTGAGCGCCTTTCCGGCGAATGACCCGCGATACGCCATGATCATTATGTTCGATGAACCACAGCCGACCGAAACGAGCTACGGATATGCGACGGCGGGGTGGAACGCTGCTCCCGTCACGTCCAGAGTGATACGCCGGATTGCGCCTATTCTTGGTCTTCGGCCCGTCGGATATTGGGATGCACCGATCCAGGCGGCCTCCATTCTGGCGGCGGAGTAGGGCTGATGAAACTCCAAACCCTTGCCGGTCCAGACCACACACTTTCTGCTGACGCACGGGAGATCGACATTGTCGGTCTGACAGCGGACAGTCGTGAGGTGAAAGCGGGTTACCTGTTTGCGGCGTTGCCGGGTGTCAAAACTGACGGCGCAAAATTTGTATCCGATGCAGTCACAGCCGGTGCGGCCGCTGTGTTGTGTGCGCCGGGTGTTGTTGTCGAAAACAATGTGCCGGTCCTTACTGATCGGAACCCGCGTCGCAGGCTTTCCATATTTGCGTCAAGGTTCTATGGCGAGCAACCGAATACGGTTGCGGCGGTCACTGGGACGAACGGCAAAACATCGGTGGCGACCTTCGTACGGGAAATTTGGGCCAGTTTTGGTTTCCGAGCTGCCAGTCTTGGGACGGTCGGTATCGTTGGCCCGGACGGTGAGCGCCCATTGGAACACACAACACCGGATCCCGTGCGGCTTCATTCGGAGCTTGCGTTGCTTGCGCAAGGCAAAGTGGGTCATTTGGCTCTTGAAGCATCAAGTCATGGTCTGGCTCAATATCGTCTTGATGGCGTTCGAATCGCAGCGGCTGCTTTTACCAATTTGACGCGCGACCATCTCGATTATCACGCGACGTTTGATGAATATCTTTATGCCAAAATGCGGCTCTTTGGCGAGGTGATGGGGCCGGGCGGCGTTGCCGTCATCAATGTAGATGCTGAGAATGCTCAAGAATTTGAGGCCGTCTCCTGGGCGCGCGGGCATCGCATCATTGCGGTTGGTCGCAAAGGCCGTGACATTTGTCTTGAAGGTCTGCAGGCAGAACCTCGAGGCCAGTGTCTGCAGGTTGTGCATGACGGTGTTCATTATGAAATTCAATTGCCGCTGGTGGGATCGTTTCAAGCATCCAATGCTCTTGTGGCCGCGGGATTGGTTATTGGGGTTGGGGGCGATCCGGCACGGACTTTCAGAGCGTTGGAAAACCTGGTGGGAGCCAAAGGGCGCTTGGAGAATGTGGCGCATTTGGACAATGGGGCGACGATATTCATCGACTACGCTCATACGCCGGATGCGCTTGAGACAGCGCTCACAGCTTTGCGTCCGCATACCAGTGGGCGTCTGGTTGTGGTTTTTGGATGTGGCGGCGACCGGGACAGCGGTAAGCGCCCTCAAATGGGCAAAATTGCGTCTCAATCAGCCGATATAGCTATTGTGACAGACGACAATCCTCGGTCTGAAGATGCGGCTGCCATTCGCTCAGCCATCCTGGCTGGCGGCACCGGACTTCGTGAGATCGGAGACCGGGCATCGGCTATTGCTGAAGCTGTTGGGTTATTGCAGCCGGGCGACTGCCTGGTTGTTGCTGGCAAGGGTCACGAAACAGGTCAAATTATTGGAAATGAAACAATACCCTTTTCCGACCATGAGGCGGTGAGTGTGGCTGTACGAGGAGAGGGCGCATGAGTGACGCGCTATGGACAGCCAGCGAGGCTGCGGCGGCGACCGGTGGCACAGTGCAAGGAACATGGGCCGCGACCGGCGTGTCTATTGACACGCGTACCCTTGAGTTGGGCGACCTTTTCGTTGCTCTAAAAGGGGACAATTCAGACGGGCACGCTCATGTTGTTGATGCGATCGCCAAAGGGGCGGCGGCCGCCATGGTCTCTCAACCATGCCCCGGTGTTGCAGATGACGCATTGCTTGTGGTGGAGGACACACTTGTAGCCTTGAACGCCTTGGGGCGTGCAGCGCGGGCACGTACGTCTGCTAAAGTTGCCGCCATCACGGGCAGTGTTGGTAAAACAAGCACCAAAGAGGCGCTGCGCGCGATCTTTGAAGACCAGGGGCGGACCCACGCCTCCGCCGCATCCTATAACAATCATTGGGGTGTGCCGCTGACGCTGGCGCGCATGCCCGCCGACACGCAATGGGCAATATTTGAGATCGGGATGAACCACCCCGGTGAAATCGTACCCTTGACGCACCTTGTGCAGCCCGATGTGGCCATGGTGACCCGAGTGGATGCGGTTCATATGGCACATTTCGAGAATGTTGAACAAATTGCCGATGCAAAGGGTGAGATTTTCGAGGGTCTGAAATCCGGTGGCACTGCCGTCATCAACTTTGACAATCTATACCATGACCGGTTGAAAGCCCGCGCGGAAGCTTGTGGGGTTAAACAGATTATCAGCTTTGGCGAGGGGGCAGGTGCGGACGTGCTGCTTGAAAAAAGCGCCCTGCATGCGAGCTGCTCTTGCATCTCCGCGATGGTTTGTGGTCAGCCCATGACCTATAAGCTCGGTGCACCGGGCATGCATCTTGTTATGAATTCGCTCGGGCTTTTGGGCGTGGTTTC
>CAZFHW010000026.1:0-8229 GCA_964518885.1 uncultured Parvibaculum sp. | reverse complement strand
CCGACGAAAAGATGGTCCATCAAGATCTTGCCGCTGCAGTGGATGACGAGAATATCGACTCTGTCTATGCCTGTGGCCCGCTTATGCAATCTCTCTACGACGCGCTGCCTGCCGAGCGCCGAGGAGGATATGCCGAAAATTCAGAGGCGCTTTTGACCACGCTTGTCCACGATGTGCGGGATGGGGACGCTGTGATGATTAAGGGATCACTGGGATCACGCATGGGTCTGGTGGTTGATGGTTTGTTGGCGCTTGAGGATGACGCGTCTGCGTCCAAAATTACGAGGAGCTCGTAGATGCTGTTTGACTTAGCGGCGCAATATGCCGATCAGGTGCCAGGGCTTAATGTGTTTCGGTACATCACGTTTCGCACAGGTGGGGCGACGGTAACGGCCTTTCTTGTCAGTTTTCTTTTTGGACCGGCGGTCATTCGGGCTCTGCGGGCGCGCCAACGTCACGGGCAACCCATTCGCGAGGACGGGCCTGAAGGACATTTGCTGACGAAGAAGGGTACCCCCACGATGGGTGGTTTCCTTATTTTGCTCGGTCTTGTGCCATCGGTTTTGATTTGGTCAAACCTGCACAATGTCTATGTATGGATTGTACTTCTGGTGACTTTGGGGTTTGGTGCGGTTGGTTTTGTCGATGACTACATGAAAGTGTCGAAGTCTTCGAGCGACGGGTTTTCTGGTCGGCTGAAGCTTGTCTTTGAAGCCGCAATATCAGCTGTAGCGGTCTATGCGTTGATGCAGGCAGCGCCTCCAGAGTTGGCAACATCGGTTGCTGTTCCCTTTCTGAAAGACCTTTTGATCCCTCTTGGTGGTTTCTTTTTCTTCTTTGGCATCTTTGTGATTGTGGGGGCGTCCAATGCCGTCAACCTTACCGATGGATTGGATGGACTTGCCATTGTGCCGGTCATGATCGCGGCGGCTAGTTTCGGGTTCATCTCCTACCTGGTCGGCAACGCGGTCTTCTCGGATTATCTGCAAATCCATTTTGTGCCGGGTTCGGGAGAGCTGGCGGTGTTCTGCGGTGCGTTGCTGGGCGCGGGACTTGGGTTCCTCTGGTACAACGCCCCCCCCGCTTCTGTTTTTATGGGGGATACTGGATCGCTGGCTCTGGGTGGTGCGCTCGGAGCAATCGCCGTGGTCGCCAAACATGAGCTGGTGCTTGGAATTATAGGTGGTCTTTTTGTTCTGGAAGCCGTCTCTGTCATTGTTCAGGTCGTGAGCTTCAAGCTTACGGGAAAACGTGTTTTCCGCATGGCGCCGCTGCATCATCACTTTGAAAAGAAGGGGTGGGCGGAGGCAACAATCGTCATTCGTTTTTGGATTATCTCTGTCGTTCTGGCCATGGCGGGGCTGGCAACCTTGAAATTGAGGTAGCGTTAGGTGATAGCTGCGCGTGCATATAGGGACCGTAAGGTCGCCATATTTGGGCTGGGAGCATCCGGCCTTGCGACGGCACGTGCGCTTGTGGCGGGTGGTGCGGAAGTGTTGGCGTGGGATGATGGCGAAGCGCAACGGGGCACTGCTGCAGATGCAGGTATTCCTATTTGCGACCTTAAGTCGATAGCACTTGAGGGAATGGCCGCACTTGTCCTGGCACCTGGCGTGCCCCTCACACATCCCGAACCCCACGAGATTGTAAAACGTGCGCAAAGTGCGGGTGTTCCAATTCTCGGCGATGTTGAACTGTTTCAGAACGAAATACGTTCACTCAACCCAGGTGCTCGTATTGTCGCTATCACCGGAACGAATGGTAAGTCGACGACGACGGCGTTGGTGGGTCATATGATCAATGCAAACGGTCTTCGCGCCGAAGTTGGCGGTAATATTGGGAAGCCGGTGTTTGATCTTGATAGGCCGAGGCCCGACACGGTCTATGTGATTGAGGTTTCGTCCTACCAGATCGACCTGGCCCCCACATTGCGGCCAAACATTGCGGTGTTGCTGAATATTACCCCGGACCATATCGATCGCCACGGAACACTGAAGCATTATGCGGCGGTAAAGGCGCGTTTGTTCCAGCATCAATTGGAGGGCGATACGGCGATTGTCGGGATTGACGATGCGCTTTCGTCTGAGATTTGCACTTCCGTTTGTGGGCGCAAGGTAGCGACGTTGGTTCCTGTCTCCGTCAAGAAATCTTTGGGTCGTGGGATATGCGTGTTGGATGGTGTCCTTTACGACAACCAGTCTGGTAAAACAGACAGGTCGGGCGACCTGCAGGGCCTGAAAACGCTCGCTGGGGTGCACAATTGGCAAAATGCCGCGGCCGCTTTTGCCGTTGGCCGCACGCTGGGGTTTGCACCCGATCGTATTTTTTCGTCATTCCGCACATTCCCGGGCCTGGCGCACCGGATGGAAATTGTTGCTGATGAAGCAGGTGTTTTGTTCGTCAATGACAGCAAGGCCACGAACGCGGAAGCGGCGGCCAAGGCGCTAGATGCCTATGACGACATTTTCTGGATTGCGGGCGGTGTTCCCAAAGCAGGGGGCATCGAGCCCCTCACGTCCTGGTTCCCAAAGCTTGCATGTGCCTATCTCATTGGGGAAGCGGCCCCGGCGTTTAGCAAAACTTTGTCTACTTGTGTTGAGGCAACCAATGTCGGGCGATTGGACGCCGCCGTTGCGGCGGCTGTTCAAGCAGCGGTTCACGCGGCACAAGAAGGTCGGCGTCCGGTTGTCCTGTTGTCGCCGGCATGTGCCTCTTTCGACCAGTTCAAGAATTTTGAGGCGCGCGGAGATGCATTTCGCGACATGGTTGGTGCCGCGCTGAAAGCGTACAAGGCGGGAGGGGAAGCCGCATGATCCGACTTTCACGCGCCAATCGCTCTGAGCTCTCTGAATGGTGGTGGACCATTGATCGGTGGACCGTGGTTGCGATTTTGATGCTTGTGGCATTCGGTATTGTTTTGACACTTGCGGCGAGCCCGGCAGTGGCCAATCGGCTGTCGCTGGATACGTTTCACTTCGTTTATCGACAATCCATCTTCCTGGTTCCCGCTCTGGCCATCATATTTGGCGTGTCGTTTCTCTCGGTGCGGCAAGTCCGACGCATTGCAACGATTGCCTTTTTCGGCGGCATTATTTTAATGGTGGGGACATTGTTGGTCGGCCCGGAAATAAAAGGGGCGACCCGATGGCTCTATATTGGTGGATTTTCACTTCAACCGTCTGAATTTGTAAAGCCTGCGTTTGTTGTTGTGGCTGCCTGGATGTTTTCTGAAGGGCGCCGGGCGAAGGGTGTGCCGGGCATGACGCTTTCTTTTGTCCTTTTTGGAATGTTTGTCGCCCTTCTGGTGGCGCAGCCAGACTTTGGGCAAGCGAGCCTTGTGACGCTTGTATTTGGCGGCATGCTTTTCATGGTCGGTATCTCGTGGATATGGATCATTGGTCTGGGGGTAGTGGGCATTGGTGGGGCGATTGCGGCCTATCAATTGGTTCCGCATGTGGCGAGCCGGGTTAACCGTTTTGTGGACCCCTCATCAGGAGATACGTATCAAATCGACCGGGCGATGGAAGCCGTGCGCGCCGGAGGATTTTTTGGTCGGGGCCCGGGTGAGGGTTCCGTCAAGCTTATCCTGCCTGATGCGCATACCGATTTCATTTTTGCGGTGGCTGCCGAAGAATTTGGCGTTCTGGCGGGTCTTCTGATTATCGGGTTGTTTTCCTTCATCGTCATCCGGACGTTGATGCGGGCACTTGAAGAGACCGACCTCTTTGTACAATTGTCCGTTTGCGGCCTCACACTTCTCATCGGAGCGCAGGCGCTCATCAACCTGTCGGTCAATCTCAATCTGATGCCTGCCAAGGGTATGACTTTGCCGTTTATTTCATATGGCGGCTCGTCGCTTTTGGCCCTGGCCTTTGCAACCGGCATGTTGCTTTCTCTAACGCGGTCTCGAGTCCATGCGGGTGCACAGCCCAAAGAGTGGAGAGCGTTTGCATGACAGACAATGTTTCCACTATTGCAGGGCCCATTATGATCGCGGCTGGCGGGACAGGTGGACACCTATTCCCTGGACAGGCTTTGTCTCAAGAGCTTGGTCGTCGGGGACATAAGATTGTGCTCATTACGGATGAGCGGGTTCAACGTTTTGACCAATTGTTTCCTGGCGCGGACATTTTTTCTGTTCCGGCGGCCACTTTTTCCGGGCGGGGATTGGGTGGGTTGTTTGGCGCGGCGGGAAAAATTATACGCGGCACAAGCCAATCGTTCGCGATCTTGGGGCGGGCCAAACCTTCTCTGGTTATCGGTTTTGGGGGCTATCCAACTCTGCCGCCGATGTTGGCGGCCATTTTGAGGCGCGTGCCGACGATTGTGCATGAACAAAATGCGGTGCTTGGACGGGTCAACAAAGCGGTGGCGCCATTTGTTCACGCGATCGCGTCGACATTTCCGTCCCCCCGGTATCTAAAAGAGCGCGATGCCTCCAAGCTCGTGGTCACGGGCAATCCGGTGCGTGATGCCGTGCTTGCTGTTGGCGATGTCCCCTATGAGGCACCGGCTTCTGGTCCTATTCGGCTGCTTGTGTTTGGAGGCAGTCAGGGGGCGCGGGTGATGAGCGATATTGTGCCACAAGCTGTTACTGCTTTGCCAGATGACGTGCGGTGCAGATTGGTGTTGACGCAGCAATGTCGGCCGGAAGATATCAAACGGGTGCGGGCTGTATACGAAGCTGCTGGTGTCTCCGTGGTCCTCTCTGACTTTTTTGACAATATGCCGGAAGAGATAGCGAAATCTCATCTGGTGATCGGACGTGCTGGTGCTTCTACCGTGAGTGAGCTCAGTGTCATTGGCAGGCCTTCTATCCTGGTGCCTCTCCCTCATTCATTGGATCAAGACCAAAAAGCCAACGCAGAAATATTGTCGACGGCAGGTGCTGGCTGGATGATGGAACAGAAAGATTTTACCGCGGATGCGCTCAGTGGTTTTCTAGCGGCACTTTTTGCTGATGACGCAAGATTGATACAGGCTGCTCAGGCAGCGAAACAGCAAGGCAAGCCTAATGCGGTTGAGGCGCTTGCGGACCTTGTTGAAAGGACAGCGCGACGCAAGACCGGCGTCCTGCCTGCGCCAAAGAAACAAGATGCGCTAGCAGCTCCGGTAGACAGTGGGCGTACAGAAGGAAACAACACATGAGACCGGCACCGTTGGATATGGGCATTATTCATTTCGTCGGGATCGGCGGCATTGGTATGAGCGGTATTGCTGAGGTGATGCACAATCTCGACTACACGGTGCAGGGATCTGATGCGGCGGAGAGTGCCAACGTCAAGCGGCTGCGCGATTTGGGTATTAAGGTTATGGTTGGCCAAACGGCTGATAACCTTGGTGATGCGCAAGTTGTGGTCGTGTCTTCGGCAATCAAAGGAGACAATCCGGAGCTGAAGGAAGCCCGTAGACGTCTTCTACCAGTGGTGCGCCGTGCTGAGATGCTAGCGGAGCTTATGCGCCTCAAGTCTTGCGTTGCGATTGGCGGAACACACGGCAAGACAACAACGACGTCGCTAGTGGCAGCCTTACTCGATGCTGCGGGTATTGATCCAACCGTAATCAATGGTGGGATCATTAACGCTTATGGCACCAATGCTCGTCTTGGCGCGGGTGATTGGATGGTGGTTGAGGCCGACGAAAGCGACGGGACGTTCATCCGGCTTCCGGCGACGATAGCGGTGGTTACAAATATTGATCCCGAACATCTTGATCACTATGGGAGTTTTGATGCGATCCGGGAGGCGTTTGTCCGGTTTGTTGAAAACGTCCCGTTCTATGGATTTGCTGTTCTGTGCATCGATCATCCCGAAGTTCAAACTCTCATGGGGCGGGTGGGCGACCGCACACTCATTACCTATGGAACAAGTCCTCAGGCAGACATACGTGCGTCCAATGTGCGGATGGACGGGGCGGTAACGGTTTTTGATGTGAACATGAAGGACCGCAAGTCCGGCGCTGAAGGTGCAATTACCGGCCTTCGGCTCTCCATGCCAGGCCATCACAATATGCTGAATGCTCTGGCTGCGATTGCGGTCGCGCACCGGATGGGTATTTCAGATGAGGCAATTGTAAAAGGCCTTGCTGGATTTGGTGGTGTGAAGCGCCGTTTTTCCCTTGTTGGGACATGGAATGGTGCCACGATTTATGACGATTACGGCCATCATCCGGTTGAGATATCCGCAGTCTTGCAAGCAGCGCGCTCGGCGAGTGAGGGTCGCGTCATCGCGGTCGTTCAGCCGCACCGATACTCGCGCCTGCGTGATTTGTTTGAGGAGTTCTGCGCCTGTTTCAATGATGCCGACACGGTGATCGTCACCCCTGTCTATGAGGCAGGTGAAAAGCCGATTGAGGGGTTTGATCGAGACACGATGGTGCAGGGCGTGCGTGACCGGGGTCACCGCCATGTGATTGCGCTTGACGGACCTGAGGCATTACCGGGCCTGATTGCAGACCTGGCCAAGCCGGGCGATATGGTTATCTGCCTTGGTGCAGGCAGTATCTCCCAGTGGGCCAACGCTCTTCCCGAACAGCTCGAAAAACTGGGTGCGAGTGCATGACCATGGTGACATCCCACCTGATTGATGAGTTGCCGGAGGTCCGGGGTCAATTGATCCCCGATGCACCGCTGGCACCTTTGACCTGGTTTCGCGTGGGAGGGCCAGCAGAGGTGTTGTTTCGCCCTGTGGATGTGGAGGATCTCGCGAAGTTTCTTTCTGGGTGCCCGGACGATGTGCCGGTCACAATTGTTGGTGTCGGGTCCAATTTACTGGTGCGTGATGGGGGGGTGCCAGGAGTGGTGATCCGTATGGGCAAGGCTTTTGGCACTGTTGAGGTGTTGCAGGGCGAACGGGTACGGGCAGGGACTGCGGCGCTCGATATGGCCGTTGCGCGCACGGCGATGGAGGCTGGCATTGCCGGACTGGAATTTTTTCGTGGAATTCCCGGCACCATTGGCGGGGCGCTTCGCATGAATGGTGGCGCCTATGGGAAAGAAACCAAAGATGTGCTTGTAGAGGTGAGCGGCGTCACCCGGACCGGTGAGCCGGTCGTCTACAGCGTGGCGGAGATGGGCTACAGCTATCGTCATTCTAGCGTGTCGAGTGATGTGTTTTTCACCAGCGCTCTTTTTCAAGGGACTGTGGGTGTACGGGACGATATTGAAAAACGGATGAATGCGATCACAGAGCGGCGTGAAACGACGCAACCTATCCGCACGCGCACCGGTGGTTCGACCTTCAAAAACCCTGACGGACACAAAAGCTGGCAACTGATTGATGCCGCAGGATGTCGGGGACTTCAGCGGGGCGGGGCGCAGGTAAGTGAGAAGCACTGCAATTTTCTCATCAACACCGGCACAGCTACCGCAAGTGACATTGAGACATTGGGCGAAGAAGTGCGGGCGCGGGTGAAGGAAACAAGCGGTGTGACACTGGAGTGGGAAATTCGCCGGATTGGCATTACCTCTGAGGGCAAAGAGCATGAGTGAGTTCAAACATGTTGCCGTCATCAAAGGTGGCTGGTCGGCTGAACGAGAAGTGAGCCTGTCCTCCGGTAAGGGATGTGCGGAAGCCTTGCGCAGTGAAGGGTTTGAGGTCAGCGAGATTGATGCGGGTCGGGACCTGGCCAAAGTATTGGCAGAGATCGCGCCAGATGTGGTTTTCAATGCCCTGCACGGGACGTGGGGTGAGGACGGGTGTGTTCAGGGGCTGTTGGAGGTCTTGGGCCTCCCTTATACGCACTCTGGTGTGTTGGCGTCGGCTCTCGCAATGGACAAACCGAAATCCAAAGCTGTGTTTCGGGCGGCAGGACTTCCCGTTGCTGAGAGTCTTCTTGTCAGTCGGGCGGAAGCGGCGCGCGGGCACGTTATGGATACGCCTTACGTCATCAAGCCGCACAATCAGGGGTCAAGTGTCGGTGTTTTCATCGTGCGTGAAGGAGAAAACCGTCCGCCAGCTGAATTGGCATCGGCTAAATGGGACCTTGGCGAGACGGTGATGGTGGAGCGATATATCCCGGGGCGCGAACTCACCTGCGCGGTGATGGGAGACCGAGTCTTAAATGTCACAGAGATCACAGCAAACACAGCTTTTTACGACTATGAGGCAAAATACTCGAGTGGTGGCTCTGTTCACGTGGTGCCTGCAAGACTCTCATCCGATATAAATAAACAAGTTCAAGACGTGACATGTGCGGCACATGATTCGCTTGGTTGCCGGGGGGTGACGC
>CAZFHW010000025.1:0-25795 GCA_964518885.1 uncultured Parvibaculum sp. | reverse complement strand
AAGTGCTGGGCTACGACACCTACCTGGCGCAAGCCGGGGACTGGGGAAGTTTCGTCACCTCGCGCCTGGCCTTGCAACATGGCGATGCCGTGCGTGCCATCCATCTCACAATGCTTCCTCTGCGCCCGGACCTCCGGCACGAAAGCCAGCCACCTGTGACTGAAGAAGAGGCCCGGTGGATCAAGGAGATGAAAAAATGGTGGGCGGGGGAAGAAGGATACCGCTCCATCCAGTCAACCAAGCCCATGACGCTGGCATTTGGCTTGATGGATTCACCCGCAGGTCTCGCAAGCTGGCTCGCGGACAAGTATTACCGTCTTGGCGACACCGATAAATCCCACACCTGGGAGGGAATGGAAGCGCGCTTCCCCATGGACACCCTGCTGACCCAGCTTTCAATCTATTGGTTCACCGGCACCATCAATTCTGCAAACACACTCTACAAAGCGGGACCAGCAGAAGGCAGCGGTCTTCTGAAACCTGGCGAGCGCGTCGCGGTCCCCACTTTCTATTCAGAATACCCGATGGACAGCCTCCCGATTACACCACGCTCCTGGGCGGAGCGCAGTTACAACTTACAAGCCTTCAAAGTTATGGAAAAAGGCGGGCACTTCGCAGCCATGGAAGAGCCAGAGCTTTTCGCCGACGACGTGCGCGACGCATTTGCGACCCTACTCTAGTCCGGGGGCTCTATATTCGGGGCGTCAATCGTCCGGAACACCAGCACCAACGTCGATCCATTCGGCAATCTCCGGAAGGGCAAAGCGTGTTTTCGGCTCACCATAAGTAACCTCTTCAAGAATGACCTGGTGGTTTATTACTCTGATCCCTTTTCCCTCAGCATCCATCAACGGCAGAGCAATATTCTCAAACAGGCAATCTCGTCCAACGTCAGAGCGCGCTTGTATTGTCAAAAAATGACCGCAAGGACGATCAAGAATTTCATTAAGACCGCGGAAGTAATACGCACGCGCCTGAGTATCCATGCGATACCCAACGGACTGGCCCGTCATTTCCTCACCATAGAAGTCACAAACGGCCGTTCCGGCAAAACGAAGACGAAAACCTGTTTCCCCGCCCCTTTCGATGATTGTGCACCAAGGCATCAGCTTGGGGACCTTGATCGGATCCCACAATTTATAGCAAGGAGCACGCCCTTCATTAAGGCTCTGCCAATAAGCAAGTATCTTGCCAGAACTTTCATGTCGCAGACGGCTCGCGATGGTCCCCATCGTATCTACTGTCAGAGCGGTCGTCATGAGAGGCAGGCCCCTATGAATACTCTAACAAGCCGAGAAGAACCGGACCGGGTTGCAGGCATCACCGCACGCACGCACAAATGGTCTCGGAGGCTTTCCGTCACTTCATGCGGCAAAGTCAGCATAGATCCTCGCTTCAGCAGCAAAACACTCGCTGCATCACAAGAGTTTACACACGCAAAGGTTTCGCCTTGCTTGCTAAAATACCAAAACTACCGTTGAAAATTGCCCTGTGGACGTCATGCCAGGCCGGTTCGGCCAATCTGCATGAATTTTTCCTGCCGCAAGCGGCGGATAGTCGAGCCGTCAAACCCTGACAGGTCGCGCAATTCCTGTTCGATGGCGTCGCCAGCCTCACGGATTATCTGCGCGCGTTCCCGATGCGCACCACCGACAGGTTCAGGGATGATGCGATCAATGACACCCAGTTCCAAAAGGCTTTGCGCCGTCACTTTCATGGCAGCCGCTGCTTCTTTCGCCTTATCTGAATTGCGCCACAAGATCGACGCCGACGCTTCTGGTGAAGCCACCGTATAAATCGAATGTTCCAGCATCAGAACTTTGCTGGCTGTTGCGATCGCCAACGCGCCGCCAGAACCACCTTCGCCAATGATGAGCGAAACGAACGGCACCCGAATATCCAGGCATTTATCGATGGAGCGCGCGATGGCCTCGGCCTGCCCCCGCTCCTCACCTTCACGACCGGGAAAAGCACCGGCGGTATCCACAAGTGTGATCACCGGCATATTGAAGCGATCCGCCATCGTCATCAGCCGCACAGCTTTACGGTAACCTTCCGGCTGAGCCATACCAAAATTGTGCTTCATCCGGGTCTCCATGTCGGAGCCCTTCTCATGACCAAGAATTACGACAGAGCGACCCCGAAATCGCCCAATCCCGCCGACAATGGCATGGTCTTCGCCAAACACCCGGTCTCCGGCGAGCGGTGTGAAGTCTTCCACAAGCCCATCAATATAGTCGAGAAAATGGGGGCGGTTCGGATGCCTCGCCACCTGGGTCTTTTGCCAGGTATCCAGATCAGCATACATATTCAGGAGCAACTGCGAGGCTTTTGCCTCAAGCTTCGTCACATCATCAGAGATACCCGCCGACGGGTCGTCCTGTGCCAAGCGTCGCAGTTCCTGGACCTTACCCTCAAGCTCTGCGAGCGGTTTCTCAAATTCAAGATAGGTATGCATGTTTTTTTGATTAACTCAGGCTAACTGGTCGCCCAACGGGCCATATCGCGGCGGACACTGGCCCGCCCTCTACTGCTTGTCAACAGCCCGCCACATAGCCGGTTAACAGTGGCACAAATGAGGCGGGAGCTGCTCACAGCCTCCAACAAACAGCTACGTCTGCTATTTTTCGCTTCTGAGAGGGTGGTGGGTTTCCACCAACTCCCTGAGCCTTTCTTCGAGGATGTGGGTGTAAATCTGTGTGGTGGAAATATCGGCATGACCAAGGAGCTGCTGGACAGCCCGGAGATCAGCCCCGTTCGCCAGCAGATGACTCGCAAACGCATGCCGCAATGTATGGGGAGAAAGAGTGTCAGGGTTAATGTCTGCCAGAACCGCGAGCTCTTTCAACAATTGCGCAAATCGATGCCGGGTCAGGTGCCCCGCCTTGCTTCGCGAGGGAAACAACCAGGGACTGGCGCTCTTTCCAAGCACTTGGGTACGGCATTGAACATAAGTCGATATGGCCTCCAGAGCGGGCCTACTCAGCGGCACAACCCGCTCCCGTCCGCCTTTGCCCCGCACATTGATCATGCGCTCTTCGCGGGCAACGGCGGCGAGCGGCAGGCTGACAAGCTCGCTGACCCTCAAGCCTGTCGCGTAAAGCACTTCCATAAGACAGACCGTGCGCGCCCGGCGATAGGCTTGCTTGCCGGGATCAACAATCGCTGCACCATAGCGGTTGGCAGCCTCCAGCAACTGATCGACTTCATCGATGCTCACAGTTTTGGGCAACGGCCGCACAAGCTTTGGTGACTCGATAATACTGCAGGGGTCATCATCACGAACATTTTCACTCATCAGAAAAAGACCGAACTGACGGATCGCCGACAAACGTCTGGCAGCCGTACTCGGCGCAAGTCCATTCGCTTCCATCAAAGCAAGATAAGCCCGTACATCACCGCTCTCGAAGGCAACAAAGTCACGCCCCCGCATTGAGAGCAGCATCCCAAAATCTGTCAGGTCCCGCGCGTAGGCCTCAAGCGTATTTTGAGCAGCACCCCGCTCAGCACTCAACATTTCAAGAAAAGCATCCAGACGGAATGCATCCGTCGGCAGGCTGGCTGAACCGGACTTGTTGCCTCGCCCGGTCACTCTCAACCCCCTACATTCATGCGAGCCATGAGAGCTTCGACACTAAGACGCCTGGCGTCACGATCAAGGCCCACCCGCTTTAGCGCCGCGACAATCGCACCCAGCGATTGAGGATGCGTGCCCGCCGGACCAGCCTGATTGAGCGCAGCAAGCGCGAGAAGAACTGTTTCGCCAACCCGGCCCCCCTCACTTGCCCGTTTGAGTTGGCGCATCACAGCAATCGGCGGCACCGCACCGCCAGGCAAATCGCCAACGGCAAGCAGTGCATCCCACACCGCCTGCGGCATCTGCACACCAAGCCCTTCCAGTAGAACAATTTCAAGCGCAGCAAAGTCACGCGCGCGCCCCCCAATTGCCAGGTCATCAAGCGCATCCTGCACAATGGCGGGAATGGGAGGACTGCCCTGAGAGGGGGAAGCATCTGCCGAAGAACTATACTGAAGGACGGGCGGAGCGACAAAAAAACTCGGGTCAATCAGCCTCACAAGGGCCCGCAGCTCGCGGTGTTGGCGCGCACGCGCGCCCTGATCATTCAGCGTCGAAAGCCACATACCGGCGCGCACCCGGTCACCCAATTCAACAAAGGCCCGAACCGCCAGTGGCGCAAATGCCGACAACACAATTGAGGGGGGAACAGTGGCCAACGCCCCCTTATGGGCAACCAGTGTGGCCCGGTAGGCAGGCCCACCAACTTCCCGAAGGAAAAGTGCAGCGAGTAAATCCGCACGCCCCGCGGGCACACGCTCGTCCAACACAGCTTGATGAAAGAGCGCCCGGCGTCGGAAGGGGGAGGCCGGTTCACGGCCAATGCGAACACCGTCTACATCTTCACGTGTATAGGGAACGGAGAGGTAGGCGGCCGCCATTTCATCGCCGGAAATAAGTCCCAGGGCTGCCGCACGCTCAGCAGCTGCAACCCGAATTTCGGGATCAAATGCCCCATCGTCAGCCACAGAAGCCAGAAGGCCAGGCGCGAGGTTGGGGACGATCTCCCCTGGAAGATCGCCTTTGGCCAGTTGCAGCATGCGGAAGTTCAAAGCGTCCAGAGCAACCGGGGCAGGTGCATCAAGGACAAGTCCCTCCGAGGCCTTGGCGGCAAGCGACAAAAAATAGGGATCATCCAACCCCTGTTCACGCGCAAGGTCTGCCGTAAGAGTGGCGGCGCCCACCTGTCCTCCCAGAATCTGACAATAAATCGAGAGCTTCGTGGCGAAGGCGGCGAGCATGTCATGTGAAGGATCACCCCCAACCGGAAGGGTCGCCAACATGTTGCAGGCCAGCGCACTTTCACCGGCACCAAGAGCCGCCTTTGCAAATTCCGTAGCGGCCAGCGGGCTTGGTCGTGCCCCCCCCACCCGCGCCATCAGTTGGACAATATCCCCACTTCGCCCAGCAGCATTTAGTTGCCGAAGACGAAGCGCCAGAAGCGACACACCACTGTTCGACCCTTGGGGCGCCCGTGCTGCTGTCAGCAGAAGCCGACGGGACAGATCACTCATAAAGGCTGAATAAGCAGGCCCCGGCACCTGGCCAAGGGTCCGTTCGACGAGCTGCCGACCCGTACCCGACCACATCCCTGTACTCAGCCCGCCGGTGGCATCATCAAGCAGACCCGCGCTGGCCTCATCAAGCTGGCCGAGGGAGCCCATTGCAACGCCACTCCCGGCCTCCCCTGGCCGCGCGCCAATATCCTGCACGGGAAGCATCTCCCTGCCTGTCGCACTGGGCCCCGACGGGAACAAGGTTACATCCAGGTCCGTGTTGCCAGCACCAGAAGCATCTAGCTCAATATCATCACTAAGATTGGGAGGTAAAATCCGGATCGGACCACGTCGGGGAACCGGTTTTACGGCACCAAAAACATCGTCTGCTGCGGCACCGCGCTCGCTAAAAGGCCAATCAGGCGCAGGCACGCCAACCGTTGGTTCGGCGGCACGAAGCTCCACTGTCCCCACCAGCACATAAAGAGCCGCAGCAATAAAGGCCCCACCCGGTAGGGCACACCACTTAACGGGGGAAACTGTCATTGGAAATGGTTTTTTCAACTGGTGCGCTTTGCGGCTCAACAGCCTGCGCAAGATAAACAATGCCCACGAAACCAGCGGCGCCCAAAATCACCAAGACCACCAATGCCCGAACGAAACTCTTCACAGCGCCACAATCTCCACTTGCTAAAGGACCCTCTCAGGGGGTTATGAGGCTATCCTGCCCCATCCACCGCCGCCTATTTGTGCCGCAGAAGCGGCTCCTTGGCACTTTAACCCCATAGATTTGACCAAATTAGGGCATGAGCCCCAGCTCATTCGCCAAATCGCAAGGCTGATCCTTGCCAAAACGGTCTCCAAAGTCGACATATATCCTAACAACAGTGCTGTGAAGGAATCTGAAACCCGTGTGAGACTGCGATAAGATGGACGCTAGGGAACATTTCACCAAAATGCCTGCTTCATTGCGGATTGTGCGAGCACCACAGCGGATATTAACGGACCACGCCGCATACTTCCCGCTGCGAGGTTGAGCGACAGGGAATGATATGGACGACACTCAGTCGCTGACAACGGGGGAACCCGATGGCGGGACCACTTGGAATAGGGACGACCCAGCATTGATCGAGCGTGTAGCGACATTGCTTGGCGACAAGTCGCTGGTATTAATCGGTCTCATGGGGGCAGGCAAAACCACCATCGGCCGACGTCTGGCGAACCGTTTGAATGTGCATTTCATCGACGCCGACTTTGAAATTGAAAAAGCAGCCGGATGCACCATCGCCGACATTTTCAAGAAGTTTGGAGAGGCACATTTTCGCGACGGCGAGCGCCGTGTTATCGCGCGCCTGTTAAATGATGGCCCCCAGATCCTGGCCACTGGTGGGGGGGCGTTCATGAATGCGCAAACCCGTGCCGCAATACACGAAAAAGGTATTTCGATCTGGCTCAAAGCAGACATTGACGTTTTAATGAAACGGGTCAGCCGCCGTTCACACCGACCCTTGTTGCAAAACGACGACCCGCAGGCCGTCATGCAACGCTTAATGGACGAACGCTACCCCGTTTATGCAGAGGCAAACCTCACCATCGATAGCAAAGAAGGTCCCCATGATGCTGTTGTAGACGCAATCATCCATGCGCTTGACCGTCACCTGACCCATTCCACGTCCGCCAAGATATAAGATTGAGACCATGACCCGCACCGCCAGCAACACCAGCTCCCAAACCATGCCTGAGAAAGTGACCGTCGATCTTGGTGATCGCGCCTACGAAATTTTCGTGGGCCAGGGCCTGATTGAAAATGCGGCTATGTATGTAGCCCCTCTCCTGAAACGCGCACGAGTCACCATCATCACAGATGAAAACGTCGCGCAGCATCATCTGGGCGCGCTGCAGAAGAGTTTTGCTGACAACAAGATCGTCTCAACACCTTTCATTTTACCGCCCGGTGAGAAGACCAAAAACTTCGAGCAATTACAGCACTTGCTCGGTGTTTTGTTGGACGCTGGCGTGGAACGTGGTGACCTCGTTATCGCCCTTGGTGGCGGTGTCATTGGAGACCTGACCGGTTTTGCTGCCAGCGTGCTACGCCGCGGCGTGGATTTTGCCCAAATTCCCACAACATTACTTGCGCAGGTCGACAGTTCCGTCGGAGGTAAAACCGGCATCAATGTACCGCAGGGAAAAAATCTCATTGGCGCCTTCCATCAGCCCCGACTTGTCCTGGCCGATACAAGTGCCCTCACCACCTTGCCCTCAAGGCAGTTCCGCGCGGGTTATGCCGAAGTCGTAAAATACGGCCTTATCAACGACCCGTCCTTCTTCGATTGGCTTGAAGCCAACCTCGACAACACAATGAACGGCGACGTGGCGACCATCACCAAGGTCATCGTCACCAGTTGTGACGCCAAAGCACGCGTCGTTGCTGCCGATGAACGCGAGGGCGGCGTGCGCGCCCTGCTCAATCTCGGCCACACATTCGGCCACGCCCTGGAAGCGGCAACCGGGTTTTCTGATCGACTGATACACGGCGAAGGAGTTGCCATTGGTATGACCATGGCCTTCGAGCTTTCGGTCCATCTCGGTCTATGTTCCGGCCAAGACGCTGTGAGAGCCAGGCGCCACCTGACCAAGGCGGGACTGCCGACAAGGCTTAGCGACATCCCCGGCGACATCCCCAATGCTCGCGCTCTTATCGACTTGATGGCGCAAGACAAAAAGGTCGTTGACGGCACACTGACATTCATTCTCGCGCGCGGTATCGGTGATGCCTTCATCACCCGCGACGTCACCCCTAGCGACCTTCTTGCCTTCATGACCGACCAAGAGACCACCTGATGGACAACATTGATCTCGTTCTAATAATTCTACTTATCTTTGTTCTCCTGACACTCTCCGCCTTTTTCTCAGGGTCAGAAACCGCGCTGACTGCCGCATCGCGCGCCCGCATGCATCATCTGAGTGAGAAGGGCAACCGTCGCGCCAAGACGGTCCAGAAACTGACAGACAACAGAGAACGGCTGATCGGCGCTATTTTACTCGGCAACAATCTTGTAAATATTCTTGCGTCTGCGATCGCGACCAGCCTCTTCATCCTGTTTTTCGGGGATGCGGGCGTTGTCTACGCAACATTGGTTATGACCGCCCTGGTGTTGGTTTTTTCGGAAGTCATGCCCAAAACCTACGCAATCGCACATACAGATCGTACCGCCCTGGCCGTCGCCCCCATCATTCGCTGGGTCGTTTATGCTTTTGCACCGATGACGGCAACCGTTGCCTTTATTTCACGGCGCGCACTGGCACTGTTTGGCCTTTCCACTGACGGTGCGGAGCACGCCCTCTCCGCTCATGATGAATTGCGCGGCGCCATTGATTTGCACCACCTTGAGGGTCAGTTCGTCAAGCGGGACCGGGACATGCTGGGGGGCATTCTCGATCTCAGTGAGCTTGAAGTTGCTGAAATTATGGTCCATCGCAAAAACATGACGATGGTTGATGCGGATCTTCCCACCTCTGAGATTATTCAGCAGGTCCTGCAGAGCCCCCATACCCGCATTCCCTTCTGGCAGGGTGAGCCCGAGAACATTGTCGGCATTTTGCACGCCAAGGATCTGCTGCGCGCCATCGCAGGAGAAAACACAGATCCGGCCACTTTGGACATCTTGGCACTAACCACCAAACCCTGGTTCGTGCCCGACAGCACAAGCGTGCAAGGTCAACTCAACGCTTTCCTCCGTAAGAAAATGCACTTCTCTCTGGTGGTTGATGAATATGGCGGACTCATGGGACTCGTGACCCTGGAAGACATTCTGGAGGAAATAGTCGGTGATATTGCCGACGAGCACGACATTGACCCAACCGACCTCAGCCGGGAGGCCGATGGCTCCATCCATGTGGATGGGACAGTCACAATTCGCGACCTCAACCGGGCGATGGATTGGTCCTTGCCTGACGATGAAGCCATAACCATTGCCGGCCTCGTAATCCACGAAGCCCAAACAATCCCGGAAAAAGGACAGGCCTTCACCTTTCACGGATTTCGCTTTCTCATCGAAGACAAACAGCGCAATCAACTGACCAGACTCTGTGTGCGTCCGCTCAGAAACAAGGCCAGCCAAAAGGCCTAAGACGCATCTTCCTCTGGCGTCATCGTCACAAGTTGCAAAGCGTGGATTTTCTCGGCCAGAAGCTTTGCGAGCAGCTTGTTCACCTTGCGATGCCGCGCCACACGGGTATCTCCCTTAAAAGCACCTGAAACAATGGTGACATGAAAATGGGTTTCACCCTCCGGGCGCGCACCACTGTGGCCTGCATGAAGGTGTGACCGATCTTCCACTTCCAGTCGCGCAGGATGCAATGCTGCCGTTAACACTTCGCCTATCTGATCAGCAACACTCATTTTCACCCTCTTTGTGTCCCCATCCAGGGCCCTTTTTCCAGCCGCTTGCTGTTTTATCAACCAACTGTTGGCATTCTTAACCGCCCTCGCAGTATTCTCCAAAGGGCATCGCCTTTGGGAGCCCACTCGGCTATTCTACCAAGCTCATTCATGGGCCCCTTTAGGGGTATTGTGCCTGTGTACAATAACCCTGCAAAAATTAGGTCAGTGACGTTGAGCTCTAAATATTTCGATTCGATCAGGATCGCACCCCAGAAAGCAAAAACAGAAAAACGCGTCGCGCGCAGTTGCGAATGGGACGGATGCAGCGCAGATGCCCCCCACCGCGCGCCAAAAGGGCGAAACATGGAGGGCCAATTCAGCTGGTTTTGTCCCAGCCACATTCGCGATTACAACAAAAACTACAATTTTTTCGCCAATATGAGCGCAGACGAAGTCCAGGGGTATCAGCGAGAAAATCGCACCGGACACCGGCCAACCTGGAAAATGGGCATGAACCCCGGCGGAACAGGCGGGAAGAAATTCTCCGCTGACCCTGCGTTTAGGGACACGTTTGGCTTTTTTGGCGAAAACAGCCCTTATGAGGCGGGTGCGAAAGACACGCCTAAGCGCCCACCACGCAACGCAGAGCGCAAAGCTCTTCTAGCTCTTGGCCTTGACGAAAGAGCCACTTTGGCCGACATAAAGACCCGCTACAAAGAGCTTGTGAAGAAATTTCACCCCGATATGAACGGGGGAGACCGAACGACAGAAGATCGGCTCCAGAAAGTCATCCAGGCCCACGACTACCTGAAAAAGAGCGGTTTTTGCTAAGTCGCTAGCCGTCCTTTTGAAAGAGCGCCGTTCCAGTGGCACGCAAAGCCCGCTGACGCAGCCTGCTTTGCCAATTTATCGGGTTGGGCAGCTCACGGCGAACATGAGAAACTAAGCGGGCAGCACAACAGCATCCCACCACACAATGAGAGACAGCGAAGAAAGACGAACAACATGGAAGCGGAAGTACAGGGTACCATGTCAACCAGCGGCCCCGATACGATGGTAAACGTTCGTGAGGTTTTTGGCATTGATGTCGATATGGAAGTGCCAGCCTTTTCGAAACGGAACGAATATGTTCCTGACTTTGATGCTGACTATCTGTTTGACCGCGAAACCACACTGGCCATTCTTGCGGGCTTTGCCTTCAATCGCCGGGTCATGGTGCAGGGCTATCACGGCACTGGCAAATCAACCCACATTGAGCAGATCGCCGCGCGCCTCAACTGGCCATGTATCCGTATCAACCTGGACAGCCACATCTCTCGTATTGACCTGATCGGCAAAGACGCCATCGTCCTGAAGGATGGCAAACAGGTTACCGAATTCCGCGAGGGGCTTTTGCCATGGGCACTGCAGCGCCCTGTAGCACTTGTCTTTGACGAGTATGATGCTGGCCGGCCCGACGTTATGTTCGTGATCCAGCGTGTCCTGGAAGTGCAGGGCAAGCTCACCCTGCTCGACCAGAATAAAGTGATCAGCCCTCATCCCTACTTCCGTCTGTTCTCAACGGCCAACACAATCGGCCTGGGGGACACGAGCGGTCTCTACCACGGGACACAACAGATCAACCAGGGTCAGATGGACCGGTGGAACATCGTAACAACTTTGAATTATCTGTCTCACGATGCTGAAACAGCCATCATTCTCGCCAAAGCCAAGAGCTACATCAAGACGGAAAAAGGCAAAGCGGATGTGTCCGCAATGGTTCGGGTCGCGGATCTTTCCCGCGCCGCCTTTATTCAGGGTGACATCTCTACTGTCATGAGCCCACGTACGGTTCTCACCTGGGCAGAAAATGCTGAGATTTTCGGCGATATTGGTTTTGCCTTCCGGCTCACCTTCCTCAACAAGTGTGACGAGCTGGAGCGCGCGACCGTTGCTGAATTCTATCAGCGATGCTTCGGAGAAGATCTGCCGGAAACTGCCGCCAAAGTGATGGTTGCCTAACCGACGTCAAAGACCGGAAGACTTGCCAAATCTAAAGTCCTACAAGTCAAAAGCCTTAAAGGCCAAGCTATGCAGAACAAGGAAGGTCCCATCGAGCCGTTTAAACGCGCGCTGACGGCGACCATGAAAACCATCGCCCAGCAGGAAGAGCTTGCGGTGACGTTTGGGACGGAACCTCCAGGGTTGCGGGGCCTGCGTGCGCGGCTCCCCCTGCCCAGTCGCGAGCTGCCCGCCAATGAAGTTGCAGAGGTGCGCGGCTTTGCCGACGCCTATGCACTGCGTCTTGTTCATCATGATGCCACCATCAATGCACGGTTGGAGCCCGAAGGCAGCAACGCCAAAGCCATTTTCGATGCCGTAGAACAGGCGCGCGTCGAGGCTATCGGGGCAAACCAGATGACTGGCATGAAAGACAATCTTTCTGCAGCCCTCGATAAACGATGCCGGTCCCTGGGCTTTGACAAAGTGACCAACAAGGACGAAGCGCCTCTGGCGGAAGCCGTCGCCCTTCTGGCGCGAGAAAAACTGACCGGCGCTGCTGTCCCTGACGCCGCCCGCAATCTGGTGGATTTCTGGCGCCCCTGGGTCGAGGAGCGCACAGGCGGTGACTTCGAACGGCTCGGCGAAACCCTCGAGGATCAAGAGGCCTTTGCGCGCGTCATGCGCGACATCCTCGTGGACCTCGAAATGGGCGATGAACTGGGCGAAAGCCCTGAAAATGCCGACGACCAGGAAGACGGCGAAGAAGGTGGCGACGATCAGTCTGATGACGACGCCCAGGCCGGAGAAGCTGAGCAGCCTGAAGGAGCGAGTGCCGAACAGGCCGAGCTTGCCGAAGGGGAAGGCGAGGAAGGCGACGAGCAGATGGTCGAGGTGGATGCCGACGACATGCCTGCTGACAGTGAAGAAATGGATGAGATGGGCGAGGGCAATCAGCCCTGGCGCCCTGATGGCATGGATGACGCTTCGCGCACGCCTGCTTATAAGGTTTTCGCCCCGGCTTACGATGAAGTCATCAGTGCCGAAGACCTGTGCGATGTCGAAGAACTCGCCCGCCTGCGTCAATATCTGGATCAGCAATTACAACAAATGCATGGGGTGGTCTCGCGCCTGGCCAACCGCCTGCAGCGCCGCTTGATGGCGCAGCAGACCAGGACATGGTCCTTTGACCTGGAGGAAGGCATTCTAGACGCCGCACGGCTCACCCGCGCGATCACAGACCCGATGATGCCCCTCGCCTATAAAATGGAAAACGACACAGAGTTTCGCGACACCGTCGTGACCCTGCTCATCGACAATTCCGGCTCCATGCGGGGGCGCCCCATCACTGTGGCAGCGCTCTGCGCAGATATTCTTGCCCGCACACTGGAACGCTGCGGCGTGAAGGTTGAAATTTTGGGCTTCACCACCCGGGCGTGGAAGGGTGGCCAGGCACGTGAAAAATGGCTCGCGGAAGGCAAGCCTGCCAATCCCGGCCGTCTGAACGACCTTCGGCATATTGTCTATAAATCAGCCGATAGTCCTTGGCGCCGTGCGCGCCGCAATCTTGGGCTGATGATGCGTGAAGGTCTGCTCAAGGAAAATATCGATGGCGAAGCCCTCATCTGGGCCCACAACCGTCTGCTCGCCCGCCCGGAAAACAGACGCATCATGATGGTGATCTCCGATGGGGCACCCGTGGACGACAGCACCCTTTCGGTCAATGCAGGAAATTATCTGGAACGACATCTCCGCCAGGTCATTAATGACATCGAGAACCACTCTTCTGTCGAACTAATCGCCATCGGTATCGGCCATGACGTGACCCGCTATTATGAGCGCGCCGTCACCATTATTGATGCAGAGCAGTTGGGCGGTGCCATGACCGACAAGCTCGCTGAACTGTTCGATGATCAGGACAGCCCGATCGCAAAAAGACGCAACAGGAAAACACCCGGCAAGAAGGCAGCTCCCCGAAGCGGCGAAAGCACCCTCGGCTCGCTTCGCAAAACCAGCTTTCAACAGGTCGGCCGTGCAGTGAAAGGCCCCTGAGCATTTCATCTTCGTTCTGGTAGGCTCCCCGCATTCAAATAAACCAAAGCCGGCCCCCCCATGAAACACCTGCTGTCTTCCCGCATCCTGTGGGCTCTGAGCGCGGCAATCGCTCTCACCGGAACCGCCATCGCGGCCGGCCTGTTTGAAGGCACCGATGCTGTCGCAAGCCCGACATCGCTGACCATCAACACCCGCCCCGTTTTCTGGGACCCCCAAAATCCTCGCGACACAAAGGCTGGCAAGCTTACCTATGTTGGCGGCTTGGAACTGACCTCAGAGCATCCAGCTTTTGGGGGCCTCTCAGCCCTTATTGTTGGCGAAACCGGAGATGCCTTCATCGCCGTCAGCGATCAGGGCAACTGGATCACCGCCGATTTGCAATCCGATGGAGACAAGCCGATCAGCATCTCCGGTGGGTTGGTGGCCCCTCTCCTCTCACAAGATGGCACACCCTTTTCGGGTAAATATGAAAGCGACGCTGAAGGCCTGGCTGTCCCCCGTGGGGCCGACCCAAGAACCACGCCCATTCTGGTGAGCTTTGAACGTCATCACCGTATTCGACGGTTCGATCTGGCGGCTGATGGGTTTGAGGCCAGGGCTGAACCGGTCCCAGACTTTGGGACACTTGCCAATCTCACCAATAATAAGGGGCTTGAAGCTCTGACCTATCTGGCCGACGGATCCTTGCTTGCCCTGTCAGAAGAGAGCCTGGATGCAGACGGTCATATTGTCGGCGTGCGCCTGACAGAAACGCACGCAACCCCTGTCCTGCTCCGCCAACACCTTCCCTACATGCTGACGGATCTCGCCACCCTACCCAATGGAGACGTCGTAACCCTTGAACGGCATTATTCGATGTTGGCGGGGTTGAGCATCTTAATGAGACGTATTCCAGCAGCTTCCTTGGAAGACGATGCGCCGCTCGATGGCGAGGTTCTTCTGGAAGCAAACAATTCCAGGTCCATCGACAATATGGAGGGCCTCTCCATCCGACAGACCGCCGATGGCACATCCCTGCTCTATCTGATCTCGGACGATAATTTTAATCCGCTACAACGAACTCTATTGCTGGTTTTCGCTCTGCAGGACTAATTCTCAGGCGCCACCAAGCCCGGGCAAAGGGCGGATCATGCGTCTCAGTAAATAGTAGACAAACACGTTCACAAAGGCAGCTCCGGCATAGAGCCCTCCCATAAGCACCAGCCGGTTTGCCCAAGGCTCATCCGAACCATAGGCCATCTGCCCATAAAACAGTCCCGCAAACACCAGGCCTCCAATCAGAGCCCCGTAAAACGGCGCGCGCCACCAGGGAATACCCCTGATCTGGTCGAACAGGTAGACGCTAGCCAGCTGTCCCGCAAAAAGAGCCCCGAAGAACGTGGCCGCAACGCTCACAGAAGCAAGTCGTCCCTCCACTTCCCCGATGCCAAAGGTCGCAGCAACCCAGCCCAAAAGCCCAGCTACCAGCACCCAGCTCGCCACAACAGAGGCAATCGCCGTGCCAGGCCCATACCGGCGGCTCACGAGATTGAGGACAAGGAAGACAAGCGGCAACGCCAGATGCCCATAGGTCATCCAATATCCAGGGTTGAGATACCATTGCTCCGGCGGGAAAACATCAAACTGAGTGACGAAACGGGTTGAGCCCAGATAGGCGAGCGCCAATATCCCAAGCAGCGCAGCCACCGGAAAAATGAGCCTGACAATCGCACCAAAAAAAAGACGCATCGCGCCGGACCCCTTGTTCCGCCAAGTTTCCGCCCCAGTTTTTTTCAGGAGCAGATCGTTGCAAACTCTAGCGAAGCCGGTCGCTCCCGCCTAGGCCACGCGTAAAGAGAATGCGAAACAGCGTAAACAGTGAGAAAACAGCCAAAAAAAAGGCCTCCCACCGGGAAGCCATTTCTTTGTCTCGAACCAGCGACAACAATCAGCTGGCAGCAACCATGCTCTTGGCAAGTTGGCGTTTGATGCGCAGCGCTTTGGTTGAAAGCTCGCCGTCCCGTGCCTTCAGAAGAAAAGCATCCAGACCACCGCGATGCTCAACAGAGCGCAGCGCATGAGCGCTAATCCGAAGCCTGAACTGGCGTCCAAGCTTGTCGCTCATCAGGTTAACATTGCAAAGATTTGGCAAAAAGCGGCGACGCGTCTTGTTGTTCGCATGGCTGACATTGTTACCTGACATAACCCCTTTACCGGTCAACTCACAACGGCGCGCCATAGCATCTTCCTATCTTTAAAACCCAGTGATCCCGGCATTCAGTGCAAAAGAAGAACTTTTGCCGAGATCCAATAACTGCGGAGAAGAATGTCAGCCTTTCAGCCCACATCTTCATGAGCCGGGAGGTATAGAGCCGCACGGGGCCCTCGTCAAGCCCAGCCAGACCACCAGATAAGCCGTAATTTACCCATTCTATTCAATAGCTTAAGAAGCCCCTGGAGGGAACAAAAGCATCAGCAGCTGCTGCGCAGCCGCCGTCGGTGTCAAACTGCCATCCGCGACCTGTTTCTCGAGCTTGCCAACAAGGCGACCGGCCTCCGGATGCCCTTCTAATCGTGCCAGCAACCCTTCGCGCAACTCCGTCCACATCCAGGTCTGGGCTTGGCCGGATCGCCGGGTTTCAAGTTCTCCAGAAGCCTGCATCGCCGCCCGAAATTCTCCGATGTCCTGCCAGATGGCCTCAAGTCCTTCCTCTTTCAAGGCCGATGCCAGCTCAACTTTAACGGTCCAGTTTGGGCTTTTGGGCCTCATCAAATGAAGAGCCGCCCCATATTCGCCTGCGGCACGTCGCGCCGCGGCCTTCAGTTCCCCGTCCGCCTTGTTCACAATGACCAGGTCAGCGAGTTCCATAATCCCGCGTTTGATGCCTTGCAATTCATCTCCACCGCCGGGCGAAAGAAGCAGCAAAAACATATCCGTCATATCGGCAACCGCAGTCTCGGACTGACCAACACCAACGGTTTCAATCAAAACCACGTCGTACCCCGCCGCTTCGGTCAACAGCATCGCTTCACGCGTACGCCGCGCCACTCCCCCCAGCGTGCCACTTGCCGGCGAAGGTCGGATAAAGGCATTGGCTTCACGTGACAAAAGCTCCATGCGGGTCTTATCGCCCAGGATCGACCCGCCCGTTCTGGCAGAGGAAGGGTCCACCGCGAGGACCGCCACTTTCAAACCCGTAGCAATGAGAAACCGGCCGAAAGCCTCAATGAAAGTAGATTTCCCCACGCCCGGTGCACCGGACAGGCCAATTCGCATCGCACGCCCAGTCCGTGGCAAAACCCGAGCAAGCAGATCCTGCGCAAGCGCTTGATGATCCACCCGGCTCGATTCCACAAGCGTAATGCCCCGCCCCAGCGCTGTGCTCTCACCAGCCATGATCCCCTCCGCCAGCAGAGCCGGATCAATCCTATCAGCCTGGGAAGAACGGTCGCCTTTTAACCCCTTTTTTGACATCCCAATTGCATACTCGGGATCAGGTCTAAGGTCCAGAGTCTGGGGCCCGCTCAGAGCCACGCAGACATGCCCTTTTTATCGTTCAGTCGCTGTTCATTCACTAACCGCAAAACTGAAAGGCAAGGAGACAATGCACATGAAATCGAATTCCCCACTTTGTCAGCAGCTGCTTCCTGCACTCGCTCTCACGCTCCTTGTGGGAGGGATGGGTTTTGTGACCCCCGCAAAGGCTGAAGCAACCACCCACCTCTCGGTGGACTACCAGGTAGCGCTTGGCGGGTTTGACTTTGGTCATGTGGGTGTTCAGGCCCAAATCACCGACACAGCATACCAACTAGAAGCGATCATCAAAACGGAAGGAATCGCGGAGCAGTTTTTTGAAACCACCTTCGCGTTAGAGAGCCGAGGGGTCTTTTCCGGGAACCGGGTCAAACCCACGCGCTTCGTTTCGACCTATACAGAACCGGATTCATCCCGGCGGGTCGAACTGGTTTATCCGCACGGAACCGCCCCGGTGATGACAGCCAACCCCGCCTATGAGGATGGCTTTGGCCCTAATATCGGCGCCAATGATGTCTTGATGACCCAGGACCCGATCAGCGCCCTGTTATTGCCAACCACCGACACGTCCCCCTGCAACCGGACACTGCCGCTGTTCGATGGTCGGCGGCGTTATGACCTTCACCTCACGCCGGATATTCGACCCGGAAGCCGGGATGGCATGACAGAGATGAACGGCCCCGAAGGGTCGTATTCCGGCCCCGTCCTGCGCTGCAATGTCAAAATGATCCCAGTGGCAGGCTATGAGCGTAAAACCCTCATCAAGCTTCTGGAACGCGACGATTCCATCAAAGTCTGGCTCGCTCCCGTTGACGAGGGTCGCTTCTGGGTCCCGGTTCGCCTGACTTTGAGGACGCCTTTTGGCGGCGCTGTCATGCGCGCAAGCCGGTTTGAGGTCTTAACGTCCATTTCTGACCCCGCGCCCCCAACCCTGTGCGGCAATTGCAGCCCCTGATCCGAGCCCTCTGGCCAGGCCCTCCGAAATGTGAACAGGCCGTGCTTGTCGAAATCACCTGCGCGCGCCATCATCCTTTTCGACTTTCACCGCCAAAAGGGATCGCACACAGTGGCACCCAAGATCCAACGGCTCTCGCAACGCTTTCTGGTGGCGTTCACCATTTGCTGGCCAGCCCCTCTGACGGCGGCGGACCTCGCGGCAGTCTCTCAACCCGTGCCGCCCATTACCCGGACAATCGATGTCAGCGCCTTAGAAAGTGCCATCACCGCCATTGACCTGACCTTCGAGATCTATGGCGGCGGACTTCACGTTGTCTCTCTTCATACACAAGCAGTCCTTACCCCTCACAGCTATGAAATTGCCTCACAATTCCAGACAGAGGGTATTGCCAACACCTTGTTCAACGGTCGCGGTTCAAGCCAGGCCCGGGGCCTCCTCACACCAAACGGGCCAAAACTTCTCCGCTATTCACAGGAATATGATGGTCGATTTGGCGAACGCTCCATCGCCATGATGATAGATGAGGATGGCGGATACAGCGTTTCAGCGATCCCCACAGACGGGGTGCACACCAATGGGTTTTCGCCCGCAATCGTGCGCAACACCATTGATCCCCTCACCGCGTCGATCTTCACTGCCATCAATAGCAGCGTCGATCCCTGCGACCAGACCATCTCGGTATTTGACGGCAGACGGGTATTCGAACTCCAGTTCAAAGAGCTGGAAGCCACCCGCCTGACACCTCAGGGGGCGGGCATCTACCAGGGGGACGCTTGGAAATGCTCGCTGACGTACAAACCAATTGCAGGATACACGCGCAAATGGCTGGTTTCCCAGGCACGCGATCCCCTCAGACCTTTCACAGTCTGGCTGGCGCGGTTTGATGACATCATGGGCCCAAGCGGCACTCAACCCCTCGTCCTGCCGATCCGCATGTTGATGGAAACATCTACCGTCAATGCAACGGCACACCTGACGGACGCCACCGTCAACGGCCAACCGTTAATCACAGCATTGAGCAATTAGCCAATTCAGCTTGATCGCTTCTCACGGATGAGCCGCAATACATCAGACGCACACTCGATGATGTTCGAGCCTGGTCCGAAAATAGCTGAGGCCCCGGCTTTATAGAGGAAATCATAATCCTGCGCCGGGATCACCCCACCGACAATAACGACGACATCCCCCGCACCTGCAGCGTCCAGCGACTTGATGATTTCTGGAACCAACGTTTTGTGCCCGGCAGCAAGACTGGAAATACCGATGACATGAACATCATTTTCGATCGCATCACGCGCCGCTTCATCGGGTGTCTGAAACAACGGACCCACATCGACGTCAAATCCAAGGTCCGCAAAAGCGGTCGCAACCACTTTGGCACCCCGGTCATGCCCATCCTGGCCGACTTTAACCACAAGCATCCGCGGTCGACGACCTTCCTCTTTTGCAAAGTCTTCAATTTCGACCTGAATTTTGCCGAACGCATCATCACCTTCGTAAGCTTGAGAATATACGCCTGACACGGTCTTCACCTCCGCCCGATGACGCCCAAAAACACTTTCCATGGCATCTGAAATTTCGCCGACCGTTGCCCGCGCCCGCGCTGCCTCAATCGCAAGCTCCAACAGGTTGGCATCACCCTTAGCCCCTTCCGTCAGCGCGACAAGCGTTGCTTTGGTTTTTGCCTCATCTCGCGTTGCCCGAATATGGGTCAGCCGAGCGACCTGAGCTTCACGTACTTTGGCATTATCCACTTCCAGCGTATCGATCGCATCTTCTTTCGCGAGGCGATACTTATTGACCCCGACGACAACTTCCTCGCCCCGATCAATCCGCGCTTGCTTACGCGCAGCCGATTCCTCAATCTCAAGCTTGGGCATGCCGCTTTCCACGGCCTTGGTCATGCCGCCAAGCGCTTCCACTTCCTGGATTTTCGCCCAGGCGGCGGTGGCAAGAGAATGCGTCAATGTCTCAATGTAATAGGACCCACCCAACGGATCGATGACATTAGTGACACCACTTTCTTCCTGGATCACCAATTGCGTATTACGCGCAATGCGGGCCGAAAAATCGGTGGGCAGCGCAATGGCTTCATCCAACGCATTGGTATGCAGGCTCTGCGTACCACCCAATACCGCGGCAAGCGCTTCCAGCGTTGTGCGAACCACATTATTGTAGGGATCTTTTTCTGTGAGCGACACACCAGACGTCTGGCAGTGGGTGCGCAACATCAAAGACTTGGGGTTCGTCGCCCCGAACTCAGACATGATGCGATGCCACAAAAGCCGGGCGGCGCGCAGCTTTGCCACTTCCATAAAGAAGTTCATGCCGATAGCAAAAAAGAAGGAAAGCCGGGGCGCAAAGTCATCCACCTTGAGACCGCCTGCCGCTGCAGTGCGGACATATTCCATCCCATCAGCAAGCGTGAACGCCAATTCTTGAACCTGCGTCGCACCGGCTTCCTGCATGTGATAGCCGGAAATCGAGATCGTGTTGTACTTCGGCATATTCTTGGAGCAAAAGGCGATAATGTCCGAAACGATCCGCATCGACGGCGCTGGCGGATAGATATAAGTGTTGCGAACCATGAACTCCTTCAGAATGTCATTCTGGATGGTCCCGGCCAATTTGTCCGGTGTCACGCCCTGCTCTTCTGCCGCGACAATGTAGTTCGCCAGATTGGGGATCACGGCACCGTTCATGGTCATCGAGACCGACATCTCATCGAGCGGAATACCGTCAAAAAGGATTTTCATGTCCTCAACAGAATCAATCGCCACCCCGGCCTTGCCCACATCGCCAACCACCCGAGGGTGATCGCTGTCATATCCCCGATGGGTTGCCAGATCGAAAGCAATCGACAGACCCTTTTGGCCAGCAGCCAAATTCCGTCGATAAAACGCATTCGACTCTTCAGCCGTCGAGAAGCCAGCATATTGGCGGATAGTCCACGGTCGCCCCGCATACATCGTCGCCTGGGGGCCGCGAATGAAAGGCGCCACCCCCGGCATCGAATTCACGTCATAGCCATCCGCCGCCAGGGCTTCCAGATCAGCCGCGGTGTAAAGCGCTTTGACATCGATCCCTTCCGGGGTCGCCCATGTCAAAGTGTCAACGGATCGTCCCTTCATCTGCTTTTCAGCCAGGGTTTTCCATGTCTCAAAGGGAGTGGTGCCGCTGCCCATAATGATGCCCGCAATTTGTAAAATACAATTTGGCGCGGAGTATCGTGGAAGGGCGCATTCGGGTCAACAAAGCCTTGAAAACTGCCGCTAACACAAGCCCATCCCTGCGTTACAGACCTAGCCAGTCGTTGCTTTTGGGGTGCTGGGGGTGCGACGGCAGGCCAAACAACGCAAGGCCTGCCGCCGCGATCCGGCCATCGGCGCTTTGGGGATATTTTGGGGCACGCCGCCGAACCATAAGCGCGCTGCTTTCTGGGAGGTCCACAGCACGCAACGAGATCATCTACAAAGCCTCGAAAAACGGCAAAACACACCAATGCACAAGCGCGTGAGCCATTTCCATAAACCCCCCATTAACGATGTTCCACAGAACGCGGTCGATGGGCTCAGATTGACGCCAATTTTCCTCCTCTTTTACACAATCTTTTACCCCAGCTGCGGAAACTGGATGTCACGACGCTGCCGCAACGATGAACCTATTTGCTGGCAGCGGACGACAGTGGGAGGTCGGTTTGACACGAGAGTTGATGGCAAAGGTAGGCAACCTGATCCGCAACAGGGCACAAAGCTCTGTTGTAGAGGGCACTCTGTCGCCTGATCAGCTTCGCCAGGCCAAGGCAGATCAATTTGACACCATTGTCCGTCAGTACCGCACCGCCCCTTTCATGATGTCGACCTTTGCAGTCGCCCTCCTGTTCTCCCTGGACAGCCCCTACCCCTCAATTGTGCCTATCATCTGGACTTGCCTGGTCATTCTGACTTATGCCGTCATCGCCGTGGTGCAGGAGAGCTATTTGCGCTCTCCCGATGCGAAGAGCAATTCTGATCGGTGGATCAAGCTTTATGCATCAGCCTACTGGGCAGGTAACATCGTCTGGGTCTGCCTCCTGCCTGTTTTCTGGGCACTCGATAACCCGACCCAGGAAATGCTTCTCTTCATGATCCTGGTCAGCCAGGTGGTGACGGTTACGGCGATTAGTTTTCGAAATCTGACAGTCCTTTATGCGACCGGCGGACCGGCGATGCTGATGACCGCAGCTGGCGCCCTCACAGGTGGAACGGAAGTCCAGCTTGTCCTCGGGTTTTTGACCGCGGGGCTTTTCACCTTTCTGATGTGGATTGCGCACTCAGCTCACAAACAGAGCCTGGAAACATTCGCCGTTCGGTTTCGCAACGAAGAATTGATTGAAGATCTAGCCCAGGCAATCGAAGCATCCAACGCGACACGCTCCAAAGCCGAAGAAGCAAACCTCAATTTGCGCGAACGGGAAGAACTCTTTCGAGCCCTTGTCGAAAATGCCTACGACACTATCCTCCTGACCGACGATCAGGGGTTCGTACGATACGCCGCACCGTCGATCAAACAGTTTGGTTTGACCGCTGATATGGCCATCGGCCGCCCCATCAATGAAATACTCCGCTCCTCCGACAGCGAGAATGCAAACACGCTGTACAAGGCCATCAAACAAGAAAAATCACACGGCCAGGTGCAGAAGCTTAAAGATCATGTGAAAACCTTTGATGGGCGCGATGCATGGGTCGAGGCATCAATCACAGACTTGCGGGACTCCACCAGTGTTGGCGGACTTGTCCTCAACATCAGAGACGTAACCGCCCGCCAGCGTGCAGATGATGAAATGCACCAACACCTTGAAGTGCTGGACTCGCTAGCGACCGGCACTTCACTTGATATGATTTTGCAGAAAATCACCACCAGCGTCGATCACACGAATGCCGGCGCCCACTCTACAATCTTCCTCATTGACGAAACCCGTCGCGTTGTGCAGACAGCATCGTCAAGCGTTCCAGAGCAGCTTCTACAAAGCATTGAAGGATCGATCTTATCTCCCACAGACGGTTGTTGTGGTGCAGCCATCGAACGCGGCGAGCGAGTAATCATTTCCGATGTCCTCTCCGATCCGCTGGAGCAGGGCTATCTCGCCCTTCTCGGCGACCTGGGGTTTGTTTCCTGTTGGGCGCAGCCCATTTTTTCGCGTGGCGGACGCATCTTGGGGACGCTAACAACTTTCTACAAAGAACAGCGCACCCCCACGAACGTTGAGATCGCCTTTGTGAGTGGTTCCGCCTATCTCGCTGGCATCGCGATCGATCGCAGACAGCAAGAAAATAGGCTCCGCAAAGCCAGCGAAAATGCCGAAATGGCCAACCGGTCAAAGTCCCGTTTCCTGGCCACCATGAGCCATGAACTGCGCACACCCTTGAATGCCATCATCGGATTTTCCGAAGTCATGCAGCAGGAAATGTTTGGCAAACTTGGAAACGATCGCTACCGCGAATATATGACGGACATCCTGAACAGCGGACGCCACCTGCTCAGCATGATCGACGATATTCTCGATCTATCCAAGATCGAGGCAGGACGCTACGACCTCGAAGAACGTGACATGGACATTGGGGAAGCGATCTCCTGGTCCGCCGAGCTTATTCGGCCAAAGGCCTCGGCGGGAAATCTTGAACTCATTCTGGATGTCAGCGCTGATCTGCCCCTTGTCTATGCAGATAGACGCACGATCCGGCAGATCCTTTTGAATCTGTTATCCAACGCCGTCAAATTCACCAACCCCGGCGGCACTGTAACCATCACGACCGAAGTCAATGAGCGAACCGGCCTGACCATCGCCGTTACGGATACGGGAATTGGTATTCCAACAGACAAGATCGCCGAAGCACTTGAACCCTTCGTGCAAGTTGAAAGTGCATTGACCGGCAAAAATCACGGCACTGGATTAGGTCTATCCATCACAAAACATCTGGTTGAAATGCACAACGGGACCTTCGACCTCACCAGTGAGGAAGGGGTTGGCACACGTGTAAGCTTCTCCTTGCCCCCCCAAAGATTGATATCACTCCCTTCCGACAACAAGGGTGCCGCTAGAAGCTAGTCGCACATGGAGGTAAGGCCGGGCAACCACAGACAAGGTCGCCCGCCTGTACGCTCGTTACTCCGCCGCTTTACGGCGATCCGCATTCTTGTTGATATAGCCAAACAGATGCCCGCCGACTTTGCGGATCTGAATTTCTTCAGCACCTTCGGTAATCCGGTAGCGACGATGATGCCGATAGATATGCTCAAACGGCTTGTGCCGCGAATACCCGATCCCGCCATGCACCTGCATCGCAAGGTCAGCAGCCTGACATACCAGACGGTTCGCCCGGTAGTTGCACATGGAAACCTTGTCTGAGAGATGGATCGCCACTTCCGGCTTCGTCATCTGGTCCATCTGCCACGCGGTTTTATGAACCAGGGTCCGGATCATCTCACATTCTGTGTGAGCCTCAACAAGTGGGAACTGGATTGCCTGATTGACCGCCAGCGGCTTGCCAAAAGGCTTGCGGTTCTTTGCATACTCCACACTCTCATTGACGCAGAACTGGGCAGCCCCAACGCTTGACGCTGCCTGCCGGATACGATTTTCGTGCACAAAGTGCTGTGCGAGAGCAAGACCGTTCTCTCGTGGCCCCAGGATCGCACTGTCCGGCACCCAGACATTGGTGAGGGAAATACGCGGATGGTCTGTGGGCATGTTGAAGGTCCACAGATATTCTTCGATCTTGAAGCCTTCCGAGTCCGTCGGCACGAGAAAACAGGTAATCCCTTTTGCTGACCCATCGTCGCCGCTTGTGCGCGCAAAGATCATGTCATAGTTCGCAATATGAAGACCGGTGTTCCACATCTTCTCCCCGTTGATGAGCCATCCATCAACACCATCACGCTTTTCCGGCACGCCGCGTGTTTCCATCCAGGTTGCATCGGACCCGTGCTCAGGTTCGGTCAGCCCGAACGCCACTTTGTGCGTGCCCGCAAGCATGCCTTCGATAAACACTTTCTTCTGCTCTTCCGTTCCGAAATCGCGGAACATCAAAACTTGCGGAAAGTTGCCAACAATCGAACTCTCATTCTGCAGGTCATTGTGAAGGCCAAGACCCTTTGCGGCGAGGTGTTCGCGGATCACGGCCATGTCCAGGTTGCTGCCATTGGCCCCGCCATACTCTTCCGGCAGCGCGTAACGAAGGTGCCCCGCCGCATCGGCGATGCGGCGCATTTCGCGCAGCAAGTCTTCCCAGTCCTCCCGTGGCAGGCCGTCATTATCCCAGTCTGTCCGGGCATGTTCCCGCCGATGATCAAAAAACCGCATATTGTCGTCTTTTTGTTCCAGTGGCTTGATTTCCTTCTCGATAAAATCATCAAGCACCGTCAGGTAGTCCCGTAGCTGTTGTGGGATATCGAAATCCATGTGCATTTTCCCCGAATGTCTGGAAGCTGATCGGGGACCGCCCCGAGAACCGCTTCGAAAAGTATCAATGAGACGACTATAGAGGGCGAACGCGCGCTGGTAAGTCGTGACGTAAGGGAAAGGCATGCGAAATATCCACAGAAGTTCTTAACGCCCGTCCGCTCTCCACAGCAAAGACACACTAGATTTAGCCGTGAACGGATCGCGAAGATCCCAGAGATGCCGATTCGGACGTGATTCGTTCTCCCAATGATCCGAAAGTTAACGAGCAACCGTTAACCGCCCGATGAGAGCCTGTGGGCAATGCAAAACGGCCTTGCATTCACCCTCAAGAGCCGCAATGGTGCGCGCCGACATGACCGCACCTCGCGCCCGACCGGCGCCGCC